>JBEVMS010000210.1:0-8864 GCA_040508515.1 Dyella sp. | reverse complement strand
TGCTTCATCCCGTGCGCCGGCAGTGGCGCGGCTGCTGGGAAAACTGCCGCCTGGCAACCGCTGAGCGCGAGCTGCTGGGCGTGCTGCGCGAAGACGACCTGCCCGGCGCCGAGGCGCCGGCGGCGTGGTTGAGTTATCTGCGCGGGGGCGCCGCGACCCATCTGCGCCGGGTCGCCACGCACAATCAGCAAGATCTGCGCAGCCTGGCCGGCATCGGCCTGCGTCTTAGCGAAGCGGCGGCGCAAAATCCGCAACTGCACGCGATTGCGCACGGCGTTGCACGGCGGAGACGCTAAGGTTCTACCTTCACGTCTCCGGGTTTGTTCGTCTGTTCGTAAGCGGTGTGCGGTCTGCGTGTGCACGTGGCTACGCGTCGGCGGTAACTGTGGTGACGGTGGTGGCGCCTGCGCAAACCCCAGCGGTGACATCACGCAGGGCGATCTGCCGCCGTGGTCACCCTGCGCTAAAATAGGCCTGATCTTACCAGGAATCGGATCGTGATCGAGTTAGTGGGTTTCGACGGTGACGACACGCTGTGGCACAGCGAGGGTTACTACCAGGCGGCGCATGCCGAGTTTGAGCGCATCGTCGGCGGCTATGTCGATCTGGCTGATCTGCGTCTGCACGAACGCCTGCTGGCAGTGGAACGCGGCAATTTGGCGCTGTTCGGCTATGGCGCCAAGGGCATGACGTTATCCTTGCTGGAAACCGCGATCGAGCTGACCCAGGCCCGCATCAGCGCGCACGATCTGCACCGCATCATCACGATCGGCAAGGACGTGCTGGCGCATCCGGTCGAATTGCTGCCAGGCATCCGCGCGGCGGTCGAAGCCGTTGCCGCGCGCCATCGGATTGTGCTGATCACCAAAGGCGACCTATTCCACCAGGAACAGAAAGTAGCGCGCAGCGGATTGGCCGAGTTGTTCCAGCGCATCGAAATCGTTTCGGAGAAAGATCAGACCGCTTACCGGCGCGTGCTGGCGCAGTTTCCCGGCGTGTCGATGGATCGCTTCGCGATGGTCGGTAATTCGCTGCGTTCGGACATTGCACCGGTGGTGGATCTGGGTGGCTGGGGTGTCTACATGCCTTACCACGTCACCTGGGCGCACGAGATCGATACCAGCTTCAATGGCTCGCCGCGCGTAGTCGAAGTAACGGAGCCGGCGGCTATCGTCGGGGCGGTGGCGCATCTGGACGCTTTGCAGCAGGCCGCCTGATGAGCCTGTTGCCTCCGCCATCGACGAGCGCCCCTGCGGCACGGCAGCCGCAGGCTCATCCGGCGCTGCGCGCGCTGCTCGATCGGCATCCGCGCTGGTTCGTGTTGACCGGTGCCGGCTGCAGCACCGATTCGGGCATTCCCGATTACCGCGACGGTCAGGGACAGTGGAAGCGCACGCCGCCGGTCACCTACCAGGCTTTCGTCGGCCAGCACGCCACGCGGCAACGCTATTGGGCGCGCAGTTTGATTGGTTGGCGCCGCTTCGGCAGCGCGCAGCCCAACGCCACCCATTACGCGCTGGCCGCGCTGCAACGCCAGGGCCGCCAGCAGGCATTGCTGACGCAGAATGTCGACGGTCTGCACCAAGCCGCCGGCAGCAGCGAAGTGATCGATCTGCACGGCCGCCTCGATCAGGTGCGCTGCCTGCAATGCGAGCATCGCCTGCCACGCGCGCAGTTGCAGCTGATGTTGGTCGAACGCAATCCGCAGTGGGCCAAACTCGATGCCGCCGACGCCCCGGATGGCGATGCCGATCTGGAAGCGCAGGACTTCTCGGACTTTCACATTCCCGCTTGCCCGCAATGTCAGGGCATGTTGAAACCGGACGTCGTGTTCTTCGGCGAGAATGTGCCGCGCGCGCGCGTTGAACTGGCCGGCGAGCAACTCGAACAGGCCGACGCGATGTTGGTGGTCGGCTCGTCCTTGATGGTCTATTCCGGTTACCGTTTCGCGCTAGCCGCAGCACGCGCCGGGAAGCCGATCGTGGCGATCAACCTTGGCCACACCCGCGCCGATGCCTTGCTCAGTTTGAAGATCGAGCAACCCTGCGCCGAAGCGCTGAGCTTTCTGCTGACACCGTGAGTGTTAACGGCGTCTGGGCCGCCGCTCAGAAGTTCAATTGCGCGCCCAGCATGTAGCTACGCGTGGGGCCCGGTTCGTAGTAACGGCCGTTGCCGTCATTGACGATCACCGAGCCGATGTAGCGCCGATCGAACAGATTGTCCACACGCAGACTCAGGTGCAGCGAACTGCCGCCGCCCAGCGCAAAGCCGTAGCCGCCGTCGACGGCGGCCAGCAGGTAGCCCGGCGCGCTCGCCGTGCCAGTATCGTTGACGGTCACGCGCCCCACCCCGTTGAGCTCAGCGCCGCCACTCCAACCCAGCTTGGTGTCGTGACCTAAGCGCAGCGAACCGTAGTTGCGTGGCACGCCGGGCAACGGCGTGCCGGCATCGATCGGCGTGGTCGGGGTCTGGCAATTGGCACCCGTGCAAGTCAAGAAATCCGAACGGAAGCTGGCCAACAGGTGCGTAAAGCCGGCGCGCAGATGCCAATCGCCGCCCAAGCCGGCATCGGCCGACAGCTCATAACCCTGGCGACGCGTATGCCCGACGTTCTGGTAGGTGGAGCGGCCGGCGACGTTGTTGACCACCGCCAGTTCGTTGGCGGTGTCGGTGCGAAACAGCGCCGCGTCCAGTTCGATGCCTTTGATCGGTTGCCATTTGACGCCCAGCTCGCGGTTGCGGCTGCGCGCGGGACGCAGATCGAACGCCAAGCCGGCACCACCATCGGCGCGGTAGCCCAGTTCGGCGAAGGTCGGTGTCTCGAAGCCTTCACCGTAGCTGGCATACACCCGCCAAGCGTCGCTCGGCCGGTATTGCAGGCCCCACACCGGCGTGGTTGCACCGTAGGCGACGCGGCCGCTGTCGTCCGGATTGCCGACGCTGAGGAAATAATCGTCCGACCGAAACCGCACCACGCTGTGCCGCACGCCGGTCAGTAGTGACCAATCCGGCGCGAAATGCCAATACAACTGGGCGTATTGATCGAGGTTGTAGACGTGGTCCAGCTCATCGCGGCGCAACGCGCCTTGCACGCCCAGCACGTCGCCATCGAAATTGTTGTAGCCACGCCGGGTCTGGTTTTGATCGTCGAAGCTGACGCCAACCGCCAACTCATAATTGCCGTCGAGCCATTCGCCGTGATGCGTCCAACGCGCGTCCGCGCCGCCGTAATCGGTATCCAGATCGACCACGCCACCGGAGTTTTTCGGGTTGGCCTGTGAGGCGACCGGTATCGACAACACCTGATTGACCGTGCGGTTGCCGTAGTAGGTCATCAGGCGTAATTCGTCGGCCGCGCCAAGTTGCTGAGTGAACACCACCCCGGCCTGGCCCTGATGCACCGTCTTGCGCGTATTGAACTGGTACGCGCCGGTCACCGCCTGGCGCGGATCCTGCTGAACCTGCGCCCAGGTCAACCCCAGTGGATCTTGCGCGCCCGGCAGGCTCAGCGTGTTGACCACCAGGGTCAGCCGGCTGTTTTCGGCCAGTTGGATGTTGAACTTCGCATTGCCCGACTCGCGCTGGGCGTGGCTGTGGTCCCGGTAGCCGTCGGTTTGGAAATGCGACACGGCAATGTTGTAGTCGACCGGGCCCATCACCCCGCGCGTATCGGCGCCCACCCGGTAGCTGCCGTAACTGCCACCATCGACGCCGATGCTGCTTTGCGCGGGACGGCTGCCATCGGCGCTCCAGATTTGGATCACCCCGCCGGAAGAATTGCCGTACAGCGCGGAAAACGGTCCGCGCAGTACCTCGATACGGTCGGCCGCATCCAGGCTGAAATGCGACACCTGGCCCTGCCCGTCCGGCATGGTGGCGGGAATACCATCGGCATACAGGCGCACCCCGCGCACGCCGAAAGTGGCGCGAGAGCCAAAGCCGCGAATCGAGATTTGCTCGTCCTGCGCGTAGTTCTGCCGGTCACGGGCGAGCACGCCTGCGATCCCCGTCAACTGCTCGGAAAGATTGACTCCGGCATGCCCCGCCGCGCTGGCATCGACCTTGATGATGTCGACCGACGCCGGAATATCGAACGGCGGCAGATTCAGCCGGATCGCGTTGACCGTGATCGGGGGCAGGGTAATCGGCACGGGGGGCGGCGCTGGCGCCTGCTGCGCATGGATCGATGGGTTCAAGGCACTTAGCAAGGCCAGCGCCAGCGCGTGGCGTCGGCAAAATCCTAGGGACGACAAGATCGCGCGCAAGGCAAGCTCCCGGTTGACTGCCGAAGCTGCCATCGGAAGCGATGACAGCTTCGGCAAGGCGTCGGTGCTCCGCAACCGTCTGGCGCGATGGATGCGCCGAACTGCCTACCGTCTGCGACGCTCCATCGCCGATGCCTAGCGAACCTTGGCGCCGCCGCCGGTTGGCACGCTAGACAGCGTGCGGCCCCTTCATAAACACCGAGCGGACGCAGCATCTTAGCGGATATGACCGGAAGCGCCATATTTTGCGACACCTGCCGCATGGCGATCGTCTCAAAAAACGGTGTTGCTCAAGGTGCCGATGCCGGAAATTTGGATGCGGATCTCATCGCCGGTTTGCAGAAAGCGTGGCGGATCCCATTCCGCGCCAACCCCGCGAGGGCTGCCGGTGGCGATGATATCGCCGGGGTAGAGCGTCATCCCCGCCGAAAGCGTTTCGATCAGCGTGGGGATGTCCAGGATCATCTCGTCGGTATTGCCCTGCTGGCGCAACTCGCCGTTGACGTAACAACGTAATTCAAACGCTTGGGCGTTGAGCGCATCCGCGGTGACGATGCATGGCCCCATGGGACAAAACGTATCGAACGACTTGCCCAGAAAAGCGCCCTGCCCCGGTGGTCGCAGATCGCGCGCGGTGACATCGTTGATGATGGTGTAGCCAAACACATGGTCTAGCGCATCGGCGCGCCGGATGCCGCGCCCACCTCGCCCGATCACCACGGCCAGCTCGGCGGCGTAATCGAGCGCTGCGGTCAGGCCTTGCGGATACTGGATGATATCGCCATCGCCAATCACGCATTCCGGCACCTTGGTCGATAGGCTCGGCATACGGCCGTCCGCCGAACCTTGCTCGCCATGCGCCCACGCCTGCATACGCTGCGGGTAGTTCTTGCCGATGCAAAAAATATTGCGCGCCGGACGGGGGATCGGTGCGAGCAGATGCAGATCGACCGGCGCCATCGGCTCACGCATGATGCTGGGAGACACGCTGTCACTTCCCGCACGGATCAGCGCCAACATATCGGTCAGCGGATGGCCATGCTCATCGTCCAGCGGCACCACCCTTCGTGACACTTCGTCGACCTTGCCCACGCCACGCACGCCGTGGTGGCGGTAACTAACCAATTTCACGCGGACGCGTACCTACAAAAATCAATCCAACAAAATAACAGGTACCGATACGCAGACTGTAACGGGACCACGACCGGCATGCCGCCTCGGCAACGACGCGGGCACATTTGCCCTTTGGCACTCGACGCAGACACCACAGCACCCTCAGCGGCGCGAGCGAAAAAACGCGCGCAGCATGGTTCCCGACTCCTCCGCCAACAGCCCGCCCTGCACCACCACCCGATGGTTATGCAGGGACGAGATCAAGGTATCGAACACGCTGCCGGCCGCACCGGTTTTGGGATCGCTGGCGCCATACACCACCCGGCCGATCCGCGCATGCACCATCGCCATCGC
Organism: Dyella sp.; assembly: GCA_040508515.1. Classification (GTDB taxonomy): domain Bacteria; phylum Pseudomonadota; class Gammaproteobacteria; order Xanthomonadales; family Rhodanobacteraceae; genus JBEVMS01. The sequence continues at coordinate 3,132 of JBEVMS010000210.1, read as the reverse complement.
GCACATCGCGCACGGCTCCAAGGTGACGTACAAGGTCGCGCCGACAAAGCGGTAGTTCGACAGCCGCTCCCCGGCGGCGCGTAGCGCCTGAATCTCTGCGTGCGCGGTGGGATCGTGCAAGGTGATGTTGCGGTTCCAGCCCAGCCCAATGATCTCGCCATCGAGCATCAGCACCGCGCCTACCGGCACTTCGTTCTCGGCGTCACGCGCATGCTCGGCCAACTGCAAGGCACGGCGCATGGCTGCGATATCGGCCGCATCGAACGGCAACGACGTGTCGATCTGCACACTCATCCCAGCAGTTTCGGCGTAGCGTTGATCAAGTTCACAGCGGGGTCACCGTCGCTCTCGTGGACGTCTATTCTACCGTTGGGCGCGAACGCGACGAGGCCGGCTGCCTGCGATCAGACGCGGCGCTGTTCAGCAAGACGCTGGCGCTGCCGCAGGCGATATTCGTTACGGCCCACCAGGATCGAGGCGAGCAGCACCATCAACGCCAGCACGTACCAGGTGATCAGATAGACCAGATGGTTGTTGGGAAAGCGGATCACCGTCAGGCCACCGCGAGGCCAGTTGGAAGCATCCGGCACGCTGGCGGCGCTAGCGTCGGCATCGACGAAATAAGGCGCCACGTGGTTGAGCCCGCGCGCGGCGGCGATCCCTGGCACGTCGCGCGTGTACCAGTCGTCGCGCGCCGGATCGTTACGTCGCAGAAACACCCCCGGCTCGGTCATCCGCAACAAACCGGTGACGCGGGTTTCGCCACTCGGCCCTTGCGCGCACTGATGGGTACGTCCACACCACTGCGGCAACACAAAACCGCGATTGACCAACACCACCGCGCCATCCGCACTGCGCAGCGGCGTCATCACCCAGTAGCCGCTGCCCTGGTCGGTGGTCGCCCAGACGTAGGTCTGGCGGTCGTAGAGGAACGTGCCTTGCAGACGCACGCGCCGATATTCGTCCGCCGCCGTGCTGATCGTCGGCCATTGCGACGGCCCCGGCGCATCGGTGGCCGGCGCGTGCACACGTTGATCGACACGGGCGATCAGATCGAGCTTCCAGGCCCGGCGCTCGACCTGCCAGGTGCCCAGTGCCACGAAGCCGAGGAAAAACACCACCGCCAACAGACCCAGCAGAGTCAGCGCGATCGGGCCACGCGGGCGTTCCGCGTATGGCGAAGGCATGCCGCTCATCGAGGGTCGTACCCGACGACGCTCATCCGTGCGTTCGTCCGCAGATCAACCGTTTCGGCTGGCGTGGAAGGCTCGATCCGCAAACGTACGTCGGCTCGCATCATTCCCACTCGATCGTCGCCGGCGGTTTGCCCGAGATGTCGTAGACCACGCGCGAGACGCCGCGTAGCTCATTGATGATGCGGGTGGAAACCAAGCCCAGGAAATCGTAGGGCAGATGCGCCCAGTGCGCGGTCATGAAGTCGATGGTTTCCACTGCGCGCAGGGCGATCACCCATTCGTAGGCGCGCGCGTCGCCGACCACGCCGACCGATTTCACCGGCAGGAACACCGCGAAGGCCTGGCTGGTTTTGTCGTAGAGATCCCAGCGACGCAGCTCTTCGATGAAGATTGCATCGGCGCGCGCCAGCAGTTCGGCGTATTCGCGCTTGACCTCGCCCAGGATGCGTACGCCCAGGCCCGGGCCGGGGAACGGATGGCGATAGACCATATCGCGCGGCAGGCCCAGCTCCACGCCGATGCGGCGCACCTCGTCCTTGAACAGTTCGCGCAACGGCTCGACCAGCTTGAGCTTCATATGCTCGGGCAGGCCACCGACGTTGTGGTGGCTCTTGATCACATGCGCCTTGCCGGTCTTGCTGCCGGCCGACTCGATCACGTCGGGATAGATCGTGCCCTGCGCCAGCCACTTGACCTGCCCCCCGCTGGTGCTGGCCAACTTGGCCGACTCTTCGTCGAAGATTTCGATGAACAGCCCGCCGATGATCTTGCGCTTGGCCTCCGGGTCGCTATGCCCGGCCAGCGCATTGAAGTAGCGATCGGCCGCGTTGACGCGGATCACCTTGACGCCCATGTGCTCGGCCATGGTCGCCATCACCTGGTCGCCTTCCTGCCAGCGCAGCAGGCCGGTATCGACGAACACGCAGGTCAGCTTGTCGCCGATCGCGCGGTGCAACAGCGCCGCTACCACCGAGGAATCGACGCCGCCGGAAAGGCCCAGCAATACCTGATCATCGCCGACCTGCGCGCGCACGCGGGCGATCTGGTCGTCGATGATATTGGCCGCGGTCCACAGCGTGCGGCAGTCGCAGATGTCGGTGATGAAGCGTTCCAGCAGCGCGCTGCCCTGCTTGGTGTGCGTGACTTCCGGATGAAACTGCACGCCGTACCAGCGCTTGTCCTCGTTGGCCATCGCCGCCACCGGCACGCGATCGGTGCGCCCGGTGACCACGAAACCCGGCGGCGCCTGAGCGACGTGATCGCCATGGCTCATCCACACATCAAGCTTCTGGCCCGGTTCGGCCGGGTGATCAGTCAGTCCAGCGAACAGGCGATCAGCCGCCACGATGTCCACCTGCGCATGACCAAACTCACGCGCGTCGGCCGCTTCGGTGGCGCCACCTAACTGGGCGGCCAGGGTCTGCATGCCGTAGCAGATGCCGAGGATGGGCAGGCCGGCATCGAACACGGCCTGCGGCGCCTTGGGTGCGCCGGGCAAGGTGGTCGACTCGGGACCGCCGGACAGAATGATGCCCTTAGGATTGAACGCGGCGATCTCGGCCGGCTCGTGATCCCAGGCCCAGATTTCGCAGTACACGCCCAACTCGCGGATACGCCGCGCGATCAGCTGGGTGTACTGCGCGCCGAAATCGAGGATCAGGATTTTGTCGCTATGGATATCGGTCATGGGCCGGTTCCGAGGCAACCGCAAGACGGCTTGCGCGTCGCGGAAAGGGAAAACAAAGGCAACGCCACGCGAACGCGACGCTGCCGACTTCGAACTATGCAGCGCACAAACGAAGCGCCGGCGTTGAAAGCCGGCGCGGATCGATCAGGAGTTGAGCCGATAGTTCGGCGCTTCCTTGGTGATCTGGATGTCGTGCGGATGCGCTTCGGTGACGCCCGCGCCGGTGACCCGGACGAACTGCGCGCGGTG
>JBEVMS010000295.1:0-7779 GCA_040508515.1 Dyella sp. | reverse complement strand
CGCCTTCGCCCCTTCGCCGGTGGCGTTTGTATACCCAGCACCGAGCCGGCTGATGTCAAGAGCACGTGGAAAAATTCAGGCCAAACTTATCGGCTCGAAGCCCCATCACAACGACCATGTCACAATGATATTGGCCTTCCAGACGTCCATACGCATTTACCGTTACGCGCGACCGCGCCACGAATGCCGCTCGGCACGGCACCATCGCCATCCGGGCGCATGGCATGCGCCACGGATACTCATGCATGCAGCGACGTGCCCAGCTGCTGGGCGCCGTCAAGCGTGCGCCCAGCAGCACGATCATGCCCAAAGTTAGCCGCGCCGTTTCCGCCCACATCCCACGACGGGCACCCGACGAGCGGAGCCGTGCGCACGCTATCCCAGTGTCACCGCTCACGGCACCTTGGCCAAACCGTGGCACACCACATCGCCGCAGGCCTGCCAACCGCCGCCCAAGGCCTTGTACAACGTCACCGCACGCGTGTTGATGGCCGCCTCGGCTTGCGCGAGATCATCATCGGCCGCCAATTGAATGCGCTGCGCATCGAGCAGCTCGAGAAAGCCGGTCGCGCCCTCCTTGTAGCGGACCTGGGCCAGGCTGGCGGCACGCTCACTCTGTGCGCTTCGCTCGATCAACTTGTCCACCCGCCGATGCTCGTCGTTGTAGCCGGTGATCGCGTTGTCGACATCCTCCACCGCCAACAATATCGCCTGATCGTAATTGGCCTGCGCGGCATCGGTTTGCGCCTGCGCAGCGTGCAGTTGGGCACGCACTCGCTGCACGTTCAGACCCGACCAAGTAATCGACGGTGACAGCGACCAGGCACGCGTGATCGGACCTCCAAAATCGTTGCTTCGGCCTGACAGGAACCCAATGAAACCGCCCAGCGAAACATGCGGGAAGAAATCCGCCTTGGCCACGCCGATGCGCGCCGTGGCTGCCGCCAACTGACGTTCGGCGACGCGCACATCCGGCCGGCGCGACAGCACGTCGCCCGCATCGCCAATGGGCAGGCTGGTGGCGATCGGGGTAAAGCTCTGGGGCGACAGATCGATTTCCAGCTCGCCCGGACGCTCACCCAACAGCACCGCCAGACGGTACTCGCTGGCGTGCAGCTGCATATCCAGCAGCGGCAGTTGCGCCTCGACCGCGCTGAGCTGGGCCGAAGCGCTGGCCACATCCTGCTCCGAGCCCGTACCCACGGACCGTTGCACCTGCGTCAGATGCACGGTGTCGCGCAAGTTTTCGATGTTGCGCTGCGCGATCGCCTGACGCTGCTGGGTGCCGCGCAGCTCGAAGTAATTGCGCGCCACCTCGGCGATCAGGCTGACCTGGACGTCCTGCAGCTCGGCTTCGCGCGCGCCCAGCTCGGCGCTAGCGGCTTCCACCTCGCGCCGCACGCCGCCAAATACGTCAACTTCCCAACTGGCATCGAAACCCGACCGGTACGTGTTGATCGGAATGCGCCCAACGGTGAAGCCGGGATACTGCTCCAAGCTGCGCGAGTAGGACGTGCCGGCATTGATCGTGGGCAGGTGATCGGCCTTGGTGTCGCTAAGCAGCGCGCGCGATTCGTTCAGATGCGCTAGCGCGATGCGCAGATCCAGATTGCGCTGGGCCGCGCGCTGGATCAACGCATCCAGCGTGGGATCGCCGAACTGCTTCCACCACTGCGCCTGAAACTGCGCGGCGCTTTCGCGCTGCGCATCCAAATTCGCCAGCGTCGGCGTACTCGGCGCGGCCGGTTTGTAGTCAGGTCCCACGCTGGCGCAACCGGCCAGCACCAGCGCCGTCATCAGCGCGCTCCATTGCAAACGTTTCATCTCAATGACCCTCAAGAGCGGGCAGCTCAGCCAGACGTTGCGCGCGACGCGCCTCGCGCCGTTCCACCATCGCCCGCAGCAGCACATAGAACAGCGGCGTGTAGATCAAGCCAAAAATGGTCACACCCAGCATGCCGGCGAACACCGCCACGCCCATCGCGTGACGCATTTCCGCGCCCGCGCCGTGCGAAGTGACCAGCGGAATCACGCCCATGATGAAAGCGATCGAAGTCATCAAAATCGGGCGCAAGCGCAAGCGCGCCGCTTCCAATACCGCCTGATTGCGATCCATGCCTTCGGCCTGGGCTTCGCGAGCGAATTCGACGATCAGGATCGCGTTCTTGCAGGCCAACCCCACCAGCACGATCAGACCGATCTGGGTGAAGATGTTGTCGTCACCACCGGTGAAGAACACGCCGGCGATCGCCGAGAGCAGCACCATCGGCACGATCAGGATCACCGCCAGCGGCAGCGAAATGCTCTCGTACAGCGAGGACAGCACCAGGAACACCAGCAGCACCGACAGCGGGAACACCAGCACCGCGGTGTTGCCGGCCAGGATCTGCTGATAGGTCAGCTCGGTCCATTCGTAGGTCATGCCGTTGGGCAGGTTGTCGTGCAACAGCTTTTCCATGGCCGTCTGCGCCTGGCCGGTGCTGAAGCCTGGCGCCGGGCCGCCGTTGAGTTCGGCGGTGGTGAAGCCGTTGTAGTGCATCGCCCGTTCCGGCCCGACGCTTTGGCGCATGGTCACGAACGAGCCCAGCGGCACCATCTGTCCACTGGCGTTACGCACCTTCAACTGCGCGATGTCCTGCGGCTCGTGACGGAACGACGGCTCGGCCGAAACATCCACTTGATAGGTACGCCCGAACTGGTTGAAGTCGTTGACGTAAAGCGAACCCAGATAGGCCTGCATGGTCTGCGCCACGTCATCCAGGTTGACGCCCTCGGCCATCGCCTTCTCGCGATTCACGTCGGCATCGATCTGCGGCACCGCGGCTTGGTAGCTGGTGAACATCGGTCCCAGCGCCGGTACCTGCGCGCCCTTGGCAATCAGATTCTGCAACTGCTTCTGCAATTCGACGTAGCCAAGTCCGGCGCGGTCCTCGATCTGCAAACGGAAGCCGCCGATCGTGCCCAAACCCTGCACCGGCGGCGGCGCCACCACGCCGATGAAGGCGTCCTGGATGACGCCGAACTTCTGCTGCAAGGCGGTGTTGATAGCGCCGGCCGAGCGCGAGGCGTCACGCCGTTCGTCGAACGGCTTCAAGGTGACGAACACGATGCCGGAGTTGGTCGAGTTGGTGAAGCCGTTGATCGACAGGCCGGGGAACGCGACCGCGCCCTCCACGCCTGGCTGCTTGAGCGCGATGTCGGTCATTCGACGGATCACCGCATCGGTGCGATCGAGCGAAGCGGCATTGGGCAACTGGGCGAACGCCACCAGGTATTGCTTGTCCTGCGGCGGCACGAACCCGGACGGCACCTTGGCAAAACCCAGCAAGGCCAGTGCCACCAGTCCGGCGTAAACGAACAAGGCGATCGAACCGGAGCGCAGAATCCGCCTGACGCCGCCGACGTAGCGATTGGCGCCGCGCTCGAACATGCGGTTGAACGGGCGAAACAACCAGCCCAGAGCGCGATCCATCCAGACGGCCAAACGATCCTTCGGCTCGTTATGGCCCTTTAGCAGCAGCGCCGCCAGCGCCGGACTCAAGGTCAGCGAATTGAACGCCGAAATCACCGTGGAGATGGCGATGGTCAACGCGAACTGGCGATAGAACTGCCCGGTCAATCCGCTGATGAAAGCCGCCGGAACGAACACCGCGCAGAGCACCAGCGCGGTGGCCACGATCGGCCCGGTGACTTCGCGCATGGCCTTACGCGCAGCCTCCTTGGGCGGCTGCCCCAGTTCGATATGCCGCTCGACGTTTTCCACTACCACGATCGCATCGTCCACCACGATGCCGATCGCCAACACCAATCCAAACAACGACAACGCATTCAGCGAGAAGCCGGCGATGTACATGATCGCGAAGGTGCCCACCAAAGACACCGGCACCGCGATCAGCGGAATCAACGAGGCGCGCCAAGTCTGCAGGAACAGGATCACCACCAGCACGACCAGGATGATTGCCTCGAACAAGGTGTGCACCACCGCCTCGATCGAGGACCGCACGAAGATCGTGGTGTCGTAGACGATGGAGTAATCCAGGCCTTGCGGGAAATCCTTCTTCAGGCGCTCCATCGTGGTGCGCACTTCGTCGGAGATCTGGATCGCGTTGGAACCGGGCCGCTGGAAGATCGGCACCGCCGCAGCGTCCTGGTTGTTGAGCAAGCTGCGCAGCGCGTATTGACTCGAACCTAATTCCACCCGCGCCACATCGCGCAGATGCACCACGCCATCGGCATTGCTGCGCACGATGATGTTGCGGAACTCATCCTCGCTGATCAGTCGACCCTGGGTGTTGATGTTGAGCTGGAAGGCGGTGGCGTTAGGCACCGGCTGGGCGTTCAGCGCGCCGGCGGCCACCTGCACGTTCTGCGTGCGAATCGCGCTGACCACCTCGCCGGTGCTCAGGCCGCGCCGCGCCAGCTTGTCCGGGTCCAGCCAGACCCGCATCGCGTATTCGCCGGCGCCGAAGATCTGCACATCGCCCACGCCGTCCAAGCGCGCCAGCTCATCCTTGACGTGCACGCGCGCGTAGTTGGACAGGTACAGGCCGTCATAGCGGTGATCGGGCGAGATCAGATGCACCACCAGGGTCAAGTCCGGCGAGCTTTTCTGCGTGGTCACACCCAGACGCTGCACTTCGTCGGGCAGTCGTGGCAGCGCCTGGGCGACGCGGTTCTGCACCTGCACCTGCGCCGTGTCCAGATCGGTGCCCAGGGCGAAGGTCACGGTCAGCGTCATCTGCCCGTCGCTGGTCGCCTGTGAAGAGGTGTAGAGCATGTTCTCCACGCCGTTGATCTGTTCCTCCAGCGGCGTGGCGACGGTTTCGGCGATGGTCTTGGGGTTGGCGCCTGGGTAGTTGGCGCGCACCACCACGGTCGGCGGTACCACTTCGGGGTATTCGCTGATCGGCAACTTGAACAACGCGATCGAGCCGGCGATCACGAACAGCACCGACAGCACGCCCGCGAAGATCGGCCGATCGATAAAGTATTGAGCAATATTTTTCATCGAAGTATCCGCACTCAGCGCTGCTTGGTGCTGGCGGTCGTCATGACGCTAGCGTCAGGCGTGGCGGAAGCCGCCAGTTGCGCCTTGTCGGCGTCGCTGAGGTTGGCATCCATCGCCACCGTGACCGCTTGCACCTGCACGCCGGGCTGCACGCGTTGCAGGCCATTGACCACCACTTGGTCGCCGGCCTTGAGGCCCTCGGTGATCACGCGCAGGCCGTCGTACAGCGGGCCGGTGTCGACCTTGCGATAGCTGACCTTGTGATCGGCGCCCACCACGTAGACGAACTTGTTGCCCAGATCGGTGCCGATCGCCGCATCGTCGATCAACGCGCGCGCCTGCGCGCTGCCGTCACGCAGGCGAATGCGCGCGTACAAGCCCGGCGTGTAGAAGCCATCGGCGTTGGCGAATACCGCGCGCAGGCGGATCGTGCCCGAGCCCTGGTTGAGCTGGTTGTCGACGAAATCGAGCTTGCCCGGATGCGGAAAATCCTGCTCGTCGGCCAGCGCCATCGCCACCGTCGGCGCCTTGCCGGATTGACGCAGCGCACGGTCGAACTTCAGGTAGCTCTGCTCGTCGACATCGAAATACGCGTAGATTGGATTGACGCTGACCACTCGCGTCAGCACGTCGCTGCTGGACACCAGGTTGCCTGCATTGACCATCTGATTGCTGACTTTGCCGTCGATCGGTGCACGCACGTCGGTAAAGCCCAGGTTGAGCCGCGCGGCATCCAGCGCGGCCTGGCCGGCGGCAATGCTGGCGCGTGCGCTGGCGGCGACCGTGTTCAAACGTTCGGCTTCTTCCTTGGCCACCGCGTTCTGCGCCAGCAGGCGCTGGCCGCGCTCGGCATTGGTCAGCGCCTGGCTGGCCTCGGCGCGCGCCTGGGTCAGCTGCGCACTGAGCCGATCGACCTCGGCCTGATAGGGACGCGGATCGATGCGGAACAGCACGTCACCCTTATGCACGCTAGCGCCTTCTTTGAAAGCGACGGTGTCGATATAGCCGTTGACGCGCGGTCGAATATCGATGGTGTCGACCGCCTGCAACCGTCCGGTGTACACACCGGTGTCCTCGACGTTGCGCAGCAAGACCGCCGCCACCGTCACTTCGGGCGCCGCCGGGGCGGTCTGCGCGCGGCTCTCGGGCGCGCTTTCACCCAGCAGCACGGCACCAACGGCGATAGCCGCCACGGCCGTAGCGGCATATAGAACCTTCTTTTTCATGATGTTCCCTGGATTTCTGCCTGACGGGAGCAGGCGACTGCGGGACTCTAGGTATTGTCTCCGGGGCGAGAAATAGGTTTAGAATCACTTTTCTTGTGATTACCAATCACGAATGCACGACGTGTTGCGCCCCGGATGCTCCATCGCCAGTCCAACCGCGCTGTGGCGCGGTATGCCCTCCATGGCGCGCGGTGCGACGAGGCGTCAAAGCGTCGGGCAAGCATCGGTTGTGACATCACACCACAGCGCCATCACCGCTACCGACACCTCGCTCACCCCGACCACCGTCGATAGCCTGGCGAACGATGCGACAGACGCAAGCGTCCGTCGCCGGAGACCGTGCAATGGAAGACTTTTCCACCATTTCCATCTTTGTCCGCGTGGTCGAGGCCAAGAGCTTCTCGGCCGCCGCCCAACAACTGGAAATGACGCCTTCGGGAATCAGCCGCGCCATCTCGCGGCTGGAAGAACAGCTCGACACCCGTTTGTTCTTCCGCACCACGCGCGCACTTCGCCTGACTGACGAGGGCTCGCTGTTCTACGCCCGTTGCAAGGACATCCTGGCCGATTTGACCGAAGCCAAGGAATCGCTCAGCCACGCGCGGGTCAAACCCAGCGGCAACCTGCGCATCGCCGTGCCTACGGCGATCGGGCGCAGCGCACTGATTCCCAACTTCGCCACCTTCGAGGCGCTGTATCCGGATATCCGCGTCGAATTGTCGATGCGCGATTACGCCTTCGACCTCAATGAAGAAGGCTTCGACTGCGCGATCCGCATCGGTGAACTGGAGGATTCCAGCCTGATCGCGCGCAAGATCGGCTATTTCAACAATGGCCTGTTTGCTTCACCCAGCTACCTGGATCACCACGGCCGACCCGAGCACATCGACGACCTAAAGCAACACAAGCTGATCAACTACGTCGATGCGACCACAGGGCGCGCGCTGCAATGGCAGTTCGACACGCCCGCAGGACGGGTCGCGCTGGATATCGATGCGCACATGTTGATCAACGATGGCGAATCGGTGATCCAGGCGGCGGTGGCCGGATTGGGGATTATCCACGCGCCTTACTGCCTGGCCGCGCATCGCCTGCACGAAAGGCAGCTCGAACCGGTCATGGTCGACACCGTGTTCCTGGGTTCGCCGCTGTGGGTGGTCTATCCGCAAAAGCGGCATCTGTCCGCACGCGTGCAGGCGTTCATTGAATGGGTGTCCAGTCTGTTCTCGGTAACCTGCGAGCCCATGCACAAGCAGTTGGAGACGACCGAGCTCAACCCACCGGTGATGGCCAAGCCTGCCCGGCCGATGGCCGTGCGCTGAGTGGTACTTAAGCTCAGCATCGTGCGCCAGATGCGGCATACGCCACTCGCTCAGGCGAACGCCTTGGGCGTCGGCGTACCCACGCGGCGTTCGCGACACGCTTAGTGGACGGTAAGTCCCGGCTGCAGGAAGGGAAGTAACAGCAACTGGTCCTCGCCTATGACCACCGCACACTCGGTCACATCGGTCAACGAATACAGCAGTTCATTACGATGCAGCGCCA
>JBEVMS010000156.1:0-4429 GCA_040508515.1 Dyella sp. | reverse complement strand
CCAGCTCGCGTTCCACGTGCTGGCGGGTGGTGAGTTCCTCGATGCTGATCACGTCCACCAGCTTGCGTGACTGCTTGACGATCTGATCCACCACCGCGTCGTCGCCATACACAACCAGTGAAAGCCGCGAGGCTTCCTCATCGCCGGTGGCCGCCACGGTGAGCGATTCGATGTTGTAGCCGCGCGCGGCAAAGAGCCCCGCCACGCGCGCCAGGGCACCGGCTTCGTTCTGCAGCAGGATGGAAATCAGGTGCCTCATGCTCAGAACATTCCCGTGGGGCTGGCGACGGTGGGAGACGGTGCGGCGGGCGCCGCGTCACGGCTGGCGATGAAGTCGCCGGTGACCATCTGGGCATAGCAGGCGCCTGGACCGACCATGGGATACACACCGGCATCCGGGTCGATCATCACTTCAAGGAATGCCGGGCCTTCGAAGGCAAGGAACTGGGCGATGGTGGATTCGATGGCTGCCGGATCGTCCAGGCGCCGCGCCCATTCGAAGCCATCGGCCTCAGCCGCCTTGACGAAATCCTTCTTGTGCAGGCTTTTGTCGGAGGCCGAGAACCTTCCCTTGAAGAAGAGTTTCTGCCACTGCCGCACCATGCCGTCGCCACTGTTGTTCAGCACAAGGATTTTGACCGGCAGATTGTAGGTGGTGACGGTTTCCAGCTCCCCCAGGTTCATGCGGATCGATGCATCGCCGTCGATGTCGATCACCACCAGGTCCGGCCGCGCGAACTGCGCGCCGATGGCGGCGGGCAGGCCAAAACCCATCGTTCCCATGGATCCGGACGTCAGCCAGCGGCGGGGTTCGCGGAAATCGAAGTACTGCGCCGACCACATCTGGTGCTGGCCCACGCCCGTGCTGATGATGGCGTGCCCCCGGGTAATGCGGTTGATCGCCTCGATCACCGCATAGGGCTGGATCAGCGCGCTGGCGCGGTCGTAGTTCATCGCGTAGACGCGCTTCAATTCGGCGATGTGCGCATGCCAGGGCGCATAACGCTGCGCGCCGGCGGGGTCGAAACCGTGCGCCTGCGCGTACTCTCGCAGCCGCCGCAGCGCCGCGCCCATCGCGCCCAAATGGTGCCAGTTGACCGGCTTGACCTTGCCGACTTCGGCCGGGTCCACATCCAACTGCGCGATAAAGCGTGCGCCGCCGGCGAAGTCCTGCGGCAGGCCGGCCACGCGGTCGTCGAAACGCGCGCCCAGGGCTAGCACGAAATCGCAGTCGTCCACCGCATAATTGGCGTAGGCAGTGCCATGCATACCCAGCATGTGCAGCGACAGCGGCTCGGTGGTGTCGTAGGCGCCCAAGCCCATCAAGGTGGTGGTGACCGGGATGCCGAAGGCGTCGGCGAACTCGCGCAGCGCGTCGGCGGCCTGCGCCGCGATCACCCCGCCGCCGGCGTAGATCAGCGGGCGCTCGGCCTGCGCGAGGGCGTCCAGAAAGCGGGCGCATTCGGCGTCGTCCAGATGCGCCTGCTCGATCGTCTGCAAACGCGCGCGGTAGCCGGGGATCGCCAGTTCGCCGGTGCCGCGGAAGATCAGCGGTGCGTTCTGCACGTCCTTGGGAATATCCACCACCACCGGCCCGGGGCGCCCGCTGCGCGCGATGGTGAAGGCGCTGCGTAGGGTTACTTCGAGCTGGCTGGCGTCGGTGACCAGGAACACGTGCTTGGCGCAGGCGCCCATGATGTTGCTGATCGGCGCCTCCTGAAACGCGTCGGTGCCGATCGCCGCGGTCGGTACCTGGCCGCAGACCAGCACCAGCGGGATCGAGTCGGCCATCGAATCGCGCACCGGGGTGACCGTGTTGGTGGCGCCGGGGCCGGAAGTGACCACCGCCACGCCGACCTTGCCGGAGGCGCGCGCATAGCCGGCGGCCATGAAGCCGGCGCCCTGCTCGTTGGCCGGCACGATCAGCGGCATCGGCTCGCTGCCGTCGTCGCGGGTGTGCGCGGCGTTGTAGCGGAAGATCGCGTCGTACACCGGTAGGATCGCGCCGCCGGAGTAGCCGAACAGCACGTCGGTGCCTTGATCGGCCAGCACCTGCACCACGATCTCGGCGCCGCTCATGGCCTGACCGGCCAGCGGGTGAGGCCCGTGCTGTGGGTGCGGCGGTGGAGCGTTTTGCAGTGGCGCGTTCACGTTGTTACGTATCCTAGAAATGCCGGCGTTGCGGCCGGTGGCGGGAAGAAAGGTCCAGTGCTTAGCTTCACGCCGAGCACCGCGGATGCCCGCCGCGGTGTCGAGCGGTTAGTCGCGCAAGGTGATCGGGTAATCGTGGAACGGCGGTGCCGTCGGTTGGCTTGACGGGACGGCGCGCGTGGAGAGTGGTTCGATCGCACGAGGCCGCGGGTCGACCCGCCCGGCGGCCTGCCGGTGCGCTCGCGGGGTGCCGGCGCGCAGGTCCAGACGGTCACGATGATCCGCCGCCGAGCCAGCCAGATGGCTTACCGTCAATGCACGATGCAAACGTTTCATGGTCTTTGCCTGCTTTCGGTGAGGCCGCCGGTGCGACCCGCGCCGCGGCGCGCGGCCACGGGTCGCCGGCAGCGAGTTAGCCGACTTTCTTCAACGGTTCCAGCGCCGGCTTGGCCACAGCGGTGTTCAGCCACGGCATGCGCGCGCGCAGCGCCTTGCCGACCTGCTCGATCGGATGCTCCAGATCGGCCTGTTTGTAGCGGGTGTAGTTGGGCAGGCCGGCGTGGTATTCGGCGGTCCAGTTCTTGGCGAAGGTGCCGTCCTGGATCTCGGTCAGCACCTGCTTCATGCGCGCCTTGGTGGCCGCGTCGATGATCCGCGGACCGCTGACGTAATCGCCGTACTGCGCGGTCTCGGAGATGAATTCCAGCATCCGCGTGATGCCGCCTTCGTAGAACAGGTCGACGATCAGCTTCAGCTCGTGCAGCACCTCGTAGTAGGCGATTTCCGGTTGGTAGCCCGCTTCCACCAGGGTCTCGAAACCGGCCTGCACCAGCGAGGTGGCGCCGCCGCACAACACCGCCTGCTCGCCGAACAGATCGGTCTCGGTCTCTTCCTTGAAGTCGGTCTTGATCAGCATCGCGCGGGCGCCGCCGATGCCGGCCGCGTAGGCCAGCGTGGCGGCCTCGGCGTGGCCGCTGGCATCCTGATACACCGCCCAGATGCACGGCACGCCGCGGCCGATCTCGTACTCGCGGCGAACCAGCGCGCCGGGGCCCTTGGGCGCGACCAGGATCACGTCGATGTCCTTGCGCGGGTCGATCTGCTTGAAGTGCACGTTGAAGCCGTGCGCGAACAGCAGCGCCGCGCCGGGCTTGATGTTGGGCTCGATCGCCTCTTTGTAGAGCTTGGGCTGCACCATGTCCGGGGTCAGCACCGCGATCAGGTCGGCGCCGCGCACCGCCTCGGCCGGCTCGGCCACGACGAAGCCATCGGCATGCGCCTTGTGCCAGGACGGGCCGTCCTGGCGCACGCCGACCACCACATCCAGCCCGGAGTCCTTGAGGTTGAGCGCGTGCGCGCGGCCCTGGCTGCCATAGCCGAGCACGGCGATACGGGCATTGGCGAGGGCGTCGGTAGTGGCGATGGTGCTCATGCGGTAACTCCTGCGTTGGCGTTGAGATCGAACGGTTTGGGCGTAGAGACGGCTGTTTGCGGATGCGTGTTGGCGCCATCGGAGGCCGATCCGACCAGCTTGGCGTATTTGGCCAACGCGCCGCTGACGACTTTGGGCGCCGGTGCTTGCCAGTGCGCGCGGCGGGCGTCGAGGTCGGCATCGGTGGAGATTTGCCGGCTGGCAGAGTCGATGACGATGCGGTCGCCTTCGTGCAGCAAGGCGATTGGACCGCCGCGCGCCGCTTCCGGTGCGATGTGGCCGACCATGAAGCCGTGGGTGGCGCCGGAGAAACGGCCGTCGGTGATCAGCGCGACGTCGTCGCCCAGGCCGCGGCCGATCAGCGCGGCGGTGACGCCGAGCATCTCGCGCATACCCGGGCCGCCGGCCGGGCCTTCGTTGCGGATCACGATGACGTCGCCCTTGACCAGCGCGCCGCCCTGCACCGCGGCGAATGCCTGCTCTTCGCTTTCAAACACGCGCGCGACGCCCTCGAAATGGGTGGCGCCCTTGCCAGAGAGTTTGAGGATGCAGCCTTCCGGCGCCAGGTTGCCGTAGAGGATCGAATAGCCGCCGCGCGGTTTCAGCGGCGCGGCGACCGGATGCACCACCTCTTGATGGGCCGCCAGCGGTGCGCGCGCGTCTTGCTCGAACAGGCTGCGCCCTGTCAGCGTGGGCGAATCTTCGAGCATGCCGGCGGCGATCAGTTCCTGCATCACGCGCGCGCTGCCGCCGGCGCCGAAGAGCTCCACCGCGGTGTAGCGCCCGCCCGGCAGCAGGTCGGCGATCACCGGGGTAAGCGCCGAGGCCGGCTCGAAATCTTCCAGC
>JBEVMS010000292.1:0-4147 GCA_040508515.1 Dyella sp. | reverse complement strand
AGGCATCCTCCAGAAAATCCACGCTGTCGGCGACCAGCGAAACCGCGCCGATTGACAACGCGACCACCGCCTCGACCGCGAAGTACCCCAGGTTGAGCCCAGCCACCCAACCCACGGTGCGGCGCAAGGCAGGCTGATCGGCGATGACCATGCACGGATTCCCCAGGTGAAGGTGGCTATCCCGCGACGAACACACTTAGCGCTCAGACCAAACCCAGCTCGGCCACCATCATGTCGCGCATCCGGTACTTCTGCACCTTGCCCGTCACCGTCATCGGAAACTCGTCGACGAAGCGCACGTAATGCGGCACCTTGAAATAGGCCAAGTGATGCCGGCAGTAGTTCTGGATTTCCGCCTCGCTGGCGCGACAGCCTTCGCGCAGGCGCACCCAGGCGCAGACTTGCTCGCCTAGCCGGGCGTCGGGCACGCCGAACACCTGCACGTCGCCGACCTTGGGATGGCTGTAGAGAAATTCCTCGATCTCGCGCGGATAAACGTTTTCACCGCCGCGAATGATCATGTCCTTGAGCCGGCCGACGATGCGGCAATAGCCGTCCTCGTCCAGCGTCGCCAGGTCGCCCGAGTGCATCCAACCGGCCGCGTCGATCACCTCGGCGCTGCGCACCGGGTCTTCCCAATAGCCTTGCATCACCGAGTAGCCGCGCGTGCATAGCTCGCCGGGTGTCCCCAGCGGCACGGTGCGGCCACGGGTATCGACCAGCTTGACCTCCAGATGCGGATGGATGCGCCCGACGCTGTCCACCCGCCGTTCCAGCGGATCGCCCGGCACGGTCTGGAAGCTGACCGGGCTGGTCTCGGTCATGCCGTAGGCGATGGTGATCTGGTCCAGATGCATTTCCGTGACCACCCGGCGCATCACCTCGATCGGGCACGGCGAGCCGGCCATGATGCCGGTGCGCAGACTGGATAGATCGAACTCGGCGAAACGCGGATGCTCCAGCTCGGCGATGAACATCGTCGGCACGCCGTGCAGCGCGGTGCAACGTTCCTCGGCCACCGTCTGCAAGGTTTCCAGTGCATCAAAACCCGTGCCCGGTATCACCATGCAGGCGCCATGACTGACGCAGGCCAGATTGCCCAGCACCATGCCGAAGCAATGGTAAAACGGCACCGGGATGCACAGCCGATCGTGTTCGCTCAGACCCATCGCGCGGCCGACGAAGTAACCGTTGTTGACGATGTTGTGGTGGGTCAGCGTGGCGCCCTTGGGCGCGCCGGTGGTACCGGAGGTAAATTGGATATTCACCGCCTCGTCGAACGCCAGCTCGCGCTCGATCGCGGCCAGTTTGGCCAGCGCCTCGCGCTCGGGCAGCCGCAGCAAGGCTGACCACGGCCGCGTGCCGGGCAGCGACTGTTCGTCAAGCACAATCACTTCGCGCAGGCCGGGCAAGCCCTCGGCGCGCAAGGCGCCGGGCTCGCACTGCGCCAGTTCCGGCGCCAGGCTGTGCAGCATCTCCAGATAATGCGAACTCTTGTGCCGCTGTGGCAGCACCAAGGCGCGGCAGTCCACCTTGGTGAGCGCGTATTTCAATTCATGCGCGCGATACGCCGGATTGAGGTTGACCAGGATCAGCCCGGCCTTGGCCGCGGCGAATTGCAACAGCACCCATTCGGCGCAATTGGGCGCCCAGATGCCGATCCGCTCGCCCGGCTGCATCGCCAACGCCAGCAGGTTGGCCGCGATGCGCTCCACCATCAACTGCAATTCGCCGTAACTCAGGCGCACGCCCTGGCTGCGTACCACCAGCGCCGGACGCTCGGGAAAGGCCGCGGCGATCCGCGCCAGCAGGCCACCGACCGTGTCGCCGAGCAAGGCTTGCTGCGAGGTACCACTGACGTAGCTGATCGACGTACTCATGCCGGAGCCTCGAAAAATTCCCGCGCAGCATACTGCGCCTTCGGTAGCGACCGCGTATGCCAGCGTGGCTCGATGGCCTTAGCGGCCCCGCTTAGACTGACCCGTGGGCACAACGCCTGCGCTTTCCCCCCTCACTGCGTCAGCCCCAGTGGCATACTCAACACTTTGATTGAAGGGGAGATCAGTCCCATGCGCTTGCCTTACATGATGGTCTTGAGCGCCCTGGCGCTGCCGCTGACGGCCCAGGCCGCCGATTCAAGTTCTTACGCGCAGCCCGAGCAGGTGCAGGTCACTCATCTGGATCTGGATCTGGCGATCGATTTCCCCAAGCACGTGCTGGATGGCCAAGCCACCTTGCGGCTGGATTGGAAAGATCCCAAGGCGCAGGCCCTGGTACTGGATACCCGCGACTTGAAGATCGCCACGGTCGTCGCCGTGGACGCCAGTGGGGCCAGCACGCCGCTGAGTTACGCGCTGGCCCCGCGCGATACGATGCTGGGCGCCAAGCTGACCATCCAGGCGCCCGGTCACCCGGCGCAGGTGCGCATTACCTATTCCACCGCGCCCACGGCCAGCGGCTTGCAGTGGCTCAATCCCGCGCAGACCGCCGACAAAAAACTGCCGTTGATGTTTTCGCAGTCGCAATCGATCCACGCACGCTCCTGGGTGCCGCTGCAGGACAGCCCGTCGGTGCGCATCACCTACCGCGCGCACATCAGCGCACCCAAGGGCGTGCGGGTGGTGATGAGCGCGCTCAACGACCCCAAGCATCCGCTGGACGGCAACTTCAACTTCGAACAGCCCAAACCGATTCCCTCTTACCTGCTGGCGATCGCCGCCGGCGACCTCGCGGTACGCGAAACCGGTCCGCGCAGCGCGGTCTACGCCGAACCCTCGATGGTCGACAAGGCGGCCAAGGAATTCGAGGACACCGAGAAGCTGATCGACACGGCCGAAACGCTCTACGGCCCCTACCGCTGGGGTCGCTACGACGTGCTGGTGCTGCCGCCCTCGTTTCCGTTCGGCGGCATGGAAAACCCCAACATGACCTTCGCCACGCCGACCATCGTGGTCGGCGACAAAAGCCTGGTCAGCGTGATCTCGCATGAGCTGGCGCATTCGTGGTCAGGCAACCTGGTGACCAATGCCGAGTGGCGCGACGGCTGGCTCAATGAAGGCTTCACCACCTACGTGCAGGGCCGCATCACCGAGGCCGTTTACGGCAAGACGCTGGCCGACGAGGAAGCCTTGCTGTCGGCACGCGCCCTGCAAAAAAGCATCGGCACGCTGCCGGCCAACGCACAGAAGCTGGCGCCGGACCCACGCGGCGTCGACGCCGACGACGCGCTCTCGGACGTGGTCTACGACAAGGGCTCCTGGTTCCTGCGCACCCTGGAGCAGTCTTACGGCCGCGCTGTGTTCGACGCCTACCTCAGGAGCTACTTCGACCATTTCGCGTTTCAGAGCATTACCACGGAGCAAATGCTGGCCTACATGAAGGCCAACTTGGTCGACAAGAACCCCGGCAAGCTGGGCTGGTCGGCGATCCACGCCTGGGTCTACGACAGCGGCCTTCCCAAGGATGCACCGTTGCCCGACTCGCCGCGTTTTGACGCCATCGACCGTGCACGCACCGCGTTCCTCGCCGGCAGCCTGGAGGCCGCCCAACTCGATGCCAAGGACTGGAACACGCAGGAATGGATGTACTTCCTCGATCGCCTGCCCGACGTCACTGCGCTGGCCAAGATCCAAGCGCTGGACGCCGCCTGGCATCTCACCGGCACGCCCAACGCCGAGATCGGCATGCGCTGGTACGAGCATGCGATCGCTGCCGGCGATAAAGCGGCGTGGCCGGCCGCCGCCGAGCATATGACGCGGATCGGGCGCATTTATCTGACCTTGCCGGTGTACAAGGCGTTCGCCTCCACGCCCGCCGGCCTGGCCTACGCTAAGCGCAGCTACCGCATGGCCAGGGACGGTTACCACCCGCTGACCCAGCAGGCGATCGAACAGGTACTCAGCAAACCCGCCACGTCGCCGTGACCTGGCGGCATGCCGCGAAACGTGCGTACGGCCATGCCGGGCGCCTCGGCGCCCTTGCCAACGCCTAGGGCACGCGACGCATTGTGACCGTGCCTGATCGACCTCACTTCAGAGGAGATTCCTCACCCAACCCGCCGCGATATCCGGCGCCACGACCGACGCAGTGAACGCATGACCAAGACCCTCGCCACTCCACCCGTCCACCGTCCACTCTGGCAGCGCCT
>JBEVMS010000150.1:0-13662 GCA_040508515.1 Dyella sp. | reverse complement strand
CTGATAGTCATCAAGCTTGTAGTCGGCGCCCACCTGCGGCAGAAAACCCTTTTTGGCCTTGATATTGCCTTGCGCGAAGGCCGTGGTGGCTACCAGCGACTGCGAGTTGACATCGGTGCTCAGCGACTTGGCGCCCACATTGACCGTCAGGCGGTCGTCCAGGAAATGCAGCGTGTCCTGGGCATAGGCCATCCGGGTATCGGTCTGGTAATGCTGCAGGAAGCCGCGCAGGAAAGGCTCGTCGCTGCTGTAGAAGTTGACCAGGTTGGTGTACGGGCCGTTCAAGTAAAAGTAGTTGCGTTCCTGGTTAGTGCTGGCGTTTTCGCCCCACACGCCCAGCTCGATGTCGTTGTTGCCCAGCGAGAACTGCAACGAACCGGTGACGCCGTAGCGGTCCAGGCCGTAGTCGGTGGTGCGCATCGAGATCGGCACCGTCGCCGATGAGGCCTGATACGGCGTGGCCCACTGACCTTCGCCGCGGTCGGCGTGGTAGTAGGTGCCCAGGTTCAAGGTGGCCGCACCGAGGTTGAACGCGCCAGAAAGACCGGCCAGATTGTCCTTGCGGATGCCGCCGCCCGCGTAATAGGTGGCGTCGGCCTTGTCGTAGCCGGCCGGCAGCGCGTTCAACGAGGCCGGGTAGTTGCCCATGGATGCCGAACCGCTGGCGTTGTACGCATTGGCGATCTGCACCGCCTCATTCCAGTTCGGCTGCAGGTAGTCGAAGTTCCAGCCGAGCGCTTTCTGGCTGGCCAGCGACAAGTCCATGTAATCGTATTCTTTGCGCTTGGAGCTATCCAGGAACAGGCTGATGCGGTTGCCATCGCCCCACTGATACACCGCCTTGAGGTTGGCCTGGTTGGATTTCTGATCGCCAAAGCCCTTCCACTTGTCGGTATCGGCCGAGGCGTAGGAGGCATACATCGAGAAGCCGTGGTAGTCGCCGGTGTCGGCACGCACATAGGTGCGGTGGGTCGAATCCGAACCCAGCACCTGGTTGATACGCACGCCCGCCTGCATGTCCGGGTCAGCCGAGAAGTACTGAATGGTGCCGCCCAGGTTGGTGTTGGACGCGGTACCCAGCGCACCGGCGCCCTGCGCCAGTTCAACCCGGCTGATGTTCTCGGTGGTGATCGCACGGGTCACCTGCAAGCCGGTGCCGACGCCATAGCTCATATTGCCCAGCGGGATGCCATCCAGGGTGAAGCCCAGGCGGCTCTGATCGAAGCCGTGCAAGGTGACCTCGGTCGACCACTCGTAGGAGCCCCAGGGATCGGACGACTGGAACTGCACGCCCGGCAACTGGGCCAGCACCTTCAGCGCGCTGGTGCCCGGCGCCTGCTGTTTGATTTCCTGCGCACCCACGGTCTGCACCTGCAACGTCTGTCCGGGCGCGATGACCGAAACCGCCTGCAATTGCTTGGCGTTGTTGGCATCGGCCGCTGCGGCCGGCATCGGCGTAGCAGCGTCCGTGGACGTGGCGGAGGAGTCGGACGCCGCCAACGCGTTGCCGCCATAAAGCGCACAGGCCAATGCCAGCGCCAAGGTGGTGCGATGCACGGAATGCTTACCAGAAGACATGAGCGATCCTTAAATCCCTAACCCCGTCTGTGGACACGGGCTAGGTTATGAGCGAGAGCAGTACGGACTGCTAGGGGTGGATCGCCCCAGTGTGTTGGTCCTTTGTGAAACGATTTTTACAATCGGATGGCATCTGTCGTTAGCCGGCTAAATAGCCATGCCTATCCCATTATGCTTCGTGGGGTCGCAGGATTTTGCACGCGCGCGACACCTCTCAGCGTGCGTCCAAAGCCTTGCGGCCCAAGGCCGGATCGTCGGTGAAAAACGCATCGATGCCAGCGTCCAAATAGGCGCGGATCTCGGCGATGGAGCCCGCCTCGTTGAAGGTTTTCGGATCGCTGCCCAGCCACAGATTCTTCGGCTGGAAATAGTTCTCCGGACGGAACGTGTAGGGGTGCAGTTCCAGCCCCACCGCGTGCGCATCGTGCACCAGCGCGCTGGGCCGGCCCAGACTGCCGTCGGCGGCAAGCGGAATGATCGCGCGGATGTTCGGACCGATTGCGTCGGCGTAGCCGGCGATCGTCTTCAGCCCCGCCGGCGTCATCATCTGCGCATAGGTCAGCGTGCCGTGCGCGGCCAGCACGTCGCCGGGTTGTTCGGCGCCTTCATCCATCAGTTGCAACAGACGGATATTCGGATGGGCCTTGCCCAACTTGCTACGCAGGTATTTGAGATTGCCGACCTCGAACGACTGGATCTCCACCGGCGCCGTGCGCGTATGCGCATGCGCTGCCAGCGTGGCCAGCAGTTTGTCCTCCATCGGCAGACCCAGCGCGGCGAAATAGGTGCCGTGCTTGATCTCCGGAATGATTCCGATCAGACGTCCGCGCGTGACCGACTCGGCGGCGACGAAATCGATCATCTCGTCCAGCGTGAGCAACTGGAACTGACCGTCGTACTGCGTGCTGCGCAGTTGCGGCAGGCGTTCGCGCGCGCGCAGGGTTTTCAGTTCAGCCAGGGTGAAATCTTCGGTGAACCAGCCGGTGATCGCGTGGCCGTCGATCGTTTTGGTGGCCTTGCGGCCGGCGAATTCCGGATGCTCGGCCACGTCGGTGGTGGCGCCGATCTCGTTCTCGTGACGAATCACCAGATAGCCGTCTTTACTGGAAACCAGATCCGGCTCGACGAAATCGGCGCCATCGGCGATCGCCTTGGCGTAAGAGGCCAGCGTGTGCTCCGGGCGCAACGCGCTGGCGCCGCGGTGGCCGATCACCCGCACCTGGGCGGCCAGCGGCGACGAGGCGGCGAGAACGGTTTCGGACATACCCAGTAATCCAGCGGCGATCAGCGTCAGCCGCAAGCATAGCGTTTTCATGCAAACCACCTTGGCGAAAAACGTGCACCGTGATGGGCGCGCGCGAACGTAAACACGGGATCGAACGCCGCCTGGACCGAGCGCTCAGAACAATACATCCACCGTAAGGAAGCTCTGCCGCGGCGCGCTGGCATGAAAAGCCAGTGCGGTACCCAGCGGATCGCTGTTGGTGAACGCGCTGAGGTTGGAGGCGTAGCGCTTGTCGGTGAGGTTGGTGATGTTGAGCGACAAGCGCACGTCCTTGGCGAACGACACCGCGCCGAAGTCGTAGCCGGCGCCGAAGTCGAACGCGGTGAAGCCGCCGAAGCCCTGGTCGTTGGTGTAGGTGTAAAAGCGTCGACCGGTGTACTTGCCGCGCAGGCTGAGGTTCCACGGTCCGGACGTCCAGCTGATTTCGCTGGCGAACAACGTGTTGGGCGTATCCACCGTGACCTTGCCGCGGGTCGGCACCAGCACGCCGTTCTGCACATAGTTGTTGTCGTAGGTGGAACGGTTGAACGAGGCGGAGTTGTACCACTGGAAATGCGCCATCGGCTTCCAGATAAAGGTGAACTCGGCGCCGTGGCTGGACACCGAGCCCACGTTGTAGAAACGCGTGGTGCACGCCGGCGTGGTGCCCGACTGGATGCTCGTGCAGGGGTTGAGCGAGAGCAGCCGGTTGTCGAACGTGACGTTGTAGACCGCGGCGGAGGCCTCGAACTGCGACTGCGCGATGCGATAGCCGCCTTCGAGCGTGCGTGACTTTTCGGGCTTGAGCTTGCCCGCGGTGGCGTCGTAGGCGCTCTGCGACACCAGCAGCGGACCGCTGGCACCGCCGCCCTGGAACGCGGCGATGTTTTCGGCGTAGGAAGCGAACAGCTCCTGCCCGCCACCGAGCTGGTAGCCGACGCCCACCTGCGGCAGCAAGGCCTTGCCCGCATCCAACCGGCCGTTGGCCACCGGGGCCTCGACCGCCAGCCCCGGCACTTCCTGCGCGCGCATGCTGGTGTGCGGACTCTTCACGCCCACGTCCACACTCAGCCGGTCGTCCAGCAGCTTGAAACTGTCTTGCAAATAGAGCTGCCGGGTGATGATCAGGTAGTCCTGCGCGAACAGGCGACGGTTGGGATCGGAGAGAAACGTGTCGTCGCTGATCGGCCCGCTGATGTAATAGAAATTGCGCTCGACGTGGTGATCGTTGTGCTCGTACCAGAACCCGCCTTCCAGATGGTGGCCACCGATTTCCCAGGCCAGCGAGGCGATCGCGCCGCTGCGGTCGATGGTGTAATTGGTCGAGCGGATCGAAATCGGAATCGCCGCGGGCGTGCCCGGGTAGGACGGCTGGCCCGGTGCCCACCAATGGCCCTGCCCGGCGTCCTCATGGTGGTAGACCTGGGTATGCACGGTGATCGTGTCGCTGGGGAAAAAATCCCCGGCCAGGTAGTACAGATCATCCGTGCGCAACGCGCGGCTCAGGTAATAGGCATCGTCGATGTTGTTGACCCCGCCGGAGTAACCGCATTGCGCGGCGCTGAAGGTGGCCGGCGCGCAGTAGGCCGCGGCCAGCGCGCGCTGCCAATCCGGCGCGTAGAGGTTCCAGTCCCAACCCAGCCCGCGCGCCATGCCGCTCTTGGACAGGTACGCGTAGTCCGCCTGCGAGGTGCGCGAGGTGTCGGCGAAGGCGGTGATGCGCCCGCCGGTGAAGTCGTAGACCGCCTTGCCGTTGAACTGCTTGGTGGTGGTCGGCGAACTCGGCGGCGCCCACATGTCGGCGGTCGCGCGCACGCCGGACAAATACATCGAAAAACCCTTGTAGTCGCCGGTATCCAGCCGCACATAGGTGCGCCGGTTCTGGTCCGAGCCGAAGGTCTGCGCAACGTGCCCGCCGGCGGTGGTGGCCGGATCGCTGGAGCTGTACTGGATCGAGCCGCCCAGGTTGCTGGTCGAGGCGGTGCCGAGGCCACCGATGCCTTCCGCCAGTTCGGCGCCGCCGAAGTTTTCGGCGATCAGCGCGCGGCTGATGTTGAGGCCGTTGTAGTTGCCGTAGGCGTTGTCGCCCAACGGCAAGCCGTCCAGGGTGTAACCCAGGCGGGTGGTGTTGAAGCCACGCAAACTGATCGACTGCGATTCTTCATTGGCACCGAAAGCATCGTTGGACTGCACGTTGACGCCGGGCATGCGGTTGAGCACTTTCTGGATGCTGGTGCCCGGCGGCAGCACCTGCACGTCCTTGGCGGTGATGCGCTGCACCTGGCGGGTTTCGCCCTGCCCGATCACCGAGATCGCATCCATGTCCTTGGCTTGCGCCCGCTGCGCCTCGGGCGTGGTGGCAGCCGGCGTGGTGACGGCATCGGTCGCGCCAGGCGCGCTGGTGTCGGCATACGCCAGGCCACTCAAGGCGAGCGTCAGCGCACTCGCCAGCAAGGTCTTGGAAATCATCGAAAGCTTCTCCGGCGGCGGGACCGCTGATGGCATGGAGCGTCATGGCGGACGCGAGAAGCGAATGATCTTGCTAATAAAATATGAAATTGCGTTTACCGCACGGTGGCAGTCGCAAATTAATGCGGCGCGTGTCGCTATTAATTCGCGAACCCGCCCGTGTTCGGGGTCCAGGCCCGTTGGCGCCGCTTACGGCGCCTGCGCGCTGCCGCGCGGGAGCGGCGACAGCCGCAGCAGGAAATCGTCGGTGGCCCGGCGAACCTGTTCGCTGGCGGCCGAGCGCAGCGGCGAGGCGATCACGTGCGCGCCGGCGTCGGGGAAGGCGCGCTCGACACGCAGCGCGGCGGGTGTACCGAAGCTCGCCAGCATCGAACGCATCGCGGCCACCGAGACGGTCGGGTCCTGATGCGTTTCGTCCTTGTAGTAATAGCCCAGAAAAACCGGCGCGTGGATGCGCGCATAGCGTGCCGGCGTCATGCTGCCACGGGTAAGATTCACTAAAGACGTATAGCCGTCCATATGAGTGTACGTTGCCCAGGCATTCGACACCGGATCGCCTTTCATCAGCACGCTGCCGTGGTTGACCGCGTAACGCAGATACGTCGCGCCCCACGGCCACAGCAGCGGGCGCAGCGCGTCGTTGCGTTCGCGCACCAGTGGCGACCACAACACCAGCGCATCGACTTGCTGCGGCGCCAGCGCAGCCAGTTGCACCGCCAGCGTGCCGCCCATCGAGGTGCCGATCACGATCACCTTGTCGCCCAGTGCATGGCCGATCGCCAGCGCGCGCGCGGCGCCATCCAGCAACGTCTGCGCGGTCAGTCCGGCCATCGCATCGGGCGCGACCAGGCCGTGGCCGGGCAAGCGCGCCAGATAGAGGTTGCAGCCGAAGTCATGCGCCAGCTCGCGATGCACCGGCGCGCCCTCGCCCTGGCTGGCGCCGAAGCCGTGGATGTAGACGATCGCGCAGCCGGTGCGCTGCGGATGCGCCGGATCGGCCCAGACGATGCGCGCCTGCGCATCCGGGCGCAGCGGCCCGGCCTGGCGTTCGGCCGTGTCGACGTAAGCAGCCAGCGCGGCTGGCTGTTGCGGCACCGTCGGCATCCGCACCTGCAACGCCGTCGGATGCACCCGCGGACCCAGCGCGAGCAGCGCCATCAAACCCAGCGACAGCAACCACCACCCGCGGCGCCAACCGCGCCCCGTGTTAGAGGCGACCATTCAGGCGCGCTCCTGCGGCTGCCAAGGCGCCTTGAACGAAGATCGCCAGGCCGCCCTGCTGCGCCCGACTGAGGCGCACACAGGCGCCGCGTTTGAAGCCGTGACGGCGCTTATTCACACCAAGGCGCATGATGGATTCCTCTCGCATCGCGGCACCGGCCGCCAACTCGCCATGCTGCGGGGGATTGATGACAGCTGCGCGTAACCAGCACGGCAATCGCGCAACCCTCGTCGCGCTTGTGGTCGCATCGACGGCGGCGCTATGGTCGTGCGTCGCCGTCGCCGGCATGCGCACCGCCACGAGTACCGTGTGAATACGTCCAACCCGCCCCTGATGTATCTCGAGGCGCAGCAGACCGCCGCCGTGGTCGAACACCAATTCCAGGCCAACGCGCCGCTACTGGCCGCGCTCGGTGAGCGCCTGCGCGCGCGACCGCCGCGCTTTATCGTCACCTGCGCACGCGGCAGCTCCGACCACGCCGCGACCTATGCCAAATACGTGTTCGAGACCCGGCTGGGACTGATCACCGCCTCTGCCTCGCCCTCGATCAGCTCGATCTACCACGCCAGATTGAACCTGCGCGATGCGCTGTTCGTGGCGATCTCGCAATCGGGCGAGAGCCCGGATCTGCTGCGCGCAACCCAAGCCGCCAAGGATGCCGGCGCGCAGGTGCTGGCGTTGGTCAACGTGGCCGATTCGCCGCTGGCCCAGTTGGCCGATACGGTGATCGCACTGCATGCCGGCCCGGAGCGCAGCGTGGCGGCGACCAAGAGCTACCTGGCCAGTCTGGCGGCGATCCTGCAGCTGACCGCGCATTGGTCCAACGATGCCGATCTGCACGCCGCGCTGGCGCGCCTGCCGCAGGATCTGCGCCTCGGTTGGCAGGCCGACTGGAGCGCCCTGGCCAACGAAGGGCGTCAGCTGCGCAACCTGTTCGTGGTCGGCCGCGGCTTCGGTTTCGGCGGCGCGCTGGAGGCGGCGCTGAAGCTTAAGGAAACCTGCGGCCTGCACGCCGAGGCGTTCAGTGCCGCCGAGGTCAAGCATGGCCCGATGGCCCTGGTCGGCGCGGATTTCCCGCTGCTGATGTTCGCCCAGGACGACGACACCCTGGCCGGCAGCCTGGCGCTGGCGGAGGAGTTTCGCGCCCGCGGCGCCCGCGTCTGGCTGGCCGCGCCCGGTGCCAGCGGCGTCGATGCACTGCCGCTGGCGTCCGGACTGGCGCCGATCGTCACGCCGCTGATCGTGGTGCAGAGTTTCTACAAGGCCGCCGTCGCGTTGGCGTTGGCACGCGGCTACGATCCGGACCTGCCGCCGCATCTGCGCAAGGTCACGGAGACCGTTTGATGAGCTTCGACCCCGATGTGCACAACCGCCCATGCGCGCTGATCAACGGTCGCCTGCTGACCCCGAGCGGATTGCGCCGGGATCGGGTACTGCTGATCCAAGGTCCGCGCATCCTCGCGCTGACCGCGCCGGACGATCCGCGCCTGGCCGGCGTGGCCTGCCATGATCTGGATGGGCGTCTGCTGCTGCCGGGTTTTGTCGATGTGCAGGTCAATGGCGGCGGCGGTCTGTTGTTCAACGACGCGCCCACCGTGGCGACCCTGCGCGGCATCGCCGCGGCGCATCGGCGCTACGGCACCACCGGCCTGCTGCCGACCTTGATCACCGACACCCGCGAGACGATGTTCGCCGCGTTGGCGGCGGTCGATGAGGCGATCGCGCAGGGCGTGCCGGGCATCCTGGGCATTCATCTGGAAGGCCCGTTCTTGAATCCCGCGCGTCGCGGCATCCATGACGCGCGGTTGTTCCGCCAGCCCGATCTGGATGACCTGAGCGCGATCGCCGCGCGCCATCGCGGCGTGGTGATGCTGACCCTAGCGCCGGAGCACGTCGAGTTGGCGACGATCCGCCAGTTGAGCGACGCCGGCGTGATCGTGCTGGCCGGGCACACCGGCGCCGACTACGCCACCACCCGCGCCGCGCTGGCCGCGGGTCTGCGCGGCTTCACGCATCTGTATAACGCGATGACCCCGCTGGGCAGCCGCGAACCGGGCGTGGTCGGCGCGGCGCTGGACGATGCGACCAGTTGGTGCGGGCTGATCGTCGACGGCCAGCACGTGCATCCGGCCAGTCTGCGTGTGGCGATCGCCGCCAAGCCGCGCGGCAAGTGCGTACTGGTCACCGATGCCATGCCACCGGTGGGCGCCGACGAGCCCAGCTTCGTGCTTAATGGCGAAACCATCCGCGTGGTCGATGGCGTCTGCCAGAACGCCGCCGGCACCTTGGCCGGCTCGGCGTTGGACATGGCCAGCGCGGTGCGCAACACGGTCGAGCTGCTCGGCTTGCCGCTGGACGAAGCCGCGCGCATGGCCAGCGCCTACCCCGCCGCCTGGCTGGGCCTGGAGCACCGGCTCGGCCAGCTGGTCGCCAGCCAGCGCGCCGACTTCGCCGTGCTGGACGATGCGTTGGCGGTCCACGAAACCTGGATCGGCGGCGTGCGCTACCGCAACAGCTGAGCGATTTCCCGCGCCGCGCTATCACCGCTGGCACCTGCACGCGGTATCGCCCCACCCCATGCAACCGTCCGAGGCGTGGTTCTATGCGGTTCGTTGTAGGTAACCCACCGGCTCGGGTCACTCCTCCTGCCTGCACTGGCGCACCCAGGCCCAAGCTAGTTGGATGGCTTTTGCCTGGCACGGCATGCGCCCCGACGCGGTCGGCGCTGTACGTGCCCAAGACGTGGGCACCGGGCCAGCGGCACCTTTCGAGCACTCGATCTATTCCACATTACCTCGACCCATGCGCCGCGCTTTGATGAAGACGTGCCTGCCCGCGCGCACCAGGCGCCATGCGCGAGGGGCGGTCTAATGCAACTTTTTGTGACCCCATCGACACTCACCCTGGAAAGCCTCTTCAGTGGACTTGAAGATCGCTCACAGCCCACGGTGATGAGGAAGTATCGACAACATGCATATGGGCGCGCCCTACCACGCCGTGATGCTGGCTTCCCAGCAGGACCGGCGCGTGCGTGACAGGTTTCTGAAGCTGGCGCAGGCCTTGCTGCCGCCGGGTGCCAGCGTGCTTGATTTTGGCGCCGGCACCGGCATCGATGCCAAGACGTACGCCGCCAACGGCCACCCGACCTTCGTGTACGAACCTTCCCAAGCGATGCGCGACTACCTGGCGCAGCATTGCCGCGAGGAAATCGCCGAAAAAACCGTTATCCCGGTGACGTCGTACGTGAGCTGCAAGGTGCGCGCCGTCACGGCGAACTTCGCGGTGCTCAATCACTTTGCCGATCACACCGTGCTTTTTGAAGAGTTGTCGCGCGTGGTCCAGCCCGGCGGTTTTGTCCTGGCCAGCATGCTCAATCCTTACTACCTGGGCGATGCACGTTACGGCTGGTGGCGGGCCAATCTCATCAATTTGCTGCGCCACGGGCATTACGGAATCGCCAGCGAAAGCCGTATCCATCGCTTTACGCCACGCGTGGTGGCGCGGGCGGCGGCGCCGCATTTCCGGCTGGAACGCGTGATGCCTCGCGGACTGGGCCGGGTGACCGATCTCTACATGTTCCTGCTGCTGCGGCGCGCCTGAGATGTTGAAGGACTTGGTCAGGCCATGGCTTCGCCCCTTGCCGCAATGGTCGACGATTGCGCTTGCGCCACCGCAGCCGCTCGTCACCGCCACCATGCATTGGGATGGCCATTCGGCGGATGTCACCGCCGATCACACCGTGGCCGCCCTCAAGCCGCTGGTGCTCGCCAGCAGCCTCGATGCCGGCCCGCGCCCGGTGCTTGAATATCGCGATAACGCGACGGGAAGACTGCTCGGCGTTTTACGTCTGGTGCGCACCGATTCCATCGCCACCGATGCGGCATCGATCACCCTCTACCACGTGGCCAAGGGCGAACATCACTGTCTGGGCTGGCCACGGCGCCCGTGGAATGCGTGGCTGCAAAATCGCACGATGCGTAAAAACCGCTCACCGCAGCAGTTGTCCATGGAGCCGGACGCGGTACAGCAGCTGATGATCGCCTACCTGTGTCCGCGCCCGGTCGTGTTGGTTTCTGTCGACGCGCCAGGGCGCGGTAATATTTTCCCGATGGACTTGATTGGACCCCTCGGGCGCAGCGGGCTTTTCTCACTCGCCCTGCGCAGCACCAACGTCTCCAGGCCGATCATGCGCGAGGTAGGTCGCGTGGCCCTGTCTCATGTACCGGCCACGATGAAAGCGCACGTCTACGCGCTCAGCGCGCACCACACGCAGCCGCCCGCTGACTGGAATGCGCTTCCGTTTCCCACCCGGCGCTCGAAGGACGGGGGCATTCCGTCCGTTGCCGCGGCGCTGCGCATTCAGGAGCTGAACCTCGTGCACAGCCAGGACATCGGCTCGCACACGTTCTTCCTTGGTCGCCTTGCCTCGGACGAAAACCTGGCGCGAGGCGAACAGCTACACCACACGTCCGGCTTCCATCAGGCCTACCGCCGTCGCCAGGGTGCACCGTTTTCCGAGGTCAGCTAGCGCGGCGCGTGTCCCCAAGCTTGGCGCTGCGGCGGCGCGCTGAAACGCCTGGCAGGTCAGCGGGGCAGTCTTATCGATGGCTCGACGAACACATGTCTTGGCACGAACTTGCGTCGCAGGGCTATGCTGAGCGCAAGGGGACGCAACGTCGCCTGTTACTCGGGATCACGCATGATC
The DNA here is from genome assembly GCA_040508515.1 of Dyella sp. Taxonomy (GTDB): domain Bacteria; phylum Pseudomonadota; class Gammaproteobacteria; order Xanthomonadales; family Rhodanobacteraceae; genus JBEVMS01. The sequence goes on along the minus strand of JBEVMS010000150.1, from coordinate 2,424 downwards.
GCTGCGTTTGCGCTGATGGCAGGCTTGGCCCAGGCATCCGCGTCGCCGACGTGGTGCGAGAGCATCCACACCTTGGCGCTGGTCACCGCCCAGGCCAAGGCCGCCGGCGTACCGCGCAGCGAGATCGAGGCAGCAGCCAACCGACTGGCCACGCCGGAAGCCCGCGCCGCCGCCGCGGAGCTGGCTGTCATGGTTTATGAGGTGGATGCGGTCGGCAAGCTCAATCCCGACCAATTCGCCAACCTGGTGCAGCGGGTCTGCGAACAGCAGGAATCCAGCGCCGCCGCCCAAAGCCCTTGAGCAGCGATCAGTGGCGCTGTTCGCCCAACGCCGCCAGCCACATGAAAGCCAGCCCAGTCGCCGCGCCCAGGATGGGAATGAACCGTCCGCGCTGCCCCAGCGTTTGCCAAAGCCCCGGCAGCAGATCGCCGCAAGCCAGATAAATCGCCGCGCCGGCTGCCAGCACCAGATTGGTCGCCAAGAATGCCGGCGTCTGGCCAAGCGCGATGATCCCCACGGCACCCAGCGGAATCGCCGCGGTGGTGGCCACGGACAACGCGAAGGCGCGCCGCGGCGCATAACCGCCGGCCACCAGCACGCCGGCGTTGCTCGCTTCACGCGGCAACTCATGCCCAAGCACGGCGAGGGTAACGATCACGCCCAGATGCGTATCGACCGCGAAGGTAGCGCCGATCACGACGCCGTCGACCAGGTGATGCAGAAAATCCGCCAGTACATCCATACGCGCGAACGCCGCGGCTCCGGCATCATCGGAAACACGACGTATCACGCACTCCATCAGCAGCAAAAAAAGCATACCCAGCGCCAGGCACATACCGACCTGCTGGGCGGAAAGGCTGCCATATCGCAGCGCCTCGGGCAGCATGTGCAGCGAGGCATCACCCAACAACAAACCGATGGTTAGGGCCTGCATCCACGGCAACCAGGCGCGCAGTTGCATGGATGGAAGCCACATAACCAGGCGCGCAGCCAAAGAGGCCAATGCCAAGGCAACGCTTGCGAGCAAAGCGCCAGGCAGGCCAGGAAAGTGAAGCATGGTAAATCCAGCCAAAAAGATTGGTTATAATATAACAAAATGTGCCGGCTCGCCTTACCTATTCACCTGACGACGCGAGCTTTTTCTCTCGGCGCGCCATACAGGCTTGTGCCACGCAGGACACAAGCCTGATCCGCGCGCAGCACGCGGCACACTAGGGCACGACAGGCAGCTCGATCATGCTGGCGCTAGCGGGGCTGCGCCAAATACGTTGCGTAGCCGCGCGATAATCGCTGGACTTGGCGAAGAAAATGTTCGGCACGTAGGTCTGCGGGTTGCGGTCGTACAGCGGGAACCAACTGGACTGGATCTGCACCATCACCCGATGGCCGGGCTGGAATACATGGTTGGCGTTGGGTAGACCAAACGTGTACAGCAGCGGCTGATCTGGTGTCAGCGCCTGCGGATGCTCAAAGCTGGTCCGGTAACGCCCGCGAAAGATATCCATCGCGATCGGCAACTCGTAGCCGCCCATCGCCGGCGCCGAGGCCACCTGATCGGGGTAGACGTCGATCAGCTTGACTACCCAGTCGCTGTCGCTGCCACTGGTGGAGGCGTACAGGTGCACGATCGGCGCGCCGGCGATGCGCAGCGGCGCCGTAAGCGGATCGGTGACATAGGTAAGGACGTCTGGACGGCCATCCACAAAGCGCTGGTCGTGCACCAGCCAGGTGGTCCAGGCGTCGTGATCGGCGAACACCACCGGCCGCGGCAGGTAGGGCACCGGCTTGGCGGGATCGGAAATGTACTGGTCGTACTGGTCAGCGCGCGCGGTCGGCGCGTTGAACGACAGCGATTGGCCAGCGCCCAGATACAGCGGACGCGACGTCTGCGGGCAACCGTGCTGGCAGCTCAGCGGCCAGCGCGCCAGACGATCCCAGTGATTATCGCCGGTGTTGTAGATCAGCACCTTGGGCGCATCGGCCTTGGGCGCGCCATCGACCAGGTACTGATCGAAGAACGGCTTGAGCACGTCGCGCCGGAATTGCAACGCGGTGTCGCCGGTCCACTGCAGCACGCCCAGCGCGCTGCCGTCGTAATTGACCTGACTGTGCCGCCACGGGCCCATTACCAGGTGATTGTAGCTTTCGCCCGGATGCGCCGCTTCGATCGCCTCATAGCTGTGCACCGCGCCCCACATGTCTTCCTGATCCCACAGGCCTTGCAGCCACAACGTCGGCACCTGCGGCGGCTGTTGCGCCATCACCTTGTCCAGTGCCTGGTTCTGCCAGAACGCGTCGTAGTTCGGATGCTCGCTGAGCTTGCGCCAGTAGGGGAATTGCTCCAGTCCGGCGGCGCGCGCAAAATCGCCGGCCGAACCGGCAGCCAGGAAGTTGCTGTAGTCGTCGTAGCCGCGGCGGGGAATC
>JBEVMS010000080.1:0-7373 GCA_040508515.1 Dyella sp. | reverse complement strand
ACCCAGCCGGTGAAGCCGCCGCCGGAAGCGTGGCGTACGTGCAGTTCGATCAATTCCTGCCGATTCGGGCCGTTGGCGATCGAAAACGGCCGGCGGCGGCCTTCCGGCAGCAGCACATCCAGATATTGCCCGTGCAGCCATTGCAGCGCGCGCTCGCCCGGGGCCGGCAGCAGGCGCACGCCGACCACGTCGGGCGCCAGCATCCACTTCTCGGCCACCACCACATCGAGCTGGCGCCGCGCGATGTCTTCCACCGAAGGCACTTCGCGCGCGTCGATCAGCAGATCGCTGCACGGCACCGCCTGGCACAGCAGCACCGCGTGGTGCGATTGCTCCTGCGCCGACAACGCCAGCGGCGGATTGCGCGGATAACTGCAGCGCCCCTTCAGTAAGGTCGCCTGGCAACTGGCGCACACGCCCGAACGGCACGAATAAGGCAACGCGATGCCGGCGCGCTGAGCGGCCTCCAGCACGGTTTCGCCGATGGCCACATCGAAACGACGGCCGGAGGCTTTGAGGGTAACGGTATAGGTTGGGGGCACGAGCGCATTGTGGTTGCGGCGGGGGACATCCGACAATGGCGGCTTCTGGGTGAGGAATCAATCATGAGCGTGTGGAAGCAGCAGCCGGATATCGACGCACTCAACCGCGCCAGCGACAACACGCTGATGCAGGCGCTGGGTATTTGCTTCGTCGCGGCCGGCGACGATTGGCTTCGCGCCAGCATGCCGGTGGACGCGCGCACCCATCAGCCGTATGGCCTGCTGCACGGCGGCGCCTCGGTGGCGCTGGCTGAAACGCTCGGCTCCAGCGCGGCGATGCTGACGCTCGACCCGGCCAGCCAGATCACCGTCGGCATCGAGATCAACGCCAACCATGTGCGTAGCGTGCGCAGCGGCGTGGTGATGGGCACCGCCAGCGCGCTGCATATCGGCCGCAGCACGCAGGTGTGGCAGATCCGCATCGAGGACGAATCTGGCGCGCTGGTGTGCATCTCGCGCATCACCATGGCGGTGATGCCCAAGCGCGACGCGGCCACCTGAGTGCCCGGCATCGACGAAACGCCGTTCGCCGGGCTCTCACCCGACGTGGTACTGGGCGCCATCGAGGCTTGCGGACTGTGGCCCGATGGCCGCCTGCTGGCGCTCAACAGCTACGAGAACCGCGTCTGGCAGGTCGGCATCGAGGATGCCCCGCCGGTGATCGCCAAGTTCTACCGGCCACGGCGCTGGAGCGATGCGGCGATCTTGGAAGAACACGCCTTCGCGCAGGAACTGGCCGAGGCCGAACTGCCGCTGGTCGCGCCGCTGATGGTCGGCGGGCGTACCCTGCTGCATCACCACGGTTACCGCTACAGCTTGAGTCCGCGCCGTGGCGGGCGCGCGCCGACGCTGGAATCGATCGCGCAACTGGAATGGCTGGGGCGACTGATCGCGCGCATGCACGGCATCGGCGCGCGGGCGCCGTTCGCCCATCGCGGCCGGCTCGATCGCGCCAGCATGATCCATGCACCCAGCGCCGCGGTGCTGGCCTCGCCGCTGTTGCCCGCGCACCTGCACGCGGCCTACCGCGCCGCCGTCGACACGCTGGAACAGGCCGTTGCCGCGCGCGAGCAGGCGATCGGCCCAGTGCGCCAACTGCGCCTGCACGGCGATTGCCATCCAGGCAATGTGCTGTGGACCGAGCACGGCCCGCACTTCGTCGATCTGGACGACGCGCGAATGGGGCCGGCCGTGCAGGATCTGTGGATGCTGGCCGACGACGAGCGTGCGATGAATGGACTGCTGGACGGCTATTGCCAGTTCCGCGATTTCGACCCCGGCGAATTGGCGCTGGTGCCCGCCCTGCGCGCGATGCGCCAACTGCACTACGCCGGCTGGATCGCCGCACGCTGGGCTGATCCGGCCTTCCCCATCGCCTTTCCCTACGCCGCCCAGGCGCGCTGGTGGGAACAGCACATCGCCGATCTGCACGAGGCCGCCGGGCAGTTGGTCTAGCTGTATAAATCGCTGAAGCGGTTTGCCTGGTGCCGTAGTGTTGATGGAAGACGGTTACCGGCACTGACGTGAAATCGACTCCCGTCGCAGGAATCAGGCCGATCTCACCGGATGCGATGCGCTGATCGCAGCGCTCGCAAGCGCATGCGTGTGCCCGACGAAAACCGGTTGGGAGCGTTGCCAGACCTGTCGTTGAAGAGCGGCCCTAGCGCCAGGGAGCGCCTCCTCGCATTGCACACCCGCGAGCGCCAGCGGTCCGTGCGGCCTACGCTCGGAGGTGATGCGGCGATCCTGCCGCAGCAGCCGTCCCCTGGCCCTGGCAGACGACGGCGACATGCTGATCGTCGCTCGCGAAAACTTCCGCCCCAGCACCTGAACAGGCATGCTAGTGCTCCAATTCCTGGAAAGGCCGGCATGAAGCGCTCACGCACCACCGCCTTGCTGTTGATGAGCACCGCCCCGCTATGGCTGGCCGCTTGCGACCACGACACCGAGGCGCGCGAAGGCCTGTACACCTCGGTGGAGGCCTGCGTGGCTGCCACCAACGATCGCAGCACCTGCACCGCCGCTTACGCCAAGGCCGAGCAGCAGAGCCAGGCGCAAGCGCCGCAATACGCCGACCGCCAGCAATGCATCCAGGAATGGGGCGAGAACGGCTGCGAGCAGCGCCATGATGCCGGTGGCCATTCGTTCTTTGGCCCGCTTATGACCGGCTTTTTCCTGTCACAGATGATGCGCGGCGGTAGCCCCGCGCCCGGCTTCAGCGGCGGCCCGGCCTTCCGTGACGCGCGCGGCGGCTGGCGCCGGCCCGACCCGCAGCAGCAGCAGCAGCAGCCCGGCTATGCTACCGGGCCTGTCACGGGTGGTGGTGGTGCCGTTCGTGGCGTGGGTTCGGCGCTGGTGCCGGTCAACGCGGTGCCCGACCGCGCCGTCACGGTCAGCCGCGGTGGTTTCGGCAGAAGTAGCGCCGACGTCGGCGGCTGACCATGCAACGTATCGCCATCACCGAGCGCACCGACTGGCGCCGGCAAGCCGCCGAGGCCGGCTTTCGCCACCACAGCATCCACGGCGCGCCCTACTGGGACGAGAGCGCCTATTACGCCTTCAGCCTGCGTCAGATCGAGGACGATCTGGAGGCGCCCAGCGCGGACTTGCACGCGATGGCGATGGACCTGCTCGACGGCATCGTCGCCAGCGAGCAGCGGCTGCGCCAGTTGGCGATTCCGGAGCCCTACTGGGATTGGATTGCCGCCAGTTGGCGCGCGCGTGAGCCGCATCTTTACGGCCGGCTGGATCTGGCCTATGACGGTCGCGGCCCGGCCAAGCTTTACGAACTCAATTACGACACCCCGACTTCGCTGTTCGAGGCGTCTTTCTTCCAGTGGCAATGGCTGGAAGAGCAGCGCGCCAACGGCCGGCTGGCCACCGGCAGCGACCAGTTCAACTCTATCCACGAAGCCTTGGTCGAACGCTTCGCGCAGCTCGGCGCCTATGTGCGCCAGCCCCTCTACTTCACCGCCTTGCGCGAGGCGGTGGAGGATCAGGCCACCGTGGACTATTTGCGCGAGGGCGCGCTGCAAGCCGGGCTGGCCACCGAAATGCTGGCCATCCAGGACATCGGGCTGAGTGCGGATGGCCGCTTTACCGACCTGCACGATCGCGTCATCGGCAGCTTGTTCAAGCTTTATCCGCTGGAAGACCTGATGCGCGACCGCTTCGGCGCCGCGCTGCCCAAGGCCGGCGTGCAGCTGATCGAGCCGGCGTGGAAGGCCCTGCTCAGTAACAAGGGCATCCTGCCGTTGCTGTGGCAGGCGCATCCGGGCCATCCCAACCTTCTGGAGGCGCATTTCGACGCCGAGGGCAAAGCGCCGCCATCGGGCTGGGTGCGCAAGCCGCTGTTCTCGCGCGAAGGCGCCAACATCGCCATGCAGTGGCCCGATGGCCGCCGTCTGGACAGTGACGGCCCCTACCTCGCTGGCCCGTGGATTCAACAGGCGATACACCCGCTGCCAAGCTTCGCCGGGCGTTATCCGTTGGTCGGCAGCTGGATCGTGGGCGATGCCGCGGTTGGCATCGGCATACGTGAGGACTCCGGTCCGATCACCCGCGACAGCGCGCGCTTCCTGCCGCATGTGATCACCGAAACGGTGGCCAGCGGCGTGCTTTACGCCTGACCCGCCGCCGTAACGATTCATCGGACCGATGCACGCAGCCTGCCCGCGCCGGCTGCATTTTCTCTACGCAACCGCGCCGCTCAGCGACGCGCCGACAGCAGCCGAGGCATCGCGGTACAGACTTCAAAACGCAAGCTTTCGGTGCTGTGTGTCCGACCCGCAATGCACTTTTGAAACCTGCCGCCGCCCCCGCAACCGGCGAAATCGACGCGCGCTTTAGCCCCGGATGAATGAGCATACCAATCGCACGGGAGGTCTTCGGCGCATCGGCTAAGCTTGGTTCCTTTTTAGGCCGTGGCAACTCATGCAAAGCTTTCTTTTTCGACTGATCGGCATGCTGCAAATCGCCGGCGGCCTGTACGGCGCGGCGGCGATGCTGCGCCGGTTGCTGCCACTGGGCAGCACGCATGACAGCGTGATCGCGCTGCTCAGTCTGGCGGTGTTTGTCTTTGTGCTGGTCGCCGGCGTGCTGCTGGTGGAAGGGCACGAGCGCGGCGTGACCTTGTCCAGTTGGGCGCAGTTGCTGCAATTGCCGCTGATCGCCACGCCGGTGTTCAGCTACGCGCTGCACTGCGGCGCCTACCTCAACGTGTTCGCCAGCCTCCAGTCCACCCCGCGCCTGGGGCTGGACTGGCATCTGGGCACGCAGGGTTTTGTGCTGGCGATCGGCGGACCGGGCATCTCGCGGATCGGCATCAACCTGCTGGCGCTGCTGTCATGGCTGGCGCTGCGGCTGCGCTGACGTCCCTCGCGGGCACGCGGCCGCCGCAGCCAAGCTACGGAATCAATCGGCCTGCGCGGCGCGGCCGAACAAATCGCGATCGCCGAAATTGCCCGACTTGAGCACCAATCGCAGGCCGGCGTGCCGACGTCCCAGCGCGTAGAGCATCGGCACGCCGGGTGCCAGCTCGGCACCGATCAGAAACGCCTCGACGCCGAGCCGGTCGACCACCGCGCCGGAGGTTTCGCCACCGGCGACGATCAGCCGCGACAAGCCCTGCTCCGCCAACCGCTGCGCCAACGTGGCCAGCGTGCCTTCCAGCACCGCCGACACATGCTCGCCGCCGTAGCGCGCCTGCAGCTCAAGCACCTGCGCCGGCGCCGCGCTGGTGGCGATCAAAGCCGGCCCCTGCGCCAGTTGCTGCGTGGCCCAGGCCAACGGCGCGTCAACGTTGGCGCTGCCGTCCAGCAGCGCCTGGACGTCCAAACGCAGCACCGGCATGTGCTGCTCGGCCACCGCGATCTGCTCCAGCGTGGCGGCCGAGCAACTGCCGGCGAGGATCAATGATCCGCGCGCGCCCTGCGCCGCATTCGTCCGTACCGCCGGCGGCACCGCCTGGCGTTGCGCCACCAGCGCACGCGCCAGGCCCAGGCCCAGGCCGGACGCGCCGGTCGACAACGGCTCATCCAGCGCGACCTGGCCGAGCACTTCCAGATCGGCCTCGGACACCGCATCGGCGATTACGCTGCCGCAACCTTGCTCGCGCAGCCGCGCCAGTTCTTCGCGCACCGCCGCCACGCCCTGGGCGATCACCGCCAACGGCAGCAAGCCGACCGGCCGCGTGCTTTGCGCCTGCATCAGGCGCACCAGGCTGGAGTCGCGCATCGGGGTGATCGGGTGATCCTTCAACGGGCTCTCGTCCAGGCGCTTGGCGCCGACGAACAAATGCCCCTGGTAGACCGTGCGACCGTTGCGCGGAAACGCCGGACACACCAGCGGCATCGCACCGGTGCTTGCGGCCAGCGCGTCGGTCACCGGCCCGATGTTGCCCTTGGCGGTGGAGTCGAAGGTGGAGCAGACCTTGAACAGCACATGCCGCGCGCCGCGACCACACAGCCACGCTTCGGCCGCCTGCGATTGCGCCACCGCCTCGGCCGGCGCGATCGAGCGGCTCTTCAACGCCACTACCACCGCATCCACCTCGGGCAGTTCGATATCGGCGGCCGGAATCCCGATCGTCTGCACCACGCGCAGGCCGTTACCGGCCAGCGTGCTGGCCAGATCCGACGCGCCGGTGTAATCGTCGGCGATGGCACCCAGCAAAAGACTCATGACTGCACCTGTGTCGCGTGGCGGTAAGGTGCGAACCAAGCCAATCCGTCCTCGGTGCGCGCGCGCGGACGGTATTCAGCGCCGATGAAGCCGGTGTAGCCGAGTCGATCGAACTCGCTGAACAGGAACGGATAGTTCAGTTCCTCCCCGTTCGGCTCGTGCCGCGAGGGCACGCTGGCGATCTGTACGTGACCGATCAATGGCATCCACTGCCGCATCAAGCGCGTGATGTCGCCCTGCAAGACTTGAGCATGATAGACGTCCAATTGCAGCTTGACGTTGGGCAGCCCAAGCTCCTCGATCAACGCGCCGGCCGCGTCGACGTCATTGAGGTAATAGCCAGGCATGTCGCGCCCGTTGATCGGCTCCAGCAAGATGTTCACGCCCTCCGGTTCCAGTTGCTGCGCGCACCAGCGGACCGCCTCGCGGTAGCAACGGTCGATGGTGGGGTCACCACGCCGCGCGAAACCGGCCATCAGATGCACTTGCTTGACGCCCATGGCGCGGATGTACGGCAGCGCCCGCGCCACGCCCTCGCGCAGCTCCTCGACCCGCGAAGGCAGTGCGGCCATGCCACGCTCACCGATATCCCAGTCGCCCGGCGGCAGGTTGAACAGCACGGTCTGCACGCCGGCCTGGCGCGCGCGCTCGGTCACAACCTCAACCGGATGCTCGTAGGGGAACAGAAACTCGACGAACTGGAAGCCCGCCTCGGCGGCGGCTTCGAACCGTTCCAGAAACGGATATTCGTTGAACATGAAGCTGAGGTTGGCGGCAAAACGGGGCACGGGGAAAATCCTCGTAGGAACGATAGAAAAGAAAGCCGAAGCCGGTGACTTCAGCGCCTGTCTGGCAATTCGAGCCCGGCGATTTGGGCGTATAAACGGGTAACCGATGCATCGTCGTCACGGCCCATGCCGGCCGCAGCAGTCATCAAAAACATTTGCAGCGCCGTGCCGGCCAGCGGCACCGGAAACGCGTTGGTGCGAGCCATGTCCAGCACGATGCCCAGGTCCTTGACGAAGATATCCACCGCGCTGCGTGGCGCGTAATCGCCGTCGAGCACATGCTGCATGCGGTTTTCGAACATCCATGAGTTGCCGGCCGACTGCGTGATCACGCGGTATACCTGGGCCAGGTCCAGCCCCT
>JBEVMS010000048.1:0-4223 GCA_040508515.1 Dyella sp. | reverse complement strand
TGGTGTCGTTGATCAGGGTGATGCGTACCTGCTCGCCGTACTTCAAGCGCAGCGGCGCGGCATCCGAAAAACGCGTGCCGTCGAACGACCACAGATAGCGCTGCATGTTGCCAGTCAAACGCAGGGTCAACTCACGATCGATGCGGGTCGCGATCGGCGCATCCACCGCATGCAGGTCAGCGTAGGTGAGCACCCGCCGACCGTTGTCGCGCAAGCCGATGCCCGGATCGTCCAGATTGCGCCGCGGCTGCGGTACGCGCATATCCACCTCCACGCCGGTGGTGAGCGAGGCGCTCGTCGGGTCCTGCCTCGGCATCGACGCGCCGTGCGCCATGTCCATGGTCGGCATCGACATGCCCGGCATCGTGGCGGCATCCATCCCGGCGTGGTTCATCGCACCATGATTCATGGCACCGTGATCCATATCCATACCGCCGCTCATGCCTTCACCCATCGCCCCCATCATGTCCAGCATGCTCAGGCGCGGGCGTAGGTCCAGCGCAGGCACCGCCGCACGCATGCCCAGTTTCGGCGCCAAGGTGGCGCGCGCATAGCCGGAGCGATCCATGCTTTGGGCGAACATCGTCCAGGCGCGATCGGCGCTGGGCTCGACGATCACATCGTAGGTTTCGGCCACGCCGATGCGCAGCTCGTCGACCGTCACCGGATGCACGTCCTGGCCATCGGCGGCGACCACGGTGAGCTTCAGCCCCGGAATGCGCACGTCGAACAACGTCATCGAGGAGCCGTTGATCAGGCGCAGGCGTACCTTTTCGCCCGCGGCGAACACGCCGGTCCAGTTGCCGGCCGGCGTCACCCCGTTGCATAGATAGGTGTAGGTGGCGCCGGAGACATCCGCCAGATCGCTCGGGTCCATGCGCATCTGGTTCCACATGCGGCGACTGTCCAGGGCACGTGCCAGGCCTTGCCGCTCGCTGTCGCGCAGAAACTGCCCCACCGTCGGCTTGCCGTAGTTGTAGTAGTCGCTCTGCTTCTTGAGGTTGGCGTAGATCCGCTCCGGATCCACATCGCTCCAGTCGCTCAATAAAAGCACATGCTCGCGATCGGCATGCTGACGCGGCGCCTGGCGCGGCTCGATCACGATCGGGCCGTACACCCCGGTCTGTTCCTGAAAGCGCGAATGGCTGTGATACCAGTAAGTCCCCGCCTGATTGACGGTAAAGCGATAAAGGTATTCGCCACCGGGCGGGATGCCGTCGAAACTCAGGCCCGGCACGCCGTCCATGTCAGCCGGCAGGATGATGCCGTGCCAGTGCAGCGAGCTGGTCACCGGCAACCGGTTGCGCACGCGCAAGGTGACCGTCTCGCCCTGACGCCAGCGCAATAGCGGTGCCGGCAGTTGGCCGTTGACGGTGGTCGCGACGCGCGCATGACCGGTGAAGTTCACCGTCTGCTCGCCGATCGCCAGCTCGAAGTGATTACCGCCGAGCTCGGCGCGCGGCGCCACGGTCGCCTCCTGCGCCCAGGCCGTCTTGCCGCGTCCAAGACCGAGCGAGGCGACTGCACCGCCAAGCGCCAAGCCCTGCACGAAGCGGCGGCGCGGCAGATCAATGCCGCGCGGGGGGAAAATGCTCATATTGCAAACTCCGTCGTTGGCGTGGCCCGCGTGAGCCGCGCCGGTGCGGCCGAAGGACGGCCTAGGCGTAGGGCTTGACGACGTAACTTGCGTGCAAGGGGGGACGTAATAGCGGAATGCGCGCCGGTTGCGGCGCGGCCCCGGTCACCAACGACAGCGGTCGCGTCGGCGGCATCGGCGCGGCTAAATTCAGTGCGGCCAGCAGCGGCACACTGGCGGCGCTGTGCGCGCACGGGCAATGGGCCGCGGTCATGTCGTGGGATTGTCCGTCCGGCGTCATCGCATGCGCCATAACGGGCGCATGGGCGCTCATCGTCATCATCATGCCGGCGCAGCAATCGACCGGCGCCGCCAGCGATGCGGTTTGCACGCCCAGTCCGAGCCACGCGAGCACGGTCAGCGCCAACAAGACGCGACAGCGACGCAAACGGGGCAGGCTAAGCAACATGTGCAAAGCATAACCAGCACTGCGGGCATCGCCAAGCCTGAATAAGCGCCATCACGCGTCGACGCCATCACGGCGATCAGCGCCCGCGTCGGTGGCGCGCAAGCAAGCCCTATACTGCGCGGCATGAACTATCGCCATGCTTATCACGCCGGCAACTTTGCCGACGTCCACAAACACGTCGTGCTGCTCGCCCTGCTCGACAGTCTCAAAGCCAAGCCCGCGCCATTCTGCCTGATCGACACCCATGCCGGCAGCGGCCTCTACGCGCTGGACGGCGTCGAAGCGGGCAAAACCGGCGAGTACAAGGAGGGCGTCGCGCGCCTGTTGTTTTCCGACCTGCATGGCGGCGAGCAAGCCGCCGGTAGTCTGCCGCCACTGCTGCGCCGCTGGCTGGATCTGATCACCCAGATGGACGGCAATCACGGCGAGCTGCACCAGTACCCAGGTTCACCGATGCTGGCAGCGCTGACCATGCGCGAGAACGACAGCGCGCAACTGTGCGAATTACTGTCGGGCGAAGCCGAGCGCCTGCGCGAACTGTTCCGCAACGACCCACGCATGCACGTGCACCAGCGCAACGGGTACGAAGCGTTGAAGGGTCTGACCCCGCCCAAGGAAAAACGCGGACTGGTCCTGATCGACCCGCCCTACGAGGCACAGGACGCCGAGTACAAGGCGATCGAACAAGCCTTGAAGGCTGCCATGCTGCGCTGGCCCACCGGCATGTACGCGGTGTGGTATCCGATCAAACTGCGCAGCCAGGTGCAGCCGTTCTTGCGCTGGCTGCCACGCTCCGGCGCGCGCCGTGTGCTATGCGCCGAGCTGCTGCTGCATCCGGACGACAGCCCGCTGCGTCTGAACGGTTCGGGCATGGTGATCTTGAATGCGCCCTACCAATTGGACGAAACGCTGCGCGAATCCATGCGCGCGATGGCCAGGCTGCTAAGCAAGGACCAACCGGCGCAATGGCGACTGGACTGGTTGTTGCGCGACCCCGGCTAGGCACCACCATCCAGACAATATCCGTGGTCTTCCGACCACCGAGATGGCTTGTAGCGGTCGGTAGCGTTCAGTTGGTCATTCCAAGCGATCCACGGCGCGCCTCGCTCGAACCACAACGTCTGCGCAAAGCACCCCTGCGCACACCGATGACCGCGTGAACAATCCGTCGGGATGGCTTTGACGCCAACGCAGCGCTTAATTGCCGTTGCAGCGCTAATGCTAATCTTTAGCCACCCCACCCTATTCGCCGGAGTGCGCCATGCGTCAGATCGCGATTCGTCTCCTGCCTCGCCTCACCGCTGCGGCGATCCTGCTTGCTCTTGCTGCCTGCGCCCCCGCGCCGATCTACAAGACCGTCGGCAGCACGGCCAACGTACCGCCCTCCACGGTCGCCAGCCAACCGGAGCAGTTTGCCGGGCAGTCGGTGATCTGGGGCGGTCGGGTGGTGGTGATCAACAACCTGCCCGACCACAGTGAAATCGAGGTGCTGGCCTATCCGCTGGACGGCTCGCAGCGGCCCAAGGCCAATGATGTCGGCACCGGACGCTTCATCGCCGAGCTACCGGGCTTCGTCGAACCACTGGACTACCCGACCGGCTCGCTGATCACCATCAGCGGCGCCCTCAACGGCAGTCGCGCCGGCAATGTCGGCGAAGCCAGCTACGTCTTTCCGCTGGTCAAGGTCGGTCAGTCGCACGTTTGGACGGCCGAAGAAATGCGCAGCGGGCACCCCAACATCAGCTTCGGCCTCGGCGTGGGCATCATTCGCTGACATAGCGACGGTCGCGACGTTCAAATGTCGCGACCGAAACTAGCGCTAAGGTGACGATATGTCCCCCGGTTCGCGACAGTCAGCGGCACACCGCTAGAGCTGTATAGCGGCGCCATGCACGTAAACTCGCGGCTTTCCAAAGCTTCATGCGTGACGCGTATTGCGTCCCTATCGAGCTGCCTTGGTCAACTGACCTTGAATCCGTTCTGCAAAGCCGACCTTTAAGCGTGCCCAGGGAAGGTCTGATCAGACCCCTCACGCGCTACATAACGTTCTGATTGATCGCTTCGCCACGATGCAGGGGTTAATCAGCTCCTGCCAAAAGCATGAACTTAATTAACGGCTTGAGCTTAATGTAATTCGATCGCCCCTCATTCACCCATGAGCAGTCAGCTATTTTGCTC
>JBEVMS010000038.1:0-14407 GCA_040508515.1 Dyella sp. | reverse complement strand
CGGCGGCGTCAAGTTCTGCAAGAGCCTCGACGACGTGCGCGCAGCTGCCAAGGGCATGCTGGGCACCCACATGGAAACCTACCAGTCGGGCGGCCGCGCGCTGCCGGTGAACCTGGTGCTGGTCACCGACGCGACCAACATCGCCAAGGAACTGTACCTCTCGATCCTGACCGACCGCGACAGCAAGTCGGTCTCGTTCATCGCCTCCAAGCACGGCGGCGTGGACATCGAGCAGGTCGCCAAGGACACGCCGGAAGACATCCACACCATCGTGGTGGACTTCGTCGAAGGTCTGCAGCCGTACCAGTGCCGCCAGCTCGGCTTCGCCATGGATCTCAACGCGAAGCAGGTCAGCCAGCTGACCAAGATCATGCTGGGCCTGTACAAGCTGTTCAACGAGAAGGACCTGGCCCTGGTCGAGCTGAACCCGCTCGCCATCCTCGAAGACGGCAACCTCGCCGCCCTCGACGGCAAGGTCAACTCCGACGACAACGCCGAGTTCCGTCACCCGGATCTGGCCGCCATGCGCGACCTGACCCAGGAAGACGCTGCCGAGGCTGCTGCCGTCGTGCACAACCTCAACTACGTCACCATGGACGGCACCATCGGCTGCATGGTCAACGGCGCCGGTCTGGCCATGGCCACCATGGACGTGATCCAGCTGGCAGGCGGCGAGCCGGCCAACTTCCTCGACGTCGGCGGCGGCGCCACGAAGGAGCGCGTCTCCGAAGCGTTCAAGCTGATCCTGTCCTCCGACAAGGTGAAGGCCATCCTGGTCAACATCTTCGGCGGCATCGTGCGTTACGACCTGATCGCCGAAGGCATCATCGCGGCCGTGAAGGAAGTGGGTCTGAAGATCCCCGTGGTGGTGCGCCTGCAGGGCACCAACGTGGAGCTGGGCCGCGAACTGCTCGCCAACTCCGGCCTGGCGATCACGCCGGCCAACGATCTCAACGATGCGGCGCAGAAAGCCGTGGCTGCGGCCAAGGCCTGAGGAGCAAAGATCCATGAGCGTTCTCGTCAATAAGAACACCAAGGTCCTGGTACAGGGCTTTACCGGCCAGCAGGGTACCTTCCACGCCGAACAGGCGGTCGACTACGGCACCAAGGTGGTCGGTGGCGTCACGCCGGGCAAGGGCGGCTCCACGCATATCGGTCTGCCGGTCTTCAACTCGGTGTCCGAAGCGGTCGACGAAACCGGCGCCGACGCGTCGGTGATTTTCGTGCCGCCGCCGTTCGCGGCCGACTCGATCCTGGAGGCCATCGACGGTGGCATCAAGGTGATCGTGGCGATCACCGAGGGCATCCCGGTGCTGGACATGCTGCGCGTCAAGAACGTGCTGGCACAGCATCCCGAAGTGGTGCTGATCGGGCCGAACTGCCCCGGCATCATCACCCCCGGTGAGTGCAAGATCGGCATCATGCCCGGTCACATCCACAAGCCGGGCAAGGTCGGCATCGTGTCGCGTTCGGGCACGCTGACCTATGAAGCCGTGTTCCAGACCACCAACGAAGGCCTGGGCCAGAGCACCTGCATCGGCATCGGCGGCGACCCGATCAACGGGCTGAGCTTCATCGACTGCCTGAAGCTGTTCCAGGACGACCCGCAAACCGAAGGCATCATCATGGTCGGCGAGATCGGTGGTGCGGCTGAGGAAGATGCGGCCGAGTTCATCGCCGAGTACGTCACCAAGCCGGTGGTGTCCTTCATCGCCGGCGCCTCGGCGCCGGCCGGCAAGCGCATGGGCCATGCCGGTGCGATCATCTCCGGTGGCAAGGGCACGGCGGAAGCCAAGTTCGCCGCGCTGGAGAAGGCGGGCGTCACCACGGTGAAGTCGCCGGCTGATCTGGGCAAGACGCTGGCCAAACTGCTGAAGTAAGCACGGTCAAGCGTGACAATGAAAGGCCACGGCAGCGATGCCGTGGCCTTTTTGCTGGCGCGCGGCGCATCGGCGACGGCGTGGGATGGACTATCATGCGACGCTGATAGACACGCATAAAGACTATTCGATGGCTTCTCTACGCCTAGCCCTGGCCCAACACGATTTTCCGGTCGGCGCGGTGGCCGCCAACGCCGCCAAGGCACGCGAGCTCATCGCGCAGGCCCGCGAAGGCGGTGCCGCGCTGGTGGCCTTTCCCGAGCTGACGCTGTCCGGTTATCCGCCGGAAGATCTGCTGCTGCGGCCGAGTTTTCTGGCCGCCTGCCATGCCGAGCTGCAAGTGCTGGCGCGTGATACCCAGGGTATTGCCGCCCTGGTTGGCTACCCGCATAGCGAAGGCGAAGTATTCAACGGCGCCAGCCTGCTGCGCGATGGCGCGGTGGAGCTGACCGCGCACAAGCAGGCGTTGCCCAACTACGGCGTGTTCGACGACAAGCGCTATTTCCGCAGCGGGCATGCCACGGCGGTGGCGATGATCGACGGCGTGCGCGTGGGTTTGCTGATCTGCGAGGACGTCTGGACGGCCGAACCAGCTGCCGCCGCGGCTGCCGCTGGCGCCGAGCTTCTGCTGGTGATCAACGCCTCGCCCTGGGACGACGCCAAGCAGGCCGCACGCGAGGCGGTACTGATCGCACGGGCGCGTGAAACCGGCTGCGCGATCGCCTACCTCAACCTAGTCGGCGGCCAGGACGAGGTGGTTTACGACGGCGCCTCGCTGCTGGTCGATGGCGATGGTCGCATCGCGGCGCGCGCGCCGTCTTTCGTCGATGCGCTGCTGTGGGTCGATTTCGATCCGGCTACGCGCACGCTGCGTGCGGATGGCTGGCCTGAGCAAGGCGATCTGCGCCCCGAGGCGACGCTCTACGCGGCGCTGGTGCGCGGCATTCGCGACTACATCGACAAGAACGGTTTTCCCGGCGTGCTGCTGGGGCTCTCCGGCGGCATCGATTCGGCGCTGACGCTGGCGCTGGCAGTCGATGCGCTGGGGCCTTCGCGGGTCACCGCGGTGATGATGCCCACGCGCTACACCTCGCAACTGTCGCTCGATGGCGCCAAGGCGCAGGCCGATCAGCTCGGGGTGCAGTACCACGTGATCCCGATCGAGGCCACCTACCAGTCCTTCATCGATGCGCTGACTCCCGCCTTCGAAGGCAAGGGCAGCGATACCACCGAGGAAAACCTGCAGTCGCGCACCCGCGGCGTGATGCTGATGGCGCTCTCCAACAAGCACGGCAAGCTGCTGCTGGCGACCGGCAACAAGAGCGAGATGGCGGTCGGTTACGCCACCCTGTACGGCGATATGTGCGGTGCCTACGCGCCGCTAAAGGACGTCTACAAGACCGCGGTCTACCGGCTGTCGCGCTGGCGCAACGCGCATGCGCAGGAGCGCGGCGAGGGCGATTACATTCCCGCTGCGGTGATCGAGCGCGCGCCTTCGGCCGAGCTGCGCGACAACCAGACCGATCAGGACTCGCTCCCAGCCTACGACGAACTTGACGCGATCCTGGAGCTGTTCATCGAAGGCGAGTTGTCGCAGGCGGAGATCGCCGCGCAAGGGCACGATCCGGCGATCGTGCGCAAGGTGGTGCGGTTGGTACTGATCAATGAGTTCAAACGCCGGCAGTCGGCTCCGGGGCCGCGGGTGACCACGCGCGCTTTCGGCCGCGAGCGGCGCTATCCGATCACCTCCGGCTGGCGCTGAGGGCGTCCAAGGTTCTACGCGCCGCGCCGGCCGGCGCGCAGTCGGTGACCCAGTTGATGCCAGGACAGCAGCGCTGTCGTCGGTATCGAAAAGCTTGCCGAACACAAACGCCAAACGCCAAAAAGGCCAGCGATCGCTCGCCGGCCTTTTGAGAGGTGTCCGCGTCGCTCAGTAGTGGCCGGAGAACGGGATCATCTTGCGCACCACCGATGGCGGATGCGGCCAGTTGGCGTCGGTCAGGTAGGGGTGGTTGGGGTAGTTCAGCGCCAGCACCTTGCGACTCTGCTCGGCCGATTCTTTCTGGCCCAGGCCGAGGTAGCTGCGGGTCAGGATCGCCAGCGCATCGCCGGCCTGCGGCGCTTGCTGGTAATGTTCGATGACGTACTGCGAGCGATCGGCGGATGCCACATAGGCATGGATGCGCAGGTAGTAGGTGGCGATGTTGATCTCGAACTCGGCCAGCACGTTGCGCAGGTAGATCATGCGCTGGCGCGCGTCGGCGGCATAGGCGCTGTCCGGATAGCGGCGCGACAGCTCGGAAAAGTCGTCGAACGCCTGCAAGTTGTAGCCCTGGTCGCGGCGCGATTGCGCGGTGGTGCGATAGAGGTAGCGGTCCAGAATGCCGCCGGTGCGATCGAAATTGATCAGGCCGCGCAGGTAATAGGCATAATCGACGTGTTTGCTGGTCGGATTGGTCTTGATGAAGCGGTTGATGGTCGAGTAGCCGTCATCGAGCTTGTTATCCTTGTACTGCGCATAGGCCAAATCCAGCTGGGCCTGTTCGCTGTAGGGGCCGGATGGAAAGCGCGCAATCAAACGCTCGTAGGCTTTTTCGGCCGCGGCATAGTCGGCGTGCTCCAGCGAGGTATGCGCGGTGGCATACAGTTTGTCCGCCGGCAACGTGTCGATGTTGTCGCGCTTGTGACGGAACATCGAGCAGGCACTCATCGAAACGGCCAGAGCGAGCACGACGAGTACTTTTACAGCAGGCCCTTGGATCGTCGACAGCTTGGTTACGCGCATAGGAAAGAGTTCAGATGTTTGATCGAAAAGGCATGATAGCCGAAACCGGACGCAGTCCGGGGAGGCTGGTATGACCACCGTCAGTCACGATGCCATCGTGCCCCTGTCGGCGGCAGGTCGCAGGTTCGACCAGGCTTTGGCCGAGATGTTCCCCGACTACTCGCGCTCGCGGCTGAGCGGCTGGATCAAGGCCGGGGCGGTGAGCCTGGACGGTGTACCGGCGGCCCCGCGGCACCTGCTGCGGGGTGGCGAGCGGGTCACCATTGAGGCCGAGCTGGCGATCGAGGTGAGCCTTGAGGCCGAGCCGATCGCCCTGGACGTGGTGCACGAGGACGAACACCTGCTGGTGCTCAACAAGCCGGCCGGACTGGTCGTGCATCCGGGCGCCGGCAATGCCGGCGGCACGGTGCTGAACGCGCTGCTGCACTACGATCCGCGCCTGGCTGAGCTGCCGCGTGGCGGCATCGTGCACCGTTTGGACAAGGACACCTCCGGCCTGATGGTGGTGGCGCGGACCTTGCCGGCGCATACGGCGCTGGTGGAAATGCTCTCGCGCCATGCCGTCGAGCGCTTATACGAAGCGGTGGTGATGGGCACGATGGTGGCCGGCGGCACGGTCGATGCGCCGATCGGCCGGCACATGGGCGATCGCCTGCGCCAGGCCGTGCGCGACGAGGACGACGGCCGGCACGCAGTCACGCACTACCGGCTGCGCGAACGCTTTCGCGCGCACAGCCTGTTGCAGTGCCAATTGGAAACAGGGCGTACCCACCAGATTCGTGTGCACATGGCGCATATCGGCCATGCGCTGGTTGGCGATCCGCTCTACAGCGCTGGCCTGCGCCTGCCCAAGGGCGCAACCCCCGCGTTGGTGGAGGCGTTGCGGGGTTTCCGGCGGCAGGCGCTGCATGCCGAACGCTTGGCCTTTGCGCATCCGGTCAGCGGTGAGCCGATGCAGTTCGAGGTGCCGCGCCCGGCCGATCAGGAAGCTTTGATCGAAACGCTGCGCCAGGATACGGCGCAACCGTTGGCATGAGGCCGCAGCGGATGCCTAGCCGATTCGACGAACCGCCCAGGAGCATGTGATGCCTGAGATCTGGGTTACTCCGGAATGGCCGGCCCCGCTGCGGGTACGCACCGCGGTCAGCACGCGCTTTGGACCTGGCAGCTCAGAGTCGCCCTATGAGCGTTTCAACCTGGGCCTCAACAGCGGTGAGCGGATCGAGACGGTGCAGTCCAACCGGCTGGTGCTTGGCCGGGCGCTGGCGTTGGCCGAGCCAGCGTTTTTTCTGCGTCAAGTGCATGGCGTGACGGTGCATCGCGCCGAGCACGCGGCCGGCACGTCCGCGCCGGAAGCCGATGCGGCCACAACCCTGGCGCGTGGACGGCCGCTGGCGATCCTCACTGCCGATTGCCTGCCCGTGCTGTTTTGTGGCGAGGATGGCCAAAGCGTCGCGGCGGCCCATGCCGGTTGGCGCGGGCTGGCCGCCGGTGTGCTGGAAGCCACGGTGGCGCAGATGCCCTTGCCGCCCCGGCGGCTGCTGGCATGGCTGGGACCGTGCATCGGCCAACCCTCCTACGAAGTCGGCGAGGAGGTGCATGCGGCGTTTCTCGCGCATGATCCGGCCGCCGCGTCGGCGTTTATGCCGACCCGGCCCGGGCATTGGTTGTGCGACTTGGCCGCGCTGGCGCGGCAACGTCTGCGTGCGGCCGGCGTGGACTCCATCTATGGCGGCGGCTTCGATACCTTTACCGACGCGCGCTTTTATTCCTACCGTCGCGATGGGGCCCGCAGCGGGCGCTTCGCCAGCCTGATCTGGATCGACTGATGCGCCGCTAGCCGACGGCAGTGGCGCCTACGGCGATGACGTCGCCGTGGCGCGAACATCCGCCGCGCCGTTCCGCGCCACCTGCCACCTGAGGGAGGCAGGTGGCAGCGCACGCGGCGATCCGCTCCCGCCGCTGCTGACGTTCAAGCCGCTTGATCGCGCCGGTCGGTGTTCTCGCCCTCAGCTAGCAGCGATTGCAAAAAGGCATTGCGCCACACGGTGATGTCTTGGCGTTGCAGCACCGTCATCAAGGCGTGCCAGCGGTCGCGGCGCTCCTTCAGTGGCATTTTCAAGGCCTTTTCCAGCGCGTCGGCCACTTCTTCGGTATCGGCCGGATTGACCAGCAGCGCATCGCCCAGCTCCTGCGCCGCGCCGGCGAAGCGCGACAGAATCAGCACGCCCGGATTCTTGGGGTTCTGGCAGGCGACGTATTCCTTGGCGACCAAATTCATGCCGTCGCGCAGCGGCGTGATCAGGCCGATGCGTGCCGCGCGGTAATAGCCAGTGAGCACCGAATGGGGGAACGACTTGTTGACGTAGCGGATCGGGGTCCAGTCCGGCGTGGCGTAAAGCCCGTTGATATGGCCGGCGCTGCGCTCCAGGTCGCGGCGAATCTGCCGGTACTCCGGCACGCTGCCGCGCGAGGGCGGCGCGATTTGCAGAAAGGTGACCTTTTGATGGAACTCGGGATTGCGTTCCAGGAGCCGTTCCAGTGCCTGAAAACGTTGCGGCAGGCCCTTGGAATAGTCCAATCGGTCCACCCCGATGATCAGCGCCCGCTGATTGAGGCTGTCGTGCAGTTGCTCGATCTCCGGCTCGTGCTCGGCGCGGCGGGCGGTGGCGGCGACCACCCCGGTATCGATGCTGATCGGGAACACGCCGGCGCGAAAGGTGCGTCCGTTGGGCATGCGCAAGCGCCCGCCGGTGCGCATCGCCGCGCCCGCTTCGTGGAGGAAATAATCCTCCAGAGCGCGCAAGTCGCGCGCCGTGTGCAGGCCGATCAGGTCGTAACTGGCCAGGGTTTCCAGCAGCGCCCGATGGTTGGGCAGGGCGATCAGCAGGCCGGCGGCCGGCAGCGGCGTGTGCAGGAAAAAGCCGATGCGGTTCTGCACGCCGCGTTCGCGCAACATCGAGCCGAGCGGGATCAACTGATAATCGTGCACCCAGATGATGTCGTCGGGACGCAGTAATTTCACCAGGTGGTCGGCATAG
This sequence comes from Dyella sp., assembly GCA_040508515.1. GTDB lineage: Bacteria > Pseudomonadota > Gammaproteobacteria > Xanthomonadales > Rhodanobacteraceae > JBEVMS01. The sequence continues at coordinate 6,701 of JBEVMS010000038.1, read as the reverse complement.
TCGGCATTGACTTTCAAATAGCCGTCCAGATGGCTGCGCTGGTAATCGACCAGGTCGGGGCGGTAGTGCAGTAGCGGCCAGAGCGAGCGGTTGGCGAAGCCGGCGTAGAAATCCTCGTAGTCCTGCTTGGACAGATCCGCCGTGACGTAGTCGATGGCGCCGTGCTGTTGCCGACGCAAGCGCGGATTGGACTTGGCCACCACCTTGCCGCTCCAGCCGAACCACAGCCCGCCACGCTCCTGCAGCGCGGCCTGCATCGCCGAAGCCAGCCCGCCGGTGGAGGTCTGGTTGGGTTCGGCCACGCGGTTGGATACCACCACCAGTCGGCTCATAGCGCTTCTTCCCAGCGGCGCGACAGCCGCATTGCGGTTTGGATCACCCCGACCAAAGAGTAGGTCTGCGGGAAATTGCCCCAGTGCTCGCCGGTGGCTGGCGCGATGTCCTCGGACAGCAGGCCCAGCGGATTGCGCTGCGCCAGCATGTTTTCAAACATGGCGCGGGCGCGCTGCGTACGGCCGGTGGCGGCCAGCGCCTCGATGTACCAGAAGGTGCAGATGTTGAAACTGGTTTCCGGCGCGCCGAAATCGTCCGGTGCGATATAGCGGAACAGATAGTCGCCGCGTCCCAGCGCCTCGCCTACCGCATCGACGGTGGCGATGAAGCGCGGATCCATCGCGTCGATGAAGCCGATGTCGGCCAGCAGCAGCAGGCTGGCATCCAAGTGCTCGCCATCGTAGGCGTCCACGAAATAGCCCAGCGATGCATTCCAGGCACGCGTCAGGATGCGCTCGCGCAGTTGCACCGCCTCGTCGTGCCAGTAGCGCGCGCGCTCGGTCAGGCCAAGTTCGGTGGCGATATGCGCCAGCCGATCGCAGGCGGCCCAGCACATCGCTGCCGAATAGGTATGCACCGCGGCACGACCGCGAAATTCCCACAATCCGGCATCCGGTACCTCGGCCATGCGCAGGGCCATCCGGCCCATCCGCTCCAGCCGATGGAAGGTCAACTGGTCGCCGGGACGATCCAGTCGGCGATCGAAGAACAACTGCGCCGAGGCCAGCACCACCGAGCCGTAGACATCGTTCTGACGCTGGCGCCAAGCATCGTTGCCCACGCGCACCGGGCCCATCCCGCGATAACCGGCCAGCCCGCTGACCTGGCGCTCGGTCAGTTCGCGCTCGAAGGTGATGCCGAACACCGGGCCGATCTCGTCGTCGGTTTCGCCGACCACCACGTTGAACACGTAGCGGATGTATTCCTCCATCGTGCGGGTGGCGCCCAGCCGATTGAGCGCGCGCACGGTGAAGGCCGCGTCGCGCAGCCAGCAGTAGCGGTAGTCCCAGTTGCGTGCGGTGCCGGCCGCTTCGGGGATCGACGTGGTCAGCGCCGCCACGATCGCTCCGGTCGCTTCGTATTGGCAGAGCTTCAACGTGATGGCGGCGCGGATCACCGCGTCCTGCCATTCGTAAGGCACCGACAGGTAGCGGGTCCATTCGCGCCAGTAGTCGGTGGTGTATTCCAGCGCGGTGTGGATGTAGTCGGCCGGACTTTGACTGAGCGTTTCGTCGGGCCCGAAGACGAAGTGCGCGCTGCGGTCCAACCCAAACGGCAGGCCGCGTTCGATCAACGGCGCGGCGATGTCAGCGGTCAGGCGCATGGTGACGCCGTCCAGCAGGTAGCGGATATGGTTGCTGCCAGCCGTGGTTTCCGGCACGCGTGCGCCGTAGTCGCACAGCGGACGCAGCAGCACGCGGATGCGCGGGGCGCCGCTCAAGGGGCGCACGCGCCGGGCCAGCATCACCGGGTAATACAGCCGGCCATGGGTGCGGTAGCGCGGCGAGAAATCGACGATTTCAATGCCGCCGCCGTGGCTGTCGTAGAGCTTGGTCACCAACACCGCGGTGTTGGGAAGGTAGTGCTGCTCGGCGCGTACGAAGTCTTCCAGTTCGATCGCCCAATCACCGCCTTCCTGGGTCGGCGAGAGCAGCGAACAGAAGCTGGCATCGCCGTCGAAACGAGGCAGGCAGCCCCAGACGATGCGGCCATGGCGATCGATCAGTGCGGCGACGCTGCCGTTGCCGATGACGCCAAGTTCAAGATTCGCGGGTGGTCCGCAGACCTCCTGGGCGGTTGGCATGTGATGTAGCTCCCTCGTCGAAAATTACGCGTACGCGATTCAACCAAGCGTGCAGTTGGGTTGGCGTAGACAGTGTGAATTGCGCCAGGCTCGGCTCGCGTTCGCCGACCCGCACGCTGATACCGTTTTCCAGATTGACCGTGGCGAAGGCGTGCTCGTCCGTCAGATCGTCGCCCACATACACCGGCGTGCGGCCGGTGAATGGCGGCAAGCTCAGCAACTCGGACACCGCCACGCCTTTGTTCATGCCGCTGGGCTTGATCTCGATCACCTGGTTGCCCGGTTGCAGCTCGAAACCCGGCAGACTGCCGATCAACGCCTCGGTGCCTTCGCGCAGCGCCTCCCATTGCTGAGGCGCGCGTCGGGTATGCAGGGCCACGGCCAGGCCTTTGTCTTCCAGTCGCACGCCGGGCAGGCAGTCGGCCAGCGCGGCGGCTTCGCGGCGCAGCTTGGCCTGCTGACGCGGGTCGATTTCGATATCGCGACGGTGCCCGTCCGGCCGCTGCAGCTCAAGGCCATGCAGGCCGGCCTTGGCCCAGCCGGGAATCCCGAACAAGCTGTCCAGGTCGCTGATGTTGCGGCCACTGACCAGCGCCAGCGCGCCATCGAGCGCATGATGCAAGTGATGCAGCAATTGTTTGAGGCTGTCTGGCACGAACACCTGCTCGGGCTGATCGGCAAAGTCGAGCAGGCTGCCATCGACATCCAGAAACATCGCCCACGACTCATCGGCAGCGGGCAGGGGCGGTGGCGGCAAGTGCTTGGGTACGTACATGGGGGCGGCGATCAGGGGTATAAGCCTCAACCATAGCAAAGCTTGCATGAAGCTCTTGTTGCATGCACTGATCCGACCACGGTCCCCCAGTGAGGGCGCTTGAAGCGCTACGGTACGGCCACATGTGCATGTGCAGCGGCGGCACGGCTGCCAACCAATGTCGGGGATACACCATGCGAATGGACAAACTCACCTCGCGCTTCCAGCAAGCACTGGCCGACGCCCAGTCGATGGCGGTTGGGCGCGATCAAAACATCCTTGAACCGGTGCACTTGATGGTGGCCTTGCTCGATCAACAGGGCGGCTCCACCGGTCCCTTGCTGACCCAGGCCAAGGTCAACGTACCGGCCTTGCGCCAGCGTCTGGGCGAGCTGCTGGAGCGGCTGCCGCGGGTCAGCGGGCAGGAGGGCACGATCCATGCCGGCAACGAGCTGAGCCGCCTGCTCAACCTGACCGACAAGCTGGCCCAGCAGCGTGGCGATCAGTTCATCGCCAGCGAACTGTTCGTGCTGGCTGCGCTGGAGCACAAGGGCGAATTGGGGGCGGCGCTGAAAACCGCCGGCGCCAGCAAGCCAAGCATCGAGGCGGCGATCGACAAACTGCGCGGCGGCGAAAAAGTGCAGAGCGAAAATGCCGAAGAGCAGCGCCAGGCGCTGGAAAAATACTGCATCGATCTGACCTCGCGCGCCGAATCCGGCAAGCTCGATCCGGTGATCGGTCGCGATGAGGAAATCCGGCGCACCATCCAGGTGCTGCAACGGCGCACCAAGAACAATCCGGTGCTGATCGGCGAGCCGGGCGTGGGTAAGACCGCGATCGTCGAAGGGCTGGCCCAGCGCATCGTCAAGGGCGAAGTGCCCGAAGGTCTGCGCGATCGCCGCGTGCTCTCGCTGGACATGGGCACGCTGATCGCCGGGGCCAAGTTTCGCGGCGAATTCGAGGAACGCCTGAAAGCCGTGCTGAGCGATCTGTCCAAGCAGGAAGGCCGGGTGATCCTGTTCATCGACGAGCTGCACACCATGGTCGGCGCCGGCAAAGGCGAGGGCGCGATGGACGCGGGCAACATGCTCAAGCCGGCGCTGGCGCGCGGCGAGCTGCATTGCATCGGCGCCACCACGCTGGACGAATACCGCAAGTACATCGAAAAGGACGCCGCGCTGGAACGGCGCTTCCAGAAAGTGTTCGTCGGCGAGCCCAGCGTGGAAGACACCATCGCGATCCTGCGCGGTTTGAAGGAGCGCTACGCGGTGCATCACGGGGTGGAGATCACCGACCCGGCGATCGTCGCGGCCGCGACTTTGTCCCATCGCTATATCGCCGACCGCCAGTTGCCGGACAAGGCGATCGACCTGATGGACGAGGCGGCCAGCCGCATCCGCATGGAAATCGATTCCAAGCCGGAAGAACTCGACCGGCTGGAGCGCCGGCTGATCCAGCTGAAAATTCAGCGCGAGATGCTCAAAAAAGAACACGACGAGGAATCGAAAAAACGCTTGGCCGATCTGGAAGGCGACATCGAAAAACTCGATCGCGAGTTCTCCGATTTGAATGAAATCTGGAAATCCGAAAAGGCCGCGTTGCAAGGCACTACCAAGGTCAAGGAGCAGATCGAACAGGCGCGCCTGGATCTGGAGGCGGCGCAGCGCCAGCAGGATTACGCCAGGATGAGCGAACTGCAGTACGGCACCTTGCCGGAACTGGAAAAGCAACTGGCCGCGGCGCAGGCGGCCGAACAGCAGGACTTCAAGCTGCTGCAGGACAAAGTCACCGCCGAGGAAATCGCCGAGGTGGTGGCGCGCTGGACCGGCATCCCGGTGGCCAAGATGCTCGAAGGTGAGCGCGAAAAACTGCTGCACATGGAAGACGATCTGCATCGGCGCGTGGTCGGCCAGGACGAAGCGGTGCACGCGGTGTCCGACGCGATCCGGCGGTCGCGCGCGGGGCTGTCCGATCCCCATCGGCCCAACGGCTCGTTCCTGTTTCTGGGCCCCACCGGCGTGGGCAAGACCGAGCTGTGCAAGGCCTTGGCCGGTTTCCTGTTCGACACCGAAGAGGCGATGGTGCGCATCGATATGAGCGAGTTCATGGAGAAGCACTCGGTCAGTCGCCTGATCGGCGCGCCGCCGGGCTACGTCGGTTACGAGGAAGGCGGTTACCTCACCGAGGCGGTGCGCCGGCGTCCCTACAGCGTGATCCTGCTGGACGAGGTGGAGAAGGCGCATCCGGATGTGTTCAACATCCTGTTGCAAGTGCTCGACGACGGCCGGCTCACCGACGGCCAGGGTCGCACGGTGGATTTTCGCAATACCGTGATCGTGATGACCTCCAACCTCGGCTCCAATCTGATCCAGGAGCAGGCCGGCGATTCGGAGGCCGACTACATGCAGATGAAAGCCTCGGTGCTGGCTGTGGTGCAGGCGCATTTTCGTCCGGAGTTCATCAACCGGCTGGACGAACTGGTGGTGTTCCGTCCGCTGGGCAAGCAGCAGATTCGCGCGATCGCGCGCATCCAGTTGGCGTATCTGGAGAAGCGCTTGGCCGAGCGCCAGCTCAAATTGGAGGTCAGCGAGCCGGCGCTGGAGTTGCTGGGCAATGTCGGTTTCGATCCGGTCTACGGCGCCCGACCGTTGAAGCGGGCGATTCAGCAGCAATTGGAAAACCCGCTGGCCAAGCAGTTGCTGGAAGGACGTTTTCCGAGTGGAAGTACCATCGAGGTCGATGTCGAGCACGGCCATCTGGCCTTCCGTTCGCGCTGAGTGCCAACGGTGGCACTGTTCCATCACGATGGCCGCGCGGTGCGCGGTCGTCGTGGTTTATGGGTTAGACTTTCCTCCCTCAAGGTGACCTTCGCTGCTGGCGAGGGTTGAAACGGGAATCCGGTACGTCACGCGCTTGTTGCGCTTGACCAGTCCGGAGCTGCCCCCGCAACGGTAGGCGAGTAAACGGTCGACATGCATGCAGCCACTGTGCCTTGGCACGGGAAGGCGTCGATCGGAAGGCTTTGACGCCTTCGCTCGTAAGCCCGGAGACCGGCCTTGCAGATTACCGACACGCGGTGGGCGTGCAGCGGATGCGTCGCTGCACGCGTCGCCGCCGTGCACTTTTTCACCGTGTGTCCCATTGCTATCGATGCCGCGCGGGTAGGTGCGGCAGCAGGAGACATGCTGTGTTGTTTGAACCCTCTTCGATGCGCCGCTGGGCGACGGCCGCCATGCTTTGCTTCGGCGCGACCGCGTTCGCCGACGACAACGTGGCGGCGCAGTTGGATCATGTGGTGGTCACGGCCACCCGGACCGCCCAGAGCCAGGATCAGACCCTGGCCGCGGTCACCGTGATCACCCGTGCCGACATCGAGCGGTTGCAGCCCAATACGCTGGCCGATGTGCTGCGCGGGACGCCGGGCATGTCGCTAGCCAACAACGGTGGACCCGGCGAGGCCACCTCGATTTTCTTGCGCGGCACCGAGTCCGATCACGTGCTGGTGCTGGTTGATGGGGTCAAGATCGGCGCGGCCACCAGCGGCACGGCGGCGATCCAGGACATTCCGGTCGAACAGATCGAACGCATCGAAATCGTGCGCGGACCGTTCTCCAGCCTCTATGGCTCCGAGGCGATCGGCGGGGTGATTCAAATTTTTACCCGCCATCCCGAAGGCAGCTTTACGCCCAGCCTGAGCCTGGGCGTGGGCAGCTACGGGCATTGGCGCGAGGCCTTGGGACTTTCCGGGCGCAGCGGCGACGCCTGGTACTCGCTGGAGGCCACGCACGATCAAACCGACGGCATCAATTC
>JBEVMS010000324.1:0-10619 GCA_040508515.1 Dyella sp. | reverse complement strand
TACTACGCCGAATCCGACGGCTGCTTCAAGCAGGAGAAGTGGAAAGTGTTCTGGTACGGCCTGCACGACTTCAACGAGATCGAACATTGCGTGGCCCATTGCGCCACGCGCCCGGCAACGCTGGAGGGATGAGCCGATGAGCCGCTTCTTGCAGCCGGTCGCGTTGGAAGGCCATCACGTGCGGCTGGAGCCGTTGACGCTGGCGCACGGCCCGGCGCTCGCTGCGGTCGCCGCTGATGGCGAGTTGTGGCGCCTGTGGTACACCGGCGTGCCGAACGCGGAGGGCATCGATGCTTACATCGAACAGGCACTGGCCGGCATGGCAGACGACACAGCACTGGCCTTCGCCGTGCGCGATCGCGCCAGCGGCGCGCTGCTGGGCTGCACGCGTTTTTGCCACGCGGAAGCTGCGCAGCGGCGGCTGGAAATCGGTTACACCTGGTATGCCGCGCGGGCCCAGCGCAGCGCGGTCAATACCGAATGCAAATACCTGCTGCTGTGGCACGCGTTCGACACGCTGGGCTGCATCGCGGTGGAACTGCGTACGCACTGGATGAACCAGCGCTCGCGGGCCGCGATCGAGCGCCTGGGCGCCAAGCAGGACGGCGTGCTGCGCAATCACCGGATCATGCCCGACGGCAGCCTGCGCGACACGGTGGTGTATTCCATCATCGCGTCGGAGTGGCCGGCGGTGCGGCAACATCTCACTTTCAAGTTGCAACAGGATTATTCGTCATGAGCAAACGCATCGGCATCGTCGGTGCCCGCGGCCATACCGGCGCGGAACTGATTCGCCTGATCCAGGATCATCCGGAATTGGAACTGGCCTTCGTCGTCTCGCGCGAATTGGACGGCCAACGCGTGGCCGATCATGTGGTGCGCTACTTCGGCGATCTGTGTTATTGCAACCTGGGGCCAGCCAGCGTCGCGGCCGAGCGCGCCGACATCGTGGTGCTGGCGCTGCCCAACGGCGCGGCGCTGGCGTATGTCGAGGCGATCGAAGCAGCCACGCCGGACGCGCTCATCGTGGATCTCTCAGCCGATTACCGCTTCACGCCGGGCTGGTATTACGGCCTGCCTGAGCTGACTCGCGGCAAGTGGCGCGGCGAGAAACGCATCAGCAATCCCGGTTGCTACGCCACCGCGATGCAGTTGTCGATCGCACCGTTGAAGGAGCTGCTGAGCGCGCCGCCGGTGAGTTTCGGCGTATCCGGTTATTCGGGCGCCGGCACCACGCCTTCGGACAAGAACGATCCGGACAAGCTGCACAACAACCTGATGCCGTATTCGCTGACCGGGCATATGCACGAGAAGGAAGCCAGTTGGCAGCTCGGCATCCCGGTGGAATTCATGCCGCACGTGGCGCCGCATTTTCGCGGTCTCACTGTCACCACCAATCTGTACCTGGCCCGTGCGCTCAAGCGTGAGGACGTGATGGGGCGCTTCCAGTCGCGCTATGCCGATGAGCCGCTGGTCAAGGTGGTCGACGAGGCACCGTGGGTCAGTCGGATCGCCCATCACCATCACGCCGAAATCGGCGGCTTCGCGTTGTCCGCGGATGGGAAGCGGGTGGTGGTGGTCGCCACGCTGGATAACCTGCTCAAAGGCGCCGCCACCCAGGCGATTCAGAACATCAACCGGGCGATCGGGGTGGATGAAACCACCGCGATTCCGCTCGACGACTGACCTTCATCCGGACATTTCTATGAGCGATCTTTTGTGGCAGAAGGCCGGCGTCGCTACCAACGCACGGATCATGGCTTTTCTGGCCGGCGACGACGTGCTGCTGGACCGCGAATTTTTCTTGCATGACATCACCGCCAGCCAGGCGCACGTCGAGGGGCTGGCGCATATCGGCGTGGTCAGCGAGGCGGAGGCGATCGCGCTCACGCGCGAGCTGGATAACCTCGCCGCGGATTTTCGCGCTGGCGAGTTCGTGCTGGACGAGCGCTACGAGGACGGTCATTCGGCGATCGAGGCGCGTCTGACCGAGCGCCTGGGCGATGCCGGCCGGCGCGTGCACACCGGGCGCAGTCGCAACGATCAGATTCTGGTCGCCACGCGGCTGTGGCTGAAGGACAAGCTGGCCGAATTGGAAGGCCATACCCGCGCCATCGCCGAGGTGTGTCTTGAGCGCGCTGCGCAGCCGGCCTTGCCGCTGCCCGGCTACACGCATCTGCAGCGTGCGGTGGTGTCCTCCACCGCGATGTGGTTCGCCGGTTTCGCCGAGGGCTTCGTCGACAACGCGCTGCGCGCGCGCCAGACCGCGCAGTGGATCGACGCCAACCCGCTGGGTACCGCCGCCGGTTACGGCGTCAATCTCAAGCTCGATCGCGAGCACACCACCCGAGCGTTGGGTTTTGGGCGCATGCAGATTTCGCCGATCTACGCGCAACTCTCGCGTGGCAAGTTCGAGATGGCGGTGCTCGAAGCGATCGCCAGTGCGCTACTGGACCTGCGTCGGATGGCTTGGGATCTGTCGCTGTTCACCACCGCCGAGTTCAATTTCGTCAGCTTGCCGGGGGAATACACCACCGGCAGTTCGATCATGCCCAACAAGCGCAATCCGGACGTGGTCGAACTATTGCGCGCCAGCTACGCCAGCGTCGCCGCGGCGCGTACCGAGATCGAGCAGTTGTTGTCCTTGCCCTCGGGCTATCAACGCGACCTGCAGTTCTCCAAGGGTTCGCTTTTCCACGGCGTGCGGCACGGCTTGATGGCGTTGGCGCTGGTGCCAGACCTGCTGGCGCGCATGCAGTGGAACGAAGGCCCGATGCGCGCGGCGATCGAGCCGGCGATGTACGCCACCGATGTGGCGATCGAGCAGGCCGCCGCCGGGGTGCCGTTCCGCGAGGCCTACCGCGCCGCCGCCGAAGCGGCCGCCGATGCCGGTGCCGGACGCACTCCCGAGGCCAGCCTGGCCGCGCGCGTCTCGCCCGGCGCCGGTGACGATCTGCGTCTGGGCGAACTGCAAGAGCGCTTGCTGGCACTGGACTGAATACCCCTGCGAGTGACGACGTGGAGGCCAGCATGTGATCTAGGCTAGGCAAGGCTTCATTCTCAACCACGCGTGCCAGCGTGCATGGCAGCGCTGGCGATGAGGCGTCATCTTGCGCAGGCGGTGTCGCTGCCGCGCAGGTTCGGGCCGAGCAGCAGCGCCTCCCGTTCACGGATACGCCCAGGCAGGTTGCGCGCTAGGACGTATCCGTTCAATGGCGTCGATCCGCGGCATGGCTTGCCCCTTCGTGCATGAGCCATAAAGCTACGCGTTTGCCAGGAGCGGTTCCCGATGGCGTCCAGACAGAAATTTCCCCAAGCCGATTTTCTCGATCAACTGCGGCAGGTGAGCCAGACAGCCACGATGGCTGACGGTCTTTCGCTCATGCCGCAATGGGCCCAACGGCACCGCCAAGGTGCGGCCGAAACCGGCGCGTGGCAGCTGACGCAAGCGGGCGAATGGCTGCTGCAAGTGCTCACGGCCAAGCAGGCGTTGGCACAGGCTGCCTTCGATACCGAACTTGCCGCCGACGAACTGCGTCGCTATCAGAAGTTCGCCAAACCCGGTCAGCCCTGGGCGCACATCGTGCAACTGCGGCAAAAGCAAGCTGCGGCGCGGCAGGCATCCCATATCGCCAAGCAGGCCTTTCTCAAAGCGGCTGCTCAGTTAGTGCGAGGGTTGCCCCTTGACGTACCGCCCCGCATGACGCTGGAGGTTTTCGTGCAGCAGTGGATCGACAACCACGTGCCGAGATCCTGAAGCTCCCAGCAGGCATCACGACGTTATGCGTCAACAGCCTGAAAATGGGTGATCAGGCGAACGGCCAGGGCGCCAGCAGGATCAGCCACAGCAGCAGCACGATGCCCACGTACTTGGTGAACCGGAACAGCGTGGGGTAGTTCCGCTTGAAAACATTGCCACGCTGGCGGCGACGCGCATTCAGCGCGAACACGCGATTGACGAAGCCGGTCTTCTCGCTGTCGTCGTTGGGCGAGGCGGTGATCTGGCCCATGAACGCGCCGACGCGCTTGTTGATCGTTTCCATCCAGCGCACACGCAGCGGACGTTCGACGTCGGCGAACAGGATCACCCGGGTCTGGTCGGTGTTGTTTTCCACCCAGTGCACGTAGGTTTCGTCGAACACCACGTCTTTGCCGTCACCCCAGGCGTGTTCCTCGCCGTCGACAAAAATGCGGCAATCGCGCGAGTTGGGGGTGATCAACCCGAGGTGGTAGCGCAGCGAACCGGCAAAGGGGTCGCGATGCGGATTCAATTTGCTGTGCGGCGCCAAGGTGGCGAACATCGCTGCCTTGACGTTGGGGATCGATTTCAGCAGAGCCACGGTTTGCGGACAGAGCGCTTCGGCCGAGGCCAGCGGTTCGCCATACCATTTTAGATAAAAGCGCTTCCAGCCTTGTTTGAAGAAACTGTTGAAGCTGGCGTCGTTGTGGTTGGTGGCGGCGCGGATGTGTCCATCATCGAACAGCGCCAATGCCTCGTCGCGGATGGTCCGCCAATTTGCCTGCAACAGGTCCAGTTGAGGAAATCCGCGTCGATCCAAAATCGGTCGCGCCGGCACTGCCGAGAAGGCATACATCATCAGGTTGTACGGGGCGAAAATCGCCGAATGATCGACCAGTTGGCGATCGAAGCGTAGCCGTACGCGTCCACGCAGATGTACCAGCAGCACGCACAGCGCGAAGGCCAGCAGGAGGTACAGGATGATCAAACGTGGACTGAGGAAATCCATAATGCTCTGCGCAGGGCGAAGGCCCGAAACTTGGAAGGAAATGCGGCCTGCCAGGGTTGAATCAAGCGATCCAGGTGGCCAAGACGTGCCCTCAAAGCATAGCGCGATCGCGGTGAACCGAGCCTGCCGCCGTCTTTGCCGTGTTTGCCGAGACTCAATGGCGCAGGCAGAACGCCGTACCGTGACCGGCTCGATAACCGCTAGCCAGCGCGCGATGCACGTAGGCGACCGCACGCCGCACTGCGGAACGCGCGCTTTGGCCTTTGGCCAGTTCGGCGGCGATCGCTGCGGCCAGCGTGCAGCCGGTGCCGTGGCCTTCGCGATCGAGTCGACGGTGCTGGATCTGCATCAGCCCACGCGCGTCGTAAAAACGATCGATCAGCACCTCTCCGCCAGCATGCCCGCCCTTGAGCAGCACCGCGCGTGCGCCCAGGGCTCGCAGATCGGCGCCGGCGCGATCGAAATCCGCGGCATGGCGGATCGGATACCCCAACAATGCTTCGGCTTCGGGCAGGTTGGGCGTGAGGATGTCGGCCAACGGAATCAGCTCATCGCGCAAGCTCTGTAAGGCGTCGCTGTCCAACAAGCGCGCGCCGCTTGTGGCGATCATCACCGGGTCGACCACCAGCCAGCGCGGCGGATGGGTGCGTAACTGGCGCGCCACCGTGCGGCTGATCGCGGCGCTGCTGAGCATGCCGGTCTTGACCGCTGCAATCGAAAAATCCTCGAACAGCGCATCAAGTTGACGCCGCACGTGCACGGCCGGGACTGCGTGTATCGCCTGTACACCGCGCGTGTTCTGCGCGGTGATCGCCGTGACCGCCGACAGCCCGTGCACGCCGCGCGCGTGGAAGGTTTTCAGATCGGCCTGGATGCCGGCGCCGCCGCCCGAATCGGAGCCGGCGATGGTTAGGGCGATCGGGGGCGAAGGGAGGGCAGGCATGGGTGGGTATCGATCGGAAGTGAGCGGTATCTATCGTACGCCGCCACGCCGGCGAGGTCGCCGGGGTGAAGCGGGGTGATCGTGATCACGCCGACCACGCTTGCGCTGGCGATGATCTGCTGAAGCTATCGCGTGACCCGACGCCGCCGCCGGCAGGCGAGTGCCGGCGGCGGTGTTGGTGGCTTAGAGCGCTTCGGAGGCGAAGTCCGCCAACCGCGAACGCTCGCCGCGGCGCAGGGTGACGTGAGCTGAGTGAGCCCAATCCTTGAAGCGATCCACCGCATAGGTCAGGCCTGAAGTGGTCTCGGTGAGGTAGGGCGTGTCGATCTGTTCGACATTGCCCAGGCAGACGATCTTGGTGCCCGGTCCGGCGCGGGTGATCAAGGTTTTCATCTGTTTCGGCGTGAGGTTCTGCGCCTCGTCGATGATCAGATAGCGACTCAAGAAGGTGCGCCCGCGCATGAAGTTGAGCGAGCGTATCTTGATCCGCGAGGCGAGCAGGTCGTTGGTCGCCTGGCGCGCCCAGGAGCCGCCTTCTTCAGGGCTGGTCAGCACCTCCAGATTGTCGGTCAGCGCGCCCATCCAAGGCGTCATTTTTTCCTCCTCGGTGCCGGGGAGAAAACCGATGTCCTCGCCGACCGAGACGGTGGCACGGGTCATGATGATCTCGCGGTAGCGCTGCTGATCCATCACTTGAGCTAGCCCCGCGGCCAACGCCAGCAGGGTCTTGCCGGTGCCAGCGGTGCCGAGCAAGGTGACGAAGTCGACGTCCGGGTCCATCAGCACGTTAAGCGCGAAATTCTGCTCGCGGTTACGCGCGGCGATGCCCCACACGCTGTGGTTGCTGTGCCGATGGTCATCCTGTAACAGCAAGATGGCTTTGTGCTCGTCGCGGCTGAGCACGCGCAATTCCACGCTGTCGTCGCCAGGCAGGTAGAGGCACTGGTTGGCGTACCAGCCGTCGCTTTCGCGCACGGCCACCTCGTAATAGGTGCGCCCGCGCTCGGTCCACGAGCGTACTTCCGGATGCAGCTCCCAGAAGTTTTCCGGCAGCTCGGTGGTACCGGTGTAGAGCAGCGAGAAATCGTCCAGCGCGCGATCGTTCTCGTAATCTTCGGCGGTGATGCCGTTGATCGTCGCCTTGATGCGTAGATTGATGTCTTTGCTGACCAGCACCACCGGACGATCGCCATGCAGATCGCGCAGTTCTAGCACCGCTGCCAGAATCTGGTTGTCTGCCTTGCCATGGCCATTGGCGGTGCGCTGCTGGAAATACAGCCGCCCCACCGCGACGCCACGTTTAAGATTGACTCCCTGCGGGTTGTTCAGCGGCAGCCCATCGCCAATCGGCTGGCCGGCGCTGTGCTGGATCAGCTCGTTGAGAAAACGGCTGACCTGACGCCCGTTGCGGGAGACTTCCGAACCGCCCTTTTTCTTTTCGTCCAGCTCTTCCAGCACCGTCATCGGGATATAGACATCGTGTTCCTCGAAGCGGAACAGCGAAGTCGGATCGTGCAGCAGCACGTTGGTGTCCAGGACGTAGATGCGCTTGCTTCCGGTCATGCCAAAAAGACCTCACGGTGGACAACTGGAGGGATCGCGCGCCTTGCGGCATCGCGAACGTCCGATCCGGCTGGATCGGCAAAGCAGCGTGGTGACCGCCACGACATCGGGTCCGCAGTCGCCTCTGCGGACAATGAAAAATTTCGGGGCAAGGCGTGCGGCACGAAGTGCGCTGCCAGACGTGGCGCCATGGCCAGGATGCCCGGGCGGTTGCTCACTGGGCTCCGATCAGCGCGTCGAGCACGGCTTGTGCGTGGCCGGGGACTTTCACGCCGCGCCATTCGCGCACCAGAGTGCCGGACGGATCGATCAGAAACGTGCTGCGCACCACGCCCAGATGGCGCTTGCCGTAGAGCGCCTTCTCGTGGATGACGTCGAACGCCCGACACCAGCTTTCGTCCGGGTCCGATACCAGGGGGAACGGCAGGCCTTGCTTGGCCGCAAAGTTGGCGTGCGATTTCAGCGAGTCGCGCGAAATGCCTAGCACTTCGGCCCCGTGAGCGCGCAACTGTGGATAGAGGTCGCGAAACTGTTGTGCCTCGGTGGTGCAGCCGGGCGTGCTGTCTTTGGGATAGAAATACAGCACCACCCATTGGCCTTTGAGGTTATGCAAGGCGAGCGTGCCCTCATCGGCGGTCGGCGCGCTGAGCGCGGGAACGGTGTTACCAAGTTCGAGCATGGTCTGTCTCAACACCGGCGCGTGGACGTCGGTGGCAGTTGGGATAAGTAAGGAAGCGCGTCGGCCATCGTGGTGGCCGCGGCGATACAACGGAATGGATGCGGGCGCGACGGGCGGCTTGGGCGCCGCCGGAATCTTTGGCTGACCACTCGCCAGTCGCACGCATCGGCTCTCCTGTCTGGACAGCTACAGACTAGCGCGTATGGCGAGGAATGCCAGCCCTGCCTGGGCGTCGGCGGAGCGCGCGGCGATCAGAACTTGACCGGGTCCATGATGGCGTCCAGGTTGAGCCCGTCGCATAGCTCCAGAAAGTCGTCGCGCAGCCCGGCGATGTGCGTTTTGGCCGGGATGCCGATGGTGATCTGCGCCTGGAACATCGCCGCGCCGGTCTGCATCGCCTGGTAACGCATCGAGCTGAGGTTTTCCACGCTGATGTCGTTGCGGGTGAAAAAGTCGATGATCTTGACCAGGATGCCTGGACGGTCGGCGGCGATCACCTCGACCAGATAGGGTAGGTGATGGGTGCTTTCGCGCGGCTCGGTGCGGTAATGGCTGATCTGCACCTGCTCATCGCGTGCCAGCTTGGTCAGCGACGTTTCCAGCTTGGCCACCGCGTCCCAACTGCCGCTGGCCAGCAGCATCAGCGAGGTATCGGTGCCGATGGTGGACACCCGTGCATCGTTGAGGTTGCAGCCGGCGTCGGCGATGCGCTTGGTCAGGATCAGCAGCGGCGAGCGGGCCGCCGGCGAAAGGGTCTGGATCAGCAGCTGGTTGTCGCTGCTGGTACGCGCGGTCGAACGATTCAAGGGCTTTACCTGTGGCGCACTCCCGCAGCGGAAGGGTTGGCGGGCTCGCGGCAGCTTACTTGCCCGTGCCTTGAGCCCGCAAGTAACATGCGAGGCTTGGCTTGAGGCGTAATGCAATGAATATCCACGGAAGCATCTGTGCGTTGGTGACACCGTTCACGGCCGATGGTGCGCTCGATCTGCCGGCCTATACCCGCTTGCTGGACCATCAACTGGCCGGCGGCACCCAAGGCCTGGTCGTCGCCGGTTCCACCGGTGAGGCACACATGCTTGAGCATGACGAATACGAGCGCTTGCTGACCTTTACGCTGGAACGCGTCGCAGGCCGCGTGCCGGTGCTGGTCGGCACCGGCGAGGCGGGAACCGCCAAGACGGTGGCGTTAACGCGGCGCGCTCAGCAATTGGGCGCCGATGCGGCGCTGGTGGTGACGCCTTTCTATGTGCGCCCGACCCAGCTTGGCCTGCGCCGGCATTTTCTGGAAGTGGCCGAGCACGGCGGCCTGCCGGTGGTGCTTTATAATGTGCCCGGCCGAACCGGCTGCGACTTGCTGCCCGATACAGTGGCGGAGTTGCGCGAGCATCCGGCCATCGTCGGCATCAAGGAAGCGCGTGCCGATGCCGAACGCATTCGCGCATTGGCGGAACTTGCGCGTCCGGATTTCGTCTATCTCTCCGGTGACGACGGCAGCGCGGCGCAAGCCATGCTGGCTGGTGCGGCGGGGACGGTCTCGGTGGTAGCCAATTTGGTGCCGGCGGCATTTCGCGCGCTGTGCGATGCCGCCGTGGCACGCGACCGAGTGGTGGCATCGCAGCATAATGCGGCACTGTTGCCGCTGATCGAGGCACTTAATTGCGCGCCCAATCCAGTCGCGGTCAAGGCGGGCTTGCCGCCACTGGGGCTGGGAACGGCCACACCGCGGCTACCGCTGGTTGAACTTGAAGACGGTCCGGAGAAGACCTGTTTGCGCGAAGCGCTGGCAGGTCTGGCATCCTTGGCCGACGCAGCCTGAATCTTTGACGGAATTACCATTCATGAAGAAATCCCCCCTCGTCGTGGCCCTGCCGCTTTTGGCTGTTTCCGCCTTGGCGCTATCCGGCTGCGGCATGTTCCGTTCGCACAAGCAGTGGGAGGCTGCCAAGCAGGAGTCGCCGCTGGAGATCCCGCCGGGGCTGGATACGCCCGCGACTACCGCTGCGCTGGTGATTCCGCCGCCGGGCGCCAACAACCCCACCGCCAACGGTGCCACCGCATCGTCGGGCGAGAGCGTGGGCACCATCACCGATGCTTTCGTGGTTTCCGACAGCGTGGACAGCACCTACCAGAAGGTCGGTCAGGCTTTGCAGGCTGGTGATATCGGTCAGGTGACTGCGCATGACGATGCGGCGCACACCTATACGTTGACCGTGAACTCGCCCGCCACCGCCGTGCCGGTGAAGAAGCCAGGCATGATCGGACGCCTGTTCGGGCGCGGCAAGAACGAGGGCGACGCGGCCGTGCCCGGCAACGACAAGCCGGCTCAGCACGAGGTGCAGGTGGTTATCGCGCTTAGCGGCAGCAATGCCAGCGAAGTGCGTGCGCAAGGCGTGCCCGGCGCGGTGGCCAAGGTGATTGATGCGCTGAAGGCCAAGCTCGGCGGCTAAGCGTGTTTTTTCACTGAGGCAAAAACGCCGCCCTGGGGCGGCGTTTTTTTGCTCGGACTGCGGCTTTCACCGATGCGGCGTTTGCGCACAACGCGCCTTGAACGGTGACTTCAGCGTTGCAGCAGGTCGAGCTTGCCCGGTTTGTTTTCCCAATCCTTGGCGTCGGCCAGGCCGTCCTTGCGCTCGGTGATCACCGGCCAGTCTTTGGCCAGCTCCGCATTGAGCGCGACAAAGCCTTC
>JBEVMS010000320.1:0-11384 GCA_040508515.1 Dyella sp. | reverse complement strand
GCGCGTTGAAGTTAACGCTCAGACGCTGCGAGGGCACCACCTGGAAGATGTCGCCGGCGCGGATGTATTCCTGCGCACGGCGCACGATGGCTTCGTACTCCTCGCGGGTGAACGAGGACTGGAAATCCGCCTCGTCCAAGCCGGTCGATTGGCTGGCCTGCGGGTACGAGGCTCCGCCCTGACGCAGCCGGTAGACCAGCGCATCGAGCCGGCGCAGCCCCTGCGCATAGGCCTGCGGCTGGCTGGGATCGACGTGCACGATCAGGTATAGCCGGCCCTTCAAGTTGTCGAAAACGGCCACTTCCTCAGCCAGCATCAACAGCACGTCGGGGGTGCCCAGCTCGTCGCGCTTGTCCCATTGCGCCAGGCGCTTTTCGATGTAGCCGATCGTCTCGAAACCGAACCAGCCGACCAGGCCGCCGGTGAACGCCGGCAGCTGCGGCAGCCGCGGCACGTCGTACTGCTGGCGCAGCCGCTCGATCTCGGCCAGCGGATCGTCCAGATGGCGCCGCTCGACGACTTCGCCGGCGTCCTCCACTTCCAGCTCGTGCCCGCGCAGGCGATAAACGCGCCGCGCCGGCAGGCCGATGATCGAATAACGCCCCCAGGTGGCGCCGCCTTCGACCGACTCGAACAAAAAGGTATACGGGCCGTCGGCCAGTTTCAGGTAGACCGAAAGCGGCGTATCGAGGTCAGAAAACACCTCGCGCACCAGCGGGATACGCGTATGCCCCTGCGCAGTCAGGGCGTCGAATTCTTCACGGGAGATCACGGTGGGGCCGATCCGATAGGCAGAATAGACCGCCATTGTGGCGCAGCGCGCGCGCAAACCGAAGTCGCAAATCGCTGCGATTTGCGCCCGATGCCTTGCCGGCTCAGCCGGCACCCAGCCGCGGTCGCGGCAGGCTGCTCAGGCGCAAACTGAAGAACACCCCGCTGCCGTCGTCCAGATTATGTGCGGCCGCGTGGCCGCCGTGGCGCTCGGCGACTAGCCGCACCACGTAGAGGCCCAGCCCCAAGTGCGGTGCATCGCCCGGCGTGGTTTTGTCGCGCAGGCTGACCAGTGAATCGAACAAGCGCCCCTGCATCGCCGCGGGCAACGGCGGGCCCTGGTTGGCCAGCGCAATCTCCGCGCCGCCCTCCACCGCGCGCAGGCTGATGCGCAGCCAGCCCTGCTCGGGGGTGAACGAGAGCGCGTTGTCGAACAATTTGTCCAAGGCTTGCGCGATCAGTTCCGGCGCGCAATGCAGATGCAGCGGTGTGGCCGGTAGCTGGCATTCCAGCCGGCGGCTGCCAGCCAGCGGGCGATAGGCCTCGGCACAGCCGCGCACCACCTCGGCCAGGTCGACATCCTCCGGTTCGGCGGCGGCGATCGCCCGCTCCATCCGGCTGGCCTCGCTCATCGCGCGCACCAGTGTGCTCAGTCGCGCCACGCCATCGCGCGCGCGCGCCAGATAGGGCTGCGCGTCCGGCGGCAGCGCGGCGTGTTCGAGGTTGTCCAGCGACGATTTGACGATCGCCAGCGGCGTGTTGAGTTCGTGCGAGAGCTTGGACGCCAGCGTGCGCAGGTAATCGGTATAGCCGCCAACCACCACGAACAAACGCTCGAAGCTGCGCGCCAGGTCGCCGATCTCGTCTTGCGCGTCGGCCATCGGAAAGCGTCCGCGTACCAGTGAGCCGTCTAGACGTCCATCGTTGCGTTGCGCGCGTTCGGCGGCATCGCGCAGGCGCGCCAAGCGAAAACTCAAGCGGGTGGCGAAGGCCAGCAGCACCGTGCCGGCCACCAGCAACACGCCGAAGCTGGTCAGCAGCAGGCCCAGCAAGGCTCGATTGGCCAACAAGGGCACGGTGCGACTGGCCTGCTCCAGCAACAGCACGCCGCGCGGCTGGCCTGGGCGGCCGATCGGCACCGCCGCGGCCAGCACCACGCTGCCACGCGCCTCACCCCGGCGCCATACGGTGGACGGCCGCCCCTGACGCGCAGCCAGCACTTCGGAGGAATCCAGACGCGGCGCGTCCTGTGCCCACAGGTTGGCCCCCTCCAGCCGGGTCGCCAGCAGCGAGCGATAGACCAGCGCGGCGAACCAGCCCGGCTGCGGTTCGGTCGCCAAGCCACCGCCCAGACGCCCGCTCTGCGCCAGCAACCAGCCCTGCGGCGACAGCACGCGCGCGTGCACGTCCTCCGGCGCCAGTTGGACCAATTCGCCGGCCAGCCGCTCGGAATAACTCAGCAACGGACGCATCGAAAACGCCAGCGGATCGCCCGCGTGCAGCGCCGCGTCGTAGCTGCCCAGGCCTAGCCGATCCAACTGCAACGTGCGCGGCAAGCGCAGCTCCACCCGGTAGCCGCTGCCGTCTTCCTGCCATTGCGCGGAGATCAGATCCGGCAAGCCGCCCACCGGTGGGTCCAGCGGGCGCGCGGTGAACGGGCCAGGCGCGGCACTGGCCAGCAGATAACGACGCACGCTGCCGCCGCTACCCAGCGCCAGAATCAGATGATCGGCGCCCAGCGCATGGGGGTCGTCCGCGTCGGCACGGATGCGCTGGCTGTCGCGCACGTCCGCGTACAGGTACAGCCAGTCTTTGTCCTGCGCCAGCAGCAGCTTGCCGCGATTGCCTAAGGGCTGGCTCCATGGGGTCAATGGCGCCCAATCGTCGCCATAGCCGTCCACGATGATCGGATTGAGCGCCGGCTCGACGTACCAGCCCTGCGCGTCGTCGGGCAACGCCACCTGACCGACCGCCAGACTGCGCGCCACCGCCCGCGCCGACGCCACCAACGCCTGCGCCTGGCCCTGGCGCAGCAAGGCTTCCACCTGGCGCAGATACAGCCAGCCGGCCACCGGCAAGGCCAGCGTGGAGAGCGCCGCCAGCAGCAGCTTGCGACGCAGATTCATCGCGGCGCGCGGCGTGGCATGCCGACCGGCTTAATGCGCGGCGGCCTTGGCCGGCGGGGTTGGATCGCGTGCATAGCGCGAAGCTTCCACCACCTGGAGGAAGTGCGCCAGCAACTGCGCGTGCGCCGGATCGCCGGCCGCCACCGCCATCGACCAGCTCAAGCGGATGCCCGACGCCGCGTCCGGTTCGCAGAACGCCAGGGCGTCGTCGATCTGATCGCTGCCGTGATAGACGAAGCCGCGACAGTTGAGCACGGTCTTGCCCAAGGCCAACGGCGCGATCACCGCTTTGGGATCGCGCTGCATCACCTGCTTCTGGTCGGTGCCCCATTCGTCGGCCAGGGTGGGCAACTGGCGCGGCCACACGTTGAGCACGATCACCCGCTCCGGTTTGCCGTCCCATTTGCCCTGGTACAAGGTCAGCGGCGCGCCGATCCAGCGCGCCACGTTGTCGTTGTCCTGGGTCCAGCCGGCCGGCGCCTGGGTGCGGATGGTCCACGCCGGCACGTTGCCGTCGGCCGCGCCGTGCGCCTGCGCCGGCACGGTGTCGGCCGCTGAGGCCATATCAACACCGGCCACGCTCAGCAACGCGACACACAACAGCGCGCGCCTCATGCCGGTTTCCAGCGATAGCCGACGCCGTGCACTGTCTCGATCGCGTCGAACGCGGGCGCCACCGCGATGAATTTTTTGCGGATGCGCTTGATATGCGAAGTGATGGTGGCGTCGTCTACCACCAGCTCGGCTTCGCGCATCAGCTGGTCGCGGTTTTTCACGTGACCGGGAAAGCGCACCAGCGTATGCACCATCCAGAACTCGGTGACGGTCAGCGGCACTTCCTCGCCGGCCCAGCTGATCCGCATGCGTTCCGATTCCAGCTTCAGCGGGCCGTGTTCGATCACCGTCTCGCTGGACGCCGGCGCCTTCAGCGATTCGATCCGCCGGAACAGCGCGGCGATTCGTGCGGCCAGCTGGTGCAGGCTGGTGTCCTTGCTGAGGTAGTCGTCGGCGCCCAGGCGCAGGCCGGAAATCACGTCGAAATCCGAATCGCGCGCGGTCAAAAAAATCAGCGGCAAGGTGGCCGAGCGGGCGCGCAGTTCGCGGCACAGGTCGAAGCCGCCCTCGGGCTCGTCGCCCAGACCGATGTCGATGATCACCAGCTCCGGCAGACGCATGGCGAAGGCGCTGGAAGCCTCCTGCCGCGAGCCGTAACCGCGCGCCTCGTAGCCGAAGCGGTTCAATGCCTCGACGTAGTTGGCACGGATCAGCGGCTCGTCTTCAACGATGGCGATACTGCGGCCCATGGCCTTCACTTCCTGCGCGATAAAGGCCAGCAGGTTGCTATCGGCCCGCATCCGACGCAAGCCCCGCGAGCACACTGCCTGCGTTTTGCCACAAGCACGCCGACCACGGCCCCAACCGCGGCGCCATCATCGCCCTGCCGAGCGGCGGCGACGGCCGGCCACGCCTTCAGACGCGTGCGCGACGCAGGCACGCGGGTAAGCAGACGCCGCACTGCCCGCGTTTTGCCCTATTTCGTCAGCAATCGGACTCACGCCGCCACCGCGTGCGCCGCCGCACGGCGCCCAATACCCGCCTGCACGCTGGATACCGACATGCCTGAGCTTCCTGCCACGCCTAGCAAACCCGACCCCAATGCCGAATTGCGCGGCTTCGAACCATTGCGCGTAGCGCTTGCCATTGGCGCGCTGCTGCTGGGGCTGCTCGCCGGCTTCCATTGAGGGAGGGCTACCGTTTCGCCGTGGTACGTCGTCGCGGCGGCCACACGCACGGATGGGTGACGGCCGCCGCCGGGGCAGGCCAGACGTCCCGTGCTACGTGCGCGCAAAACCTTCGCTCTGACCCAACGCATGGGGTCGTTCCTTCCCCTCGTAGCGAGGGGATTTTTTTGCGCGCGTACCGCCACTCGCCGACCGCCACGCGCCGTTCATAAAAAAACCGAGATGAATCAGATTACTTGGGGAACCAAATGGGTTTCGCCCGGTCTCAATTAGCGGTTGGCGCGATTTCATTGCCGTGGATCGCGCGGTACGGCCGACGTGGCAAGGACGCCGCCGGTCGGGCGGTGCAACAACCCGGCACCGTGGTGTCTCCTCAAACGCGTCTCCGACAGGCGCTTCCCCCGGCGCAGCTCGTCAACTGCGCCGGGCTTTTTATTCGCGTGACCAGTTCGCGCCACCGCCCGTCGCCGTTCACTGCGACGCGTACGCCGCCAAGCACGCCGACTCCCTACCCGCCTGATCGTGCCGCTCAGCCGATGGCGCGATGCATCTGTTCAATCGCCGTGCGGTAATCCGCGGCGCCAAAAATCGCCGAGCCGGCGACGAAGGTATCGGCGCCCGCCGCCGCGATCGCGCCGATGTTGTCCGGGGTGACGCCGCCGTCCACTTCCAGCCGGATCGCGCGACCGCTCTCATCGATGCGTCGACGCACCTGGCGAATCTTCTCCAGCGCATGCGGGATGAACTTCTGCCCGCCGAACCCCGGATTGACCGACATGATCAGCACCAGGTCGATTTTGTCCATCACATGGTCCAGCCAGTTCAGCGGCGTGGCCGGGTTGAATACCAGCCCGGCGCTGCAACCGGCCTCGTGAATCAGCCCGAGGGTGCGGTCGACGTGCTCGCTGGCCTCGGGGTGGAAGCTGATATGGCTAGCGCCCGCCTTGGCGAAGTCCGGCGCCAGCCGATCCACCGGCGTGACCATCAGATGCACGTCGATCGGCGCGGTGATGCCGTAATCGCGCAATGCCTTGAGCACCATCGGTCCCATGGTGAGGTTGGGCACGTAATGGTTGTCCATCACGTCGAAATGCACCCAATCGCCGCCGCCGGCCAGCACCTTGGCGGTGTCCTCGCCCAGCCGGGCGAAGTCGGCGGAGAGAATCGATGGCGCGATGACGGTGGACTGTTTGCTCATGACCGACCTCTACCTACAGCGCGGGATGGAGGACGGAGCATAAAGCAGACCGTCGCCGGCTCGATAGGCGCGGGAAACCATCGCGGGTTCATGCGCCGCAGCGGTCGGCTGTGCGCCCTGCTCTTGCTTGTCCCGACCGCGTACCGCGCCGACGCCGCTTGGTTCTACTTGAAGCCGCGCTCGGTCTTGATCCGCTCGTAGGCGGCATTGATCTCGCTGGCGCGCGACTCGGCACGCCGGCGCATGTCTTCGGGCAGGTCGCCCAAGCGGTCCGGGTGATGCTCGGAAATCTGTTTGCGGTAGGCGCGCTTGATCGCGCGGTCATCGGCGTCGCGGGGCACGCCCAGCACGGTGTAGGCATCGGGCCCCTGCGTATGCCGTTGCGGCGGCACGTAGCCACCGCCATGACTGCGGCCATGCGCGTGTCCGGCATGGGCGTTCCAGGCGTAGCCCTTCATCGCCATCATCGCCATCAGCTCCATGTCGCTGATTCGCATGGCGAAGGCCAGCTGACGCAGCAGGGCCATTTTTTCCGGCGGTGGGTTGCCCTCGGCCAGCACCGTTTCGATCACTACATCCAGCACCGGAAAGGCGTGATCGCGCCGACTGCCGACCCAGCCGCGCAATTCCTCGATGGAGCCGGCCGCGCTGAATTCCGGCTGCTTGCCCGCGTTGAAGCTGGCGATCGCCAGTTGGCGCTGCATCGGGTCCAGGCTCATCCGCGCCATCAATCGTTCGGCGACCGCGATCTCCGCCTCGGAAACGCGCCCATCGGCCTTGGCCACCGCGCCCAACAAGGTGAACAGCGGCGCGATGAAGCCGCCGACCTCCGGCTTGGCGGCGCGCCGACTGCCGCGCCCGGCATCGAAAATGAAGCCGATCAAACCGCCGATCAGAGCGCCGACCGGGCCGTGGATCAGCAGCCCGATAAAGGCCAGCAACAGGGTCGAGGAAAAACTCATGGGGTTACCTTGGCCGGTGTCTGCGCGCTGTACCAGCGGGCCAACGCATCCAACTCGGCATCGCTGATCGGACCGATCGCCGCGCGCATCAGTGGCACGTCGCGGCTACCGTCGCGGTAATGCGCCAACGCCAACTTGAGGTAATCCAGACGCTGGCCGGCCAGGTTGGGCACCCCCGGCATATTCGCCGTGCCGCGCTCGCCATGGCAGGCCGCGCACAGCCCCAGCCGCGCCGGTTGGGCGGGCGCGGCGGCAACGACGGCAGGCAGGACAGCCAGCAGGACTGCCGCGAGGATTACGTTTCGCATCGGCAACAGAGGGGGGATAAACCGGTGATTCTAGCAGCGCTGCCGATGCCCTGCCGCGTGCCACTGCGCCATGACGGCGCGCCGGCCCGCCGTGGATCGGGTAGCCCGCTACAATACACCGCTTGATCGTCCCCCTTGGAGCGCCGAAGTGCCGACCACCCTGCTGCAAGCCGACCTGCCCGGACTGGACATGATCCACCGCGGCAAGGTGCGCGATGTCTATGCCCTGTCCGGCAACCGACTGCTGATCGTCGCCACCGATCGCCTGTCCGCGTTCGACGTGGTGCTGCCCGACCCGATCCCTGGCAAGGGCGAGATGCTGACCCAGATGTCCAACTTCTGGTTCGACCAGACCGCGCACATCGTGCCCAACCACCTGCTGCACACGCCGCTGGCCGACGTGCTGCCGGCTGGGGTCGATCCCACGCTGTACGAAAAGCGCGCGGTGGTCACCCGGCGGCTGAAGCCGGTGCCGGTGGAGGCGATCGCGCGCGGTTACCTGATCGGTTCGGGCTGGAAGGACTACCAGGCCACCGGCGCGCTGTGCGGCATCGCGCTGCCGGCTGGCCTCAAGCAGGCGCAGCAGTTGCCCGAACCGATCTTCACCCCCTCGACCAAGGCGGCGGTGGGCGACCACGACGAAAACGTCAGCTTCGAGGCGGTGATCGACGCGGTCGGCGTGGACCGGGCCAACCAGGTGCGCGAGGCGACCCTGGCCATCTACCAGTGGGCCGCCGCGTTCGCCGCCGAGCGCGGGATCATCATCGCCGACACCAAGTTCGAGTTCGGCACCGACGAAGACGGCACGCTCTACGTGATGGACGAGATGCTGACCCCGGACTCCTCGCGCTTCTGGCCGGCCGATTCCTACCAGGTCGGGATCAGCCCGCCCAGCTACGACAAGCAGTTCGTGCGCGACTATCTGGAAACGCTGGACTGGAACAAGACCGCGCCCGGCCCGCGCGTACCGGCCCAGGTGATCGCCGGCACCGCCGCCAAGTACGCCGAGGCGCTCAACCGGCTGGCCGGGATCACGCTGGCTTAAAGCCGGCGCACGCCTGTCGCGCCGCGGCTTGCACTGCGGCGCACGCGTGGTGCTGAATGAGGCGACGACGCCGGCGCGACAGCCGGCGTCGCGCATCTCGGGGAGGGACAGGGCGATGCAAGCGATACAGACCTGGCTGGACAACTACAGCCGCGACCACCAGCACCCGACCAATCGCTTGCTGCACTGGATCTGCGTGCCGCTGATCGCCTGGAGCGCGGTGGCCCTGCTATGGACCGTGCCGGTGCCCAGTCTGCTGGGACGACCCGGCCTGTGGGCGGTGGCGCTGCTGGTCGCCGCATTCGCCTGGTACTGGAAACATTCGCACCGGCTCGGCGGCGCGATGCTGGTGTTCATGCTGGTATTGGCACTGAGCTGCGAAGGACTGTTCCGCCTGCTCGGCCCGGCCACCCTGCGTTGGCTGGCGCTGGCGGTGTTCGTTCTGGCCTGGATCGGCCAGTTCGTCGGTCACCGGATCGAAGGGCGTCGGCCCAGTTTTCTCACCGACCTGGCCTACCTGCTGGTCGGTCCGGCCTGGTTGATGGACAAACTGCTGCGCCGTTTCGGCAGCGCGGAGAAATCCGCATGATGGGTGGTCTGACCGTACTCAGCGCGCTGCTGTGGTGGCTGCTCTACGCCAGCCTCGGCGCCCTGGTGTGCAGCGTGATCGCCTGGCCGGTGCTGCGCTGGTCGGAGCGCCACGCGGTGGTGTTCAATCGCACCTATCTCGCCTGCCTGCTGTGGGACCTGCTGGCGATGGCGTTGTTGCTGGCGGTCGCATGGCATGCCAACGCACTCACGCCGCCCTATGCGCCGCTGCTGGCCACCGATGCGCTGCGCTGGGCGCTGGTGGCGCAAATGCTGGGTGGTGCGCTGCTGTTGTGGCGACTGATTCCCCGCCGCGACGCACGCCGCATCCGCCCCGGCAGCGCCTGCCTGGCCGCCGCGGTGGTGACGGCGATAGCGTTCGGCGCAGCCACCAGCCTGGGCGTCTAGACGTCTATTAGGACGCGACTCACCCATCCGTATCAGAGCCACTACCTAAACCTAGCGATGCGATGCCACGCTACGCGGGTGTGTGCATGTGCGAATGTTCGCCTGTCGCCCTGAGACACGCCATACATCCGCCTCAGGACGATTGTCTGGAGCTCGCGATGCCACGCATGCGTGTGTGCGTGTGCGGCGGCGCTCGGCTCGCCGCCCGCATGGCAGGCTCAGCGCATCCTCGGCTCAGCGCATCCTCGGACCGGACCGGGCCGAGGCCGGCGATCGAAGCCGATCGCCTTGAGCACTGACCCGCCTCCAACGCCGATGGACGCGACGCGGCGCTGACCACCATCGGCCACACGCCACCGCCGCCGACTCAGTCCCCAGCCAGCGCGCTTAGCGCAAGCGCCACCGCCTCGGCGCCCGGATCGGCGGCGCCGGCCAACGCGTAGTCCGGCACATACGAGGCCCGTCCGGCACGTGCGTGGGTGATCGTCGCGGTATGGTCGGCGCCGCGCCGGGCCGCTTGTGCCGCGGCCCGCAAGTCTTGCCCCTCGCTCAGTGCATCGATCGCCGGAATCAAGGCATCCAGCATGGTGCGGTCGCCCCGCTGTGCGCCGCCGTAGTGCTGCATACGCGCGATACCGTCCGCCAGCGCACCGGGCCAGGACTTGCCGGCGGCCAACGCGGTGCCGGCGGCGGTGAAGAAGATCGACAGCAGCACGCCGCTGGAGCCGCCCATGCTGTGTGCCAGCAGCCGGCCGAGTTCATCGCACAACCGCGCCGGTTCGCCGCTGCTGAATTGGGCCGCGGCCAGCTGTTGCTCGACCGCACGTGCGCCAGCGGCGAAGGTGCTGCCGGCATCGCCATCGCCGCTGCGCGCGTCCAGCGCATCCAGCGTGCTCTGCGCACCGATCAAGGCTGCGGTGGCGCGGCGGATCGCCGTCTCAATCGCGGCATTGCGCGCCCCCACACTAACGTCGGCACGCACGTCGCTGGCCACCGTGAATATCCGCGGCGGATGCGGCTGGTAGACGCCGGGCCAGGCCGGCGTGTCCACCGCGGCGGCGATCGCTTCCAGATACTCCGGCTCGGCCGGCAGCAGGCTGATCGAAAAACCGTGCATATCCAGCGAGGTCATCAACGGCGCCGGGCGCACCATCAGCGCGATCCGCGCCAGCCCGATCTGGCTGAGCAATTCGTCGGCGAGCACGCCCAGTTCCTGCGTGGAACAGCCGCCCAACTGGTTGAGCATCACGATCAAGCGCGCATCCGCGCCGTAACGCTTGGCCGCTTCGGCCAGCAAAGGCTGCAGCACGATCGCCACCGCCTCGGCGGCATCGGCGGGCGTCACCTGCTGCGCGCCGGGCTCGTTATGGATGCCCAGCCCCAGCTCCGGACTGCGCCGCTCGATCGCATGCCCGGGCAAGGTGCAGCTCGACAGCGCCATCCCCAGCGACATCAACTGGCCGCTGAAACGTTCAGCGTGCGTGGCGATCTCGTCCAGCGGCAGGCCGCGATCGGCCAGGTAGCCGACGTACTTGTGCATCAACACGGTTCCGGCGATGCCGCGCGGGCGCGGCGCTTCGGGCAGCGCGATGTCGTCGGCGACGATCACCATGCGCACATTTAGGCCCTCACGCCGCGCCTGTTCGGCGGCCAAACCGAAATTGAGCCGATCGCCGGTATAGTTCTTCACCACCAGCAGCGCGCCGGCATCACCGCTGCAATGGCGCAACGCGGCCAGCACCGCGGCCACGCTGGGAGAGGCGAACAACTCGCCGGAAACCGCTGCGGTCAGCATGCCGGGGCCGACGAAACCCGCGTGTGAGGGTTCGTGTCCCGCACCGCCGCCGGACAAGATCGCCACCTGCGTCTTGCGCCAATCGGCGCGCGCCAGGATACGCACGCCCGAGGTCGGCTCGCTCAGTTCCAACGGCGCCAGCCGCGCCAGGCTGCCGATCATCTGATCGACCACTCGACCCGTCTGATTGAAGAAAAAATCCATGATCTGGCCTCGCTAGGGAGAAGAAAAAAACCAGCCCATCCTACGCCTCCGGCGGCGCTATCGGCGGATGTGTATCTCACCCAGCGAGACGGCCAGCGGCTATATATCGAGTTCCCAGCGCGCCCGACCTTTTGCCCGTATGACCCTGCGCAGCCTGTTCGTCGATTTCAACAGCTACTTCGCCTCGATCGAGCAGCACGAGGAACCCTCGCTGCGCGGGCGGCCGGTCGGCGTGGT
>JBEVMS010000301.1:0-6215 GCA_040508515.1 Dyella sp. | reverse complement strand
GGTGTAGCAGGTCGCTTTCGGTCAGGCGAAGTTTCGGGGCGACCACCTGCCAGATTTCTTCGGTGATGAACGGAATCACCGGATGCAGCGCGCGCAGCACGCTCTCCAGCACCACCAGCAAGGTGTGCCGGGTCGAGGCCGCGGCCGCCGCGTCATCGCCGTTCAACGCTGGCTTGGACAGTTCCAGGAACCAGTCGCAGTATTCGTTCCAGGTGAACTCGTAGAGCGACTGCGCCAACAGGTCGAAGCGATAGCTGGTGAAGTGCTGCTCGACCTCGCCCAGGGTGTGCTTGAGCTTGGTCAGAATCCAGCGCTCGGCCTCGGTCGCCGGTGCCGTTGGCGCGACGATTTCGCCTTCGGGCAGATTCATCAGCACGAAGCGCGCCGCATTCCACAGCTTGTTGCAGAACGCCTTGTAGCCCTCGGCGCGCTTCATGTCGAAATTGATCGTGCGGCTGTAGCTGGCCAACGCGGCGAAGGTGAAACGCAGCGCGTCGGTGCCGATCGCGGTGATGCCCTCGGGATAATCCTTGCGGATGCGTTTTTCGACCTTTTCGCGCACCTGCGGAATCAGCAGGCTGCGGGTGGATTTTTCTACCAGCGCGTCCAGCGTGATGCCGTCGATCAGGTCCAGCGGGTCCAGCGTGTTGCCCTTGGACTTGGACATCTTCTGGCCTTCGGCGTCGCGCACGATGGCGTTGATGTAGACCTCGCGAAACGGCACCTTGCCGGTGAAGTACTTGGTCGCCATCACCATCCGCGCGACCCAGAAGAAGATGATGTCGAAGCCAGTGACCAGCACCGCACTGGGCAGAAACACTTGGTCCGTGGACCAGTCGGCGATGATCTCCCCGCGCTCGTTCTTCAACGGGCCATGGTTCGGCCAGCCCAGGGTCGAAAACGGCCACAGCGCGGAGCTAAACCAAGTGTCCAGCACGTCGTCGTCCTGGCGCAGCGCGCCGACCGGCGTGGTGCCGGCATGCGCGCGGGCATCGGCCTCGTTCTCGCCGACGAAGATATTGCCAGCCTCGTCGTACCACGCCGGAATGCGATGGCCCCACCACAGCTGGCGGCTGATGCACCAGTCCTGGATGTTCTCCAGCCACTGGGTGTAGGTGGTCGACCAGTTCTCCGGAACGAATTTGATCTGCCCTGAAGTGACCGCTTCCAACGCCGGTTCGGTAATCGCCTTTCGGCCGCCTGGACGTCCATCCGGCAAAGTGTCGGAGGTCAGGTCGATGAACCACTGATCGGTCAGCATCGGCTCGATCACCGCATCCGAACGCTGGCTCACCGGCACCTGCAACTTGTGCGGCTTGGTTTCCACCAGCAGTCCAGCTTCTTCCAGATCGGCCACGATGCGCTTGCGCGCTTCGTAGCGATCCAGACCCTGGTAGCGCTGCGGCGCGTTGGCGTTGACCTTGGCGTCCAGGGTGAAAATCTCGATCGGCGCCAACTGGTGGCGCAGGCCGATCGCGTAGTCGTTGAAATCGTGCGCCGGGGTGATCTTCACCGCTCCGGTGCCGAAGTCCTTGTCGACGTAATCGTCGGCGATCACTGGAATCTGCCGACCGGTCAATGGCAGGTGCAGTTGCTGGCCGATCAAATGCGCGTAGCGCTCGTCCTCCGGATGCACCGCCACGGCGACGTCGCCCAGCATGGTTTCCGGGCGGGTGGTGGCGACCACCAGGCTGTCCGCGCCGTCGGCGGTGGCGTAGCGGATCGACCACATCGAGCCGTCGCGCTCGACGTTGTTGACCTCAAGGTCGGACACAGCCGTGCCCAGCGCCGGGTCCCAGTTAACCAGGCGATTGCCACGGTAGATCAATCCCGCGCGGTACCAGTCGACGAACACCTTGCGCACCGCGTCCGAGAGCCCCTCGTCCATGGTGAAGCGCTCGCGCGACCAGTCCGCCGCCACGCCGATGCGGCGCATCTGATGGGTGATGGTGGAGCCCGATTCGTGCTTCCACGCCCAGACCTTGTCCACGAACGCCTCGCGGCCCAGTTCGTGACGGGTCTGCCCGTTGGCCGCCAGCTGGTTTTCCACGATCTTCTGCGTGGCGATACCGGCATGGTCGGTACCCACCTGCCACAGCGCGTTCATGCCGCGCATGCGCTGGTAGCGGATCAGCATGTCCATCACGGTCTGCTGGAACGCGTGCCCCATGTGCAAGGTGCCGGTGACGTTGGGCGGCGGCAGCAGGATGCTGTAGGGCTGTCCCTGCCCGCTGGGCTTGAACGCGCCACTGGCCTCCCAGTGCGCGTACCACTTGGACTCGATCTGACCGGGCTCGAAACTCTTTTCCATCGGGGGCTCGCGATGGCGCACCGCCAGGCGGCACGCGTGATGAGAAGTAAAGAGCCGCAATTGTACGGGGCGGCGCGGTTGGCTGCCAAAAACCGCGTGCGGGATGCATTAGCGTCACTCACCCGGAAACAGGCAACGGGTGGACAGCCGCACGTCGAAGCACGTGGCGCGACCAAGCGAGCGCAGCAATCGCCGCGCCTAGCGACTCGATCATGACCGGCGAATGCGTAGGCACACGATACGACGCCGCCGCACCATACGACGCCCCTCCGGGCGTTACAGCGATAACCCGAGCATCGATGCCCGCTTTGCGTGAGCCTAAGCCGGCGCGTAACCCGTCATTTCAGGCCGATCAGCCCCTGGAAAGCCTGCCATACGCGTGCACTTCGTCCACCAGCACCTTGACGTGCTCGGGATCGACTTCGGGAGTGATCCCGTGGCCGAGGTTGAAAATGTGTCCGGGACTGTTGCCGTAGCTATCCAGTACCACGCGCGCTTCGCGGCGGATGATGTCGGGCGTGGCGCGCAGCACGGCGGGGTCGAGATTGCCCTGCAGGGCCACACGGTCGCCGACCGCGCGACGGGCGTCGACCAGGTTTATCGTCCAGTCCACGCCCAGGCCCTGGCAGCCGGTATCAGCCAGCGCGGACAGGTGCGCGTTAGCGCCCTTGGAGAACAGGATCACCGGCAGCTCGCGGCTGCGCGGATTGCTTTTGAGCGTATCGACCACCTGCGCCATGTAACGCAGCGAGAATTCGTGAAACGGCGCCGGCCCCAGCAGTCCGCCCCAGGTATCGAACACCATCAGCGCCTGCGCGCCGGCGTGCGCCTGCGCGATCAGGTAGGCTGCGACCGATTGCGCCAACGTGCCCAGCAGCCGATGCGCCAACGCCGGATCGCTCCAGCACAGCGCCTTGAGCCTGGCGAAATCACGCGAGCCGGCGCCCTCGACCATGTAGCAGGCCAACGTCCAGGGGCTGCCGGAGAAGCCGATCAGCGGCACCCGGCCATCCAGCTCGTGCCGGATCAGCCGCACCGCGTCCATCACATAGCGCAGCTCGCCCTCCATATCGGGCACCGCGAGTTGCTCGATCGCCGCGCGATCGCGCACCGGACGGGCAAACTGCGGACCTTCGCCGTGCGCGAAGGAAAGCCCCAGCCCCATCGCGTCGGGGATAGTGAGGATGTCGGAAAACAGGATCGCCGCATCCAGCTCGAAGCGCGCCAGGGGCTGCAAGGTCACCTCGCAGGCCAGTTCGGGATTTTGCGCTAGCGCCATGAAACTGCCGGCCCGCGCGCGGGTGGCGCGGTATTCCGGCAGGTAGCGTCCGGCCTGACGCATGACCCACACCGGCGTGGTGTCGGTCGGTTCGCGGCGCAGCGCGCGCAGAAAGCGGTCATTCTTGAGCGTTGCGGGCATGGCGTTTCGCAGTAATTCGGGAGGCAGTAATTCGGGAGAAGGTAGAGACGGATCAGCGCGCGTGCGGGCCGTCCTGGCCTTGCGCGAACATCACCCGGAAACCGCGTTTGATCTGGGCGTCACGCGCTTTTTCCAGCGCGATCAAGGCCTCGTCGTGCTGGAGAAACTGCTCGCGCTTGAGGCTGATGCGGCCCCCCTGGACGCCCCATTCACGGTACAGCGTCCAGCCGCCGAGCAAATCCTGCTCCAAGCTCAACTGGTAGTAACGGGGCTCCTCGGCGCTGCCGGGCACGGTTTGCATGTAGATGCGCATAGCCGCGCATTGTAGGCGATTGCGATGGGCCAATGCGGTGCGGGTGATTCACTCATTACGGATGGCGTGGGCGCGCTGGGCATCTCGCCTTGCCGCGTGCTGCAAACGGCGAGCCTGGCATCGATCTTTTGAAGTATTCCTCGGCAAGGCAACGCGTAAGACCAGCAGCCCAATGCGGCAGCAGGACTCGCGGCTCCGCGACGGCGAAGAAGCAACCGACGCCGTGTGGCAATGGCAAGCGCGCCCCGTGCCCTCGGCGCTGCGGGAAAGTGTTACCCCACCGCCTCCTGCAACACCGCCAGAACCTCGTCCTCGGCCACACCCTTGACGATCTGTGCCTGACCGATCCCACGCCAGAGGATCAGATTCAACAAACCGGCCGAGTTTTTCTTGTCCAGTCGCATCAGCGCCAGCAGTTGCTGCGGCTGCATCCCCGCAGGAATCGCGGTGGGAAGTTCCAGCCGACGCAGCAAATGCTCCAAGCGGGCGGTGTCGGCCGGCGCACTCATGCCCAACCGCTCGGACAAGCGCGCGGCCAACAGCATGCCGACCGCCACACCTTCGCCGTGCAACAAGGTGGTGTAGTGGCCGGCGGTTTCCAGCGCATGGCCGAAGGTGTGCCCAAGATTGAGCAAGGCACGCTCGCCCTGCTCGGTTTCGTCGCGCGCCACCACGCCGGCCTTGTAATTGACCTTGCGCGCGATCGCTTCGATCAGCGGGCCGCGCTCGCGCGCCACCAGCGCCGGGGCGTGATCTTCCAGCCACTCGAAAAACGGCAGGTCGCCGATCGCCGCGCCCTTGACCACTTCGGCAAGTCCCGCGCTGTACTCGCGCTGCGGCAGGCTGGTCAGCGTGCCGATATCGGCGACCACCGCACGCGGTTGATGAAACGCGCCGACCAGATTCTTGCCCGCCGGCAGATTGACCCCGGTCTTGCCGCCGACCGAGGAATCGACCATCGCCAGCAAGGTAGTCGGCATCTGGATGAAGTCGATCCCGCGCATCCAGCAGGCGGCCGAGAACCCGGCCAGATCGCCGACTACGCCACCGCCCAATGCGATCACGCAGGCATCGCGGGTGGCGCCCATCTCAGCCAACGCGCTGAGCACGTGCTGCACATTGGCGAAGCTTTTGTGCGCCTCGCCGTCGTCCAGCAGGTAGCTGTTCCAGCGCAGACCGGCGGCGTCCAGCGCTTGGCCAACCCGCACCAGATATAACGGCGCCACCTTCGTGTTGCTGACCACTAGCACCTGGCGACCGCGAATGTGCGCGCGCCAATGCGCCGCATCGGCGAGCAGATCGGCACCAATCCACACCGGATAGCTGCGCGCGCCCAAGGTAACCTCGATCGTCAGCGGCGCATCGTCGGCGTGGGGAAGGCGGGAGGTGTTCATCGTGGGATTGCTCATCATGCGGTGGCGGTGCGTTGCCAGTGTTTATCGATCAGGTGGATGGCTTGTTCGGCGGCGGCGTGCACGCCCTCGACCTCGCCGGAAATTTCCAGGTCGGCGACCTGGCGGTACAGCGGCTCGCGGATCGGCACCATCGCTTCCAGCTTGCCTCGGCGATCGCCGGCCAGCAGCGGACGTGTGGTGTCGCGCTGCAGGCGATCGAGCTGATGCGCGACACTGGTCTTGAGCCAGAGCACATAACCGTGCTGACCCAATGCCTGACGATTTTCCGCTGCCAGCACGGCGCCGGCACCGGTCGCCAGCACGATGCCATGCTGCGCACTAAACTCCGTCAGCAAAGCGCTTTCGCGCGCGCGAAAGCCGGCCTCGCCCTCGATCTCGAACACGGTGCTTACCGGCACGCCGGTGCGCTGTTCGATTTCCTGATCCAGATCGACGAAGCGCAAGCCATAGTGTTCGGCCAGCAACCGCCCGATGGTACTTTTGCCGGCGCCGGTGGGCCCGACAATGAAAAGGTTGTGCGACGGATTCATGGACAAATGCTAGCAGGCGCGCCCGGCGCGGCCGGTTTAATGAGGCGATTATGAGCGAAAAGGTACTGCTGGCGGGCTGTGGCGATCTGGGCCTGCGCGTGGCGACGCGCCTGCTGGCGCGCGGCGATGATGTGTGGGCGCTGCGCCGACAGCCGCCGCCGCACACCTCGGCAATTCATTGGCTGGCCGCCGATCTGACCGTGCCGAGCAGCCTGCACACGTTGCC
>JBEVMS010000294.1:0-4459 GCA_040508515.1 Dyella sp. | reverse complement strand
CCTCAAGCTGTGCGATCGATTCCAGTAGGCGCTTGGCGTTCTTCGGGCTGCGCAGCAGATAGGCTGTTTCTTCCATAGCCTTGTAGTCGTCCAGGGACAGCATGACGACCGATTGCTGCTTGCCACTGCGGGTGATGATGAGCGGCTCGTGGTCGTTGATCACACGATCCATCGTGTCGGCCAGTACGGCACGCACAGCGGTGTAAGTGATGGTGTCCATATCAATCTCAATTGGCACATATGTACAAAATACTGTACATATACAGCGATCATCGGTCAATGACTACCATCAGCACCTCTACTTTCATTGAGCCGAGTCGTCGCCATTGCTCGGAAACCATGTCCAGTCACCGTGGCCTTGCGAAGCCCATGGGTGCGGATGGTGGTGTCTGACAGCGGCATTGGGGGTAACACCCTCTGGAAGCAGCCTGTTACCTCCGGATTACAATGGACTAGGCTGAACGATACCGGACACAAAAAAGGCCGGAACCTTTGCTAATGCTAGGTTTACCGGCCTGTTTTGGATGCTGCTGGATTATGAAATGGTGCCGGCACCCGGATTCGAACTGGGGACCTACCGCTTACAAGGCGGTTGCTCTACCAACTGAGCTATGCCGGCACGGCACAAGCCTGCAATTCTAGCAAACACGGCAGCCCGGTTGCGATGCATAGGATGTCCCCGCGCAACTTAGAAGCAATTGATGGCACGCGCGGTAAGCCCGGGCAGTTGGACCCGACTGCGTCCGAGCTTGGCGCTCGGGGCCAGCACCATGTCCAACCAATAGACCGGCACGCTTTCGGTGCGCTCGCTCAGTTGCGCGGGAAAACCCGCCTGCTGCACCTGCTCGCGCCGTTTGCGTGCATTGGCCGGGTCTTTGAACAGGCCCAGCGAAATGGTATTGGGCTGGCCGCCGCTGCCGACCACGAAATAGTCGTTGATGCCACTGGCGCTGAGCTTCCTGGCTTGGGCCAGGGCCAGTTCACGGTTGCGCTGGGCCGGCAGAAACACCCACCAGCCACGCGACTGCACGCTCTGCTCTTGCCGCGTGCGCTGGCGCGTCGTCTGCGCACGCAACGCCACCGCAACGTTGCGTAAATCGGCCTGGGTGGCGAATGGGCCGAGCGCAACACAGGTATTACTGCGCGGCGCCGGCGCGGTCGGTGCAGGTACACGCGCCATGGCCGACATGGCCACCGCCGGCGCCCCTGCACTCGTACTTGCACTCGTACTCGAACTTGGCACTGCACTTGGACGTGCAGTGACGCTAGCCGTGGCAGCCGCTGCCGGGGTGCTGGTCGCCGCCGCCGGCAGTTCACTCAGCAGACGCAGGGCGGGAATGCCGTGATCGATGCCGCGGTGCACTGGGGCGCGCTGCTCACTCCACCACCAACCGGCAGCGGCCAGATTGAGCGCAACCAGCATGGCGATCAGCAAACGCAGCAACATCGAATTCCTTCAATCCGAATACCGCGACATCGGCGACAGCGCTGGCGGCGGCATTCTAATCAGCCTGGATGGTGGACGCTTGTGCGCTGGCCCACAGCGCCAGCCCTTGTAACACGCCATCATCGAGCAACACCGAGGGGTACTCCAGCAGCACTCGCAGCGGTACCGCGTCGCCGCCCCCCAGTGCCAGCAGCGGCCGCCCGCCCAGCCGTGGCGTCATCCGCGTCACGAAACGTTCGATAAGCGCTGCGCTGGCCTGCCAGCATCCCGAGTACAACCCATCGGCGGTATTGTCTGCCGCATCGGTGATCGCCCCTTCGCCTGCGGGACGCACCTGCACGGTGGCGCCGAGTACCGACTGCTGCATCAAGCGCGGACCGGGTGCGATCAGCCCGCCCAAATGCTGCCCGTGCTGATCCAGCGCATCCAAGGTCAAGGCGGTGCCGACCCCGACTACCACACAGGCGCTGCGGTAGTGCGCATGCGCGGCGACCAGCGCCAGAAAACGGTCAACCCCCAGCCATTGCGGTTGCGCGTATCCGTTGCGCACGCCGCAGCCCTCAGCAGGCGTGCGCACCCACTGCGGCGTCGGCCAGCCACGCCGATCGACCACCGCCCCGACCTGCGCCTCGCGCGCCGGATCGACCACCGAGGCGGCCCATACCGCGTTGGCGGCGGGCAGCGTGAGCCAGGCATCCGCCAGTACCGCTTCGACATCCTCCTCCCAGGCGACCGCGCCTTGCGCGAGCCACGAGGCGTCTTGGCGCAGCGCCCATTTCAGCCGGGTGTTGCCCAGATCCAGTAGCAGCTTCATGCCCGGCGCACCGTCACGTCAGCGCTGTCGATCAACCGCAGCGCGCCATCGACACGCACCCGCAGCGCGCCGCGCGCGTCCACACCATCGCCGATGGCATCGAACTCACCGAGCCCGCCGCTGACATGCAGCGGCACCCCGCGCAGCAGGTCGTGACGCGCATAGTCATCGACGAAAGCGGCGAAACCGGCCTGCTCGAACTGCCGTAAACCCAGCACCAACTGCTCAATCAAGGCCGCAGCCATCCGATTGCGATCCGGTGGTTCGCCGCCGGCCAGTTGCGCAAGGTCGCAAGTCGGCTGGGTCGCCTGCGCGCGCAAGGCTGGCGTCAGTCGCAGGTTGAGGCCAATCCCGATCACCGCCGCGCACGGCCCCTGATATTCGCCACTCAGCTCCACCAGGATGCCCGCCAGTTTGCCGCCCTCGGCAAGGATGTCGTTAGGCCACTTCAAGCCCGCGCCGGCGATGCCCACCGTTTCCAGCGCGCGCAACAGGATTACGCCCAGTGCCAGCGACAGCCCTGACAACGTAGCGAAGCCCTGCTCGAAGCGCTTGACGCACGATAAATAAAGATTGAGTCCCGGCGGCGACAGCCAACTGCGCCCGCGCCGTCCACGGCCAGCGGTCTGCGTTTCGGCCAGCACAAAGCTCAGGTCCGGCGCTTTTGGACCGCGGCGCAGCAGCTCGCTGGAGGTGGAGTCGATCTCCCACAGCAACTCCAGTGCGCCCAGCGAAGCCAGGGTCGCTGGCGACAGACCGGCCTCGATCGGCCGACGTTGCAACGGCTGGATCGGCCACGGCAAGTGGTAGCCACTGCTGCCCCGTGCCTCGATCGGCAATCCGCGCGCACGCAGCACCTCGATCTGTTTCCAGATCGCCGCGCGGGTCACGCCACCGCGCTCGGCCAGACTCGCGCCCGAAACCGCGGTGCCCGGGGCCAGCGCGGCCAACAGTTCGCTCGGCAGCATCAGGCCTGCTCCTGCCGATGCAAAGCGCATTCATGGGCATAAAAATCGAAGAGGATATACATCGTAGGATTTTAGCCGCCCGACGCTACGGATGCTTCAAATCTCGCTTGTTTAGGCACTAGTCAGCGTGTGAATTTTCTGAGACGATCGGGACTCTCACAAGCAGATCAAGGGGTTGGCCGTGATGTGCGCCAGGCAATGGTTAATAGGTTGTGCCCTGGTGATGGGCAGCAGCGGTATGGCGGTAGCAGCCAGCACCGAAAGCCAGGATCTTTCGATCCATGCCAGCATCGACAGCAATCACGACAACGGTGGTGGCTCGTCGGCCAGCAGTCTTGACGCCATGGCCTCCACCCACGACAGCGCAAGCTCCTCGTCCAATAACAACTCATCGGGCACCAGCGGCAACCTCAGCAGCGAAGGCCCGCACCGCGGTGCTACAAGCCTGCCAGCTCGGCAGGCCAGCCTGGGCTGGCAATCCTTGCTGCCAGGTTCCATCCAGTAGTCCGCAGTGGCCTCGGCCTGGTGGTCGCGGCTGCGAAATCGTTTCCAGGTTGCACCTATCGATGCATTGCGCTGGCGCACCGCCTGCGCCGCCTGCCCCTTGGCGCAACGCCTTAGCGCACCGCAGCGAGCGCGGTTGCGCCAATTGAGCGCTCAGTTCCTGGCGAATAAACACTTCGAGCCGATCGACCCACTGGCGCTGGATTCGCACTGGCAGTTGTTGATCGCGATGCAAGCCTGCCTGCCTTTACTGCAACCGGGTCCAGCGGCGCTGCATGGTTGGTCCACGGTAGTGGTCTATCCCGGCCAGTTCCGGGTCCGTCGCCCGCACTACGACGCGTTCAGCGGTGTGATGAGCGAAAACACCGACGTGCTGATCGGCGAGGCTTGGCCGCACGGCCCGCTGGTACTCTCACTGGCCGATCTACAGCGTGACCTGATCGAGCCATGGAAGGGGCGCAACCTGATTGTGCATGAGATGGCGCACAAGCTGGACATGCTTGATGGCCCGCCCGACGGGGTGCCGCCGCTGCCGGCCGATCTGGCGCGCAAGCCGTGGATCGAGGTTTTTCAGCGCGCCTACGATCAACTCGTCGAACAGGTCGCACAAGGTCTGGCTACGCCGATCGACAGCTATGCGGCTCACAATCCAGCCGAGTATTTCGCGGTGGTCAGCGAGCTGCACTATTCGCAACCGGCGCTGCTGCGCGAACACGCACCGGCGGT
>JBEVMS010000276.1:0-3144 GCA_040508515.1 Dyella sp. | reverse complement strand
GAAGCGTTCCACTCAATCGTCAATACAAGAAGGATCTTATGAAGAAGTGCCGTTTGCATCGTGTTTTCGTAGGCGTCTCCACCGTCATGGCGCTGTCACTTTCCGCCGCTGCCTGCGCAAGCACGAATGAGCTTTACCTGGGGCTGGGAACCACAGGCATCGGTGCCGGTTATGCCTATGGGTTGAACGATACCTTTGCCCTGCGTGGTGAGTTTGATGGCTATAGCTATAGCGGCAGCTATAACAGCAACTCCACGCGCTATGACGGCCGCCTGCACCTTCAGTCCGCAGGCATCTACGGCGACTGGTTTCCGCTTGCAAATGGGTTCCGCGTGACTGCTGGCGTCGTCAACACCAACAATAAATTCAGTGGCCATGCCTCCGGCGCTAGCGGCACGGTCAATATCAACCACGTCACGTACTCGCTTGCCGGCGAGTCCGCCGACATTTCGCTCAAGTTTCCAAGTAACTCGCCCTATCTGGGGCTGGGCTGGGGACATAACCCGTCGCATGCGGGGTGGGGTTGGTACGGCGACGTTGGACTGCAGTTCGGTACGCCCAAGTCGGTGATCACGCTGTCCCCGGGTCTTGCCACACGGGTCCCAGCAAGCGATGTGACTGCCGCAGAGCGTACGATCGATCGATCCATCAACGTACTCGGCGGTTACCCGGTAATCTCGATGGGCGTGTCGTACCACTTCTAACACGAAGCGCTACGCCATCTTTCCGAGGCCATCTCCCACGACGCAAGTCATGCCCCCCTTCAAGCCTAAGGGGATGGCATGACTTGCACCGGCCGCGTCAACGCGGTTCCCGGAACTGTCCTGCTAGCCGCGAGTAGGCATGCAAGCGCTCCAAGTCATGGACTTGGAGATCCACACCTTGCCATCCAAGATTCGTCGCAACGCCATGAGGCGGCGCGTTGCTGTTTTCCCGCCAAGTGCAGCGCGCTGATTGCACGCGGTGGACATGGCACGC
This sequence comes from Dyella sp., assembly GCA_040508515.1. Classification (GTDB taxonomy): domain Bacteria; phylum Pseudomonadota; class Gammaproteobacteria; order Xanthomonadales; family Rhodanobacteraceae; genus JBEVMS01. The sequence continues at coordinate 2,166 of JBEVMS010000276.1, read as the reverse complement.
GGCCATACCTCCTTACCCGGTTAGCGCTGCAGGGCTATCGGGCCATCAGCCAGTCGCGCTGTAATCAATTTTTGTACATCGGCACATAAAATAAGCCGGTTACAGCGACGCGCCACCATACCCCCTCGATTTGCCCGGAGCCTCCATGTCGATTTCCGCCTTGCGCACGCGCTTTTCGCTGCTCAGCCTGGCCCTGCTGGCCGGTTGCGCCAGCCAGCTATCTAAGCCCGCAGCGCCGTCGCTGGCCGATGGCGCGCGCGCGCAGGTGGCGATTTTGGAAACCACCGACATCCATTCCAACGTACTCAGCTATGACTATTACAAGCAGAAAGCCGATCCCACGATGGGCCTTGAGCGTACCGCCACGCTGATCCACTTAGCGCGACAGGAATTTCCCAACACCTTTCTCTTCGACGACGGCGACACCATCCAGGGCAGCGTACTGGCCGACTATCAGGCGCTGGTCAAGCCGGTTGGCTGCGATCAGGCATTGGACGTCTATCGCGCGATGGACGCGATCGGCTACGACGGCGGCACCATCGGCAATCACGAGTTCAACTATGGGCTGGGCTTTCTCTCGCAGGTCAGCGGCACGCCGATGAATGTCGAAGGCGGCACCCGCGCGCGTTGCGCCGGGCCGCATTACCCGCTGGTGCTGGCCAACGTGCGCAGCACGCGCGACGAGCGGCCAATCTTTCAGCCGTGGACGGTGGTGCAAAAGAATATCGAGGTCTATACCGTGGACGGCTCCAAGCGTCAGGTGCCGTTGCGCATCGGCATCATTGGCTTCGCGCCGCCGCCGATCATGGAGTGGGACAAGCACAACCTGCAAGGCAAGGTCGAGGTCGATGGCGTAGTCGAGGCCGCGCGCAAATACCTGCCACAGCTTCAGGCGCAGCATCCGGACTTGATCGTCGCGCTGCTGCATGGCGGACTGGACAGCGCGCCCTACACCGCTGCGATGGAGAATGCTGGCTGGTACCTCGCCGGCGTGCCGGGCATCGACGTGCTGCTGCTCGGCCACGTACACACCGAATTTCCCGGACCTCACTACGCGGACATGCCCGAGGTGGACGCGGTGCATGGTTTGGTGCGCGGCAAGCCGGCGGTAATGGGCGGCTTTTTCGGCAAGGATTTGGGCGTGATCGAGCTAGCCCTGAACCGCCAAGGCGGGCACTGGATAATCGATCCTGCGCACACGATCAGCCAGGTGCGCCCGATCTGCGCCAAGCCAGTCGCCGGCCAGCCGCCGTCGTGCGTGGCGGCCGATCCAGCGATCGCCCCGCTGCTGGCCGACACCCAGGCCGCCACCGTGGCTTACGTGAACACGCCGATCGGATACAGCCAGCTGCGTATGAGCAGCTACTTCAGCGATGTCGGCGACGCCCGTGCGCTGGCGGTAATCAACGCCACCCAGCGCGACTATGTTCTGGCCGAGCTGCCCAAGCAGCACCCGGAATTGGCTGGGGTACCGGTGTTGTCAGCGGCGGCGGCATTTCGCACCGGCTTCGGCGGCGCTGACGATTACACCGATGTCGGCCCTGGCGATCTGACTCTACGCAGCGCGGCCGATCTCTACTTCTACCCCAACACGCTGGCCGCGGTGAAGATCGACGGCGCCACCTTGAAGGGCTGGCTGGAACACGCCGCACAACGCTACAACCACATCGACCCGAGCAAGCATGAGGCGCAGGCGCTGATCAATTCGGCGTTCTCCGGCTTCAACGCCGACCAGATCCAGGGTGGCATCCGCTACCAGATCGACCTCACCCAGCCGGTCGGCCAGCGCATCGTGAAACTGAGCTACCAAGGCAAGCCGGTGACACCGAAGCAGGTGTTCGTGGTGGTGACCAACAACTACCGCGCCGGTGGCGGCGGTAATTTTCCGGGTCTGAACGGTGACAACATCGTGCTGAGCGCGCCCGACGGCACGCGAGAGTTGTTGGTGCAATGGCTCAAGCGCCATCCACAGCTCAAATCCAGTGATTTGGAACCGGCCGCCTGGCGCTTTGCACCGCTGAAGGTCGCCGGCCCGGTGCTGTTCACCAGTGCCGCCGGCAAGCAGGACGTGGCACGGCAGGCCGGGCTGACCAACGTGCGCCAAGTCAAGGACAACGGCGACGGCACGGCCAGCTACGCGATCGACCTGGGCGAGTGATCAGATGC
>JBEVMS010000262.1:0-4187 GCA_040508515.1 Dyella sp. | reverse complement strand
TCCGGGCATGGCCGCCTGTGCCGCGGCGGCACGCACCTTGTTCGATGAGGTCGCCGACATGTGGCGTGAGCGCGGCGTTTCCGGCCGCGCGCTTTACCGCTACGCCGAGGACCGCGCCCGCGCGCTGGGCTGGCGACTCAATCACGCCACCAAGGGCCATCGGGTCAGCGACTTTCCGCATGCCATCCACCGCGCCGGCGATCTGGCCGCGCTGACCGCCACCCCGGCCAGCGGCTTGTGGATCCTGGAAATCCAGATCGCGCACCCGACCGAGCCCTACGGCGCCTTCTACGAGGATCTGTTGACCCAGCCCGAACCCCGCTGAGTCGACTAAAAAACGGCATGGCGACAACGATTTCCACTAGCTGAACGACGACGGCCTGAAAGCTGTCGTCTTTCCACGCTATAATTGATGGTTAGTGAACCTGTCGAAACTCTTGCTGACGCACTCGGAGCCCTCATGGCACCCGCTCAGCCTGGCTCGGCCGCGTCAGCGAAAAGCAGCAACGGCCGAGGCGGTAGATGCCGACGCCACCCTTTTTCTCAGTGACTCTTCCGGAAAAAAACGTCCATGGCTAGACAGAAGCCTCTCTCGCTTTACCGCAATATCGGCATCATCGCGCATATCGACGCCGGTAAGACCACCACCACCGAGCGCGTGCTGTATTACACCGGCCGCAAGCACCAGATCGTCGACGTGCACGACACGAAGGACGGCAAGGGCTCGACCACCACCGATTACCTCGAGCAAGAGCGTAAGCGTGGCATCACCATCCAGTCCGCCGCCGTGTCGGCCGAATGGAAGGGTCACCAGATCAACGTGATCGATACCCCGGGACACGTGGACTTCACCATCGAAGTGAACCGTTCGCTGCGCGTGCTCGACGGCGCCGTGGTGGTGTTCGACGGCGTGGCCGGCGTGGAACCGCAGACCGAGACCAACTGGCGCCTGGCCGACCAGTACAACGTGCCGCGTGTGTGCTACGTCAACAAGATGGACCGCATCGGCGCCAACTTCGGCCATTGCGTCAAGGGTATCCGCGAGCGCCTCGGCGCCAACGCGATCCTCTGCCAGATTCCGCTGGGCAGCTCCGACGAGTTCTGCGGCATGGCCGACCTGGTCGCCAACGTGGGCTACATCTGGGCTTCCGACGACAAGGACAGCACCTGGGAAACCGTGCCGCTGGACCAGTTGAAGGATCGCCTGAACTTCGGCTCCACCGTCGACAACGACTGGATCGCCAACCTGCCCAAGCTGCGCGAAGAAATGCTGGAAACCGCGCTGGCGATGGACGACGAGGCGTTCGAGCGCCTGATCGAAACCGGCGAACACGATCCAGCCATGCTCAAGAAGTGCATCCGCAAGGGTTGCGTGGAAGGCAAGCTGGTGCCGGTGTTCTGCGGTTCGTCGTACAAGAACAAGGGTGTGCAGCAGTTGCTGGACGCCGTGATCGACTACATGCCCTTCCCGGGTGAGAACGGCGGCATCTCGATGGTCGACGAGGACGGCAACATCGTCGGCGAGCAGGCTGTAACCGACGACGCTCCGGCCCGCGCGCTGGCGTTCAAGGTGATCAACGACCAGTTCGGCACGCTGACCTTCTGCCGCATCTACTCGGGCGTGATCAAGAAGGGCGACACCCTGCAGAACGTGACCCGCGGCAAGAAAGAGCGCGTCGGTCGCATCGTGGAAGTGCAGGCCAACGCCACCAAGGAAATCGACGAAGTGCGCGCCGGCGACATCTGCGCGTTCGTCTCGATGAAGGAAACCGAGACCGGCGATTCGCTGTCCGATCCGGCCCATCCGGCCCTGCTTGAGCGTATGCGCTTCCCCGACCCGGTGATCAGTGTCTCGGTCGAGCCGAAGACCCGCAACGACATCGACAAGATGTCCACTGCGCTCTACAAGATGGCCAAGGCCGATCCGTCGCTGCGCCTGGAAGTGGACAAGGAAACCGGACAGACCGTGCTCAAGGGCATGGGCGAGCTGCATCTGGAAATCACCATCGACCGTATGCGCACCGAGCTGGGCGTGGACGCCACCATGGGCAAGCCCAAGGTCAGCTTCCGCGAAGCCTTCGGCGGCACCGTCGAGCACACCTACACCCACAAGAAGCAGTCCGGCGGTTCGGGCCAGTTCGCCGAAGTGAAGATGATCTTCGAGCCGGGCGAGCCGGGTTCGGGCGTGGTGTTCTCCGACGAAGTGGTCGGTGGCCGCGTGCCGCGCGAGTACATCCCGGCCGTGGAGCACGCGATCCGCGTGGAATCGCGCCAGGGCCAGGTTGCCGGTTACGAAGTGCTGGACTTCAAGGCACGCCTGATCGACGGCAAGTTCCATGACGTCGACTCCTCCGCGCTGGCCTTCGAAATCGCCGGTCGCGCCTGCTTCCGCGAAGCTCAGCGCATGTCCAAGCCCAAGCTGCTTGAGCCGGTGATGAGCCTGGAAGTGGTCACCGAAGCGACCTACCTCGGCGACGTGATCGGCGACGTCAACCGTCGTCGCGGCACCATCTCCGACCAGGGTCAGAAGGGTATGCAGGCGTTCATCCAGGGCTTCGTGCCGCTGGCGGAAATGTTCGGCTACATCAACTTCCTGCGCTCGGCCACCAGCGGTCGCGGCAACTTCACGATGATTTTCGATCATTACGAAGAAGTGCCGGCCAGCCTGGTCGACAAGCTGATGGAGAAGGAAGCGAAGTAAGCTCTCGCCTCCCGCCCTAGCGTGCTGCCGTCACGGCGGCACGCCGGAAAAGCCCGGGACAACCTCCCGGGCTTTTTTATGCCTGCCATGGACGCCGCGCCCATCGCCTCATCAACCGCACCCTTATGAACACCTACAGCGAAAGCGATATTGCCGCGATCTACCGCGTCATCGAGCAGCGCCGCGACATGCGCCACTTCCTGCCCGAGCCGATTGATCCGGCCCAGCTGACGCGCCTGCTGCGCGCCGCGCACCTGGCGCCGAGCGTCGGGTTCATGCAGCCGTGGCGCTTTATCCGCATTACCAACCCAAGCCTCAGGCAGCAGATCCATCGGCTGGTCGATGAGGAACGCCGACGTACCGCCGAGGCATTGGGAGAGCGCCAGGACGAATTCATGCGCTTGAAAGTGGAAGGCATCCTGGAATGCGGCGAAGTGCTGGTGGCCGCCTTGATGGACGGCCGCGAACGCCATGTGTTTGGTCGCCGCACCCTGCCGCAGATGGACTTGGCCTCGGTCGCCTGCGCCATCCAAAATCTCTGGCTGGCCGCACGCGCCGAAGGCATCGGCATGGGCTGGGTGTCCCTGTTCGACCCGCAGGCCCTGGGTGAGTTGCTGAGCTTGCCCGCCGGCGCACAAGCGGTCGCGGTGCTTTGCCTGGGCCACGTCGACTCGTTTTATGCCGAACCGATGCTGGCGCAGCAAAACTGGGCCACGCGGCAACCGCTGGATGCGCTGGTGTTTGAAAACCGCTGGGACGAAAGCGGCAGTTCCCTCTGAACCATGCGTGGCGGCTTGCCACGCATCGAGGCATGCCACGGATGGGCCCACCTGCACCCTGGATGCCTGCTGATGCCCGCCCTGCCAGGCATGGCGCGCGCTAATCCACGCTACAATCGCCGGTTGGCGCTCAACCTGATCGGCCCCCATGTCCTCGCATCTTCAAGAAACCCACCGTCGTCGCACCTTCGCCATCGTCAGCCATCCTGACGCGGGCAAGACCACGCTGACCGAAAAGCTGCTGCTGTTCGGCGGCGCGATCCAGATGGCCGGCTCGGTCAAGGGGCGCAAGGCGGCGCGGCATGCCACCTCCGACTGGATGGCGCTGGAAAAAGAGCGCGGCATCTCGGTGACCTCTTCGGTGATGCAGTTCCCCTACGAGGGCAAGATCGTCAACCTGCTGGACACCCCCGGGCACGCGGACTTCTCCGAGGACACCTACCGCGTGCTGACCGCAGTGGATTCGGCGCTGATGGTGATCGACTGCGCCAAGGGCGTGGAGGAACGCACGATCAAGCTGATGGAGGTCTGCCGCCTGCGCGACACGCCGATCATGACCTTCATCAACAAGCTCGATCGCGAAGGCCGTTCGCCGATCGAATTGCTGGACGAAGTGGAATCGGTGCTGGGCATTTCCTGCGCGCCGCTGACCTGGCCGATCGGCATGGGCAAGCGCTTGAAGGGCGTGTATCACCTGGTGCTGGACG
>JBEVMS010000192.1:0-7734 GCA_040508515.1 Dyella sp. | reverse complement strand
GTGATCGAAGGCATGCCGCTGCTGTCGGGTCTGCCGCGTGGCCCCGAGCCACTGGGCTTTTACGCCAAGCCATCCGAACAGATCACCATCTCCCGCGCGGTGCTTGCGGCCGATCTGCCAATGGCGCAACGCGAGAAGCTACAGGTGCTGCGCACCGACAGCGCCACCTTCACCGCACTGATCGAGGCCAAGCGCAACCGCCGCGATGCCTTTTACGCCGTACCGGCCGGTAAGATCGACCTGTGCAGCATCACTATTCCGAGCCGGCGTCTCTGATAAAGCCGTCCAGACGGCCATAAAATAAAATTAACAGAACCGTGCATCTGCCATTCCCGTTGGCCGATCATCGGCAATACGATCTTCATCAGGCGTTCGATGCCGACCGATAGCTGGCAGAAGAGACCGGTGGCGGAGCCCGTTTAGGCGACGCGGTGGCCGGAATGGTTGTGTCGCGTGAATCTTCTGAATCTCCAGCCCGAGATCAACAGTACGCTCCTGCGCCGCAAGATACGGTGATTGCGATGGAACCCGCACGCCGATGCAACTTTCAGCAAGGTTATAAGAAGTGGTCAGGACACACGATATATACGTTATAGACGTCCAGACATCTATAACGTGAAATCATGATGCGCATGACGATCAAGGAAATGTCGCCTCACCAAAAAGGAAAGGCCCTGCAAGCAGGCCTTTCCCATGACTACCTTGGCGACTCGCTTAGTTCTGCTTAAGCCAGGCGTCGATCTGCGGCAGGCGCTGCTTGCGCACCGTGCTGCTGTACTGGATGTTGGCGATCGAGGTGTCGGCGACCCGGCGCGAGCTGGGCGCGATATGGGCCTGGGCGAAAGCCTTGATCTTGTCGATGGTCGCCAGGTCCAGCGAACTACCAGCCAGCGCCGCGTAGTAGCGGCTGCGCGAGGGCGCATCGATTAGCTGATCAATACGCTCACGATGCGCCACCGCAAAATCGAACGCCAGTTCGGGATGATTTAACGCCACAATGCGGATCATGCTCGCGCTGTTGGTGGCACCCGGCTCGTCGGTCAAGGCCAGATCCAGCGCACGCTGCGCCAGGGCGACATCATCACTGGTCGCCAGCAGGGCATACAGGCGCTCCTTGATCAGCGGTGTCGTCTCCGCCTTGGCGGTTGCGTGCAGTTGATCCCAGCCGGCCGCGTCGACGTGGCTGGCCACGACGCCCAGGATGACCGTGCGCAGCTCGCCCGGCATCGCCTTGGCGTCGCCGCTCCCTGCGGCATAACGACGACGCGCTTCTTCGATCACAGCATGGTCGCCCAAGGCGCTGAGGGTAGCGATCAATTCGCTGCGTAGTATCTTCACCGGACCGGCTTCGCCAGCCTGCGGTTGCCAGCCGATCCGTGCCAACACCGGCGTCAGCCTGGCGATGGCGAACGCTTGGAAGGCCGGCTGATGCTGCATGTCGCCACGGTAATAATTATTGAGTTGGCGCAGCGATTCGGCGATCTCGCCCCAGATCGTCGGGTCCGCATCGAGCGGGGTCAGCTTGACCAGCTCCAGATAATCCGCAGCACTCTGCAAGCCGGCCAGACCCAGCGCCCAGGTGTCGCCCATCAGGCCCAACTGGTCGATCGGCGCCAGCTTGGTGAAGGCGCCCTTCAAGGCGGCGAACTGCGCCGGCGCATACAACGTGCGGTAGTAACCGCTCTGACCTGCGTTGACCAGAATCGGTCCGCAGCCGGGCACGCTCACGCTGGCTTTGCCGTCCGTCACCACGGTGCTGACCGGGCTGCCGCCCACCGCCTCGGCGATCACCGGAACATGCCAGCGCAGCGGCTGCTTGTCCGGTCGATCACGGGTGAATTCGCCCTGGCTCAGGCTCAGCACGGTCTTGCCGTCCGCGCACTGCGAGGCTTCCGCACGAATCAGCGGAATGCCCGGCTGCAAGGTGAAATCATGCGCGATGGTGCTGACGTGCTTGCCCGGCGCCACCGCGTCCATGGCCTTCCACAGATCATCGGACACGGTGTTGTTGTAAGCGTTAGCCTTGATGTAACGGCGCACGCCATCGCGCCAGGTGTCGTGGCCGACATAGGCTTCCAACATCCCGATGATCGCCTCGCCCTTGGAATAGGTGATGCTGTCGAAAGCTTGATTGGCCTGCTCCACCGTTTCCACGTGCTGCACTACCGGATGCGTGGTGGCAATCGCGTCGCGCGCCATCGCCGCCTCGCGCACGCTGACCGCATCGATCGCGGTGTTCCACTCCGGATGCAGTTTGGCCGTAGCCCGGCTGGCCATCCACGAGGCGAAGCCTTCGTTGAGCCACAGGTCATCCCACCAGCGCATGGTCACCAAGTCACCGAACCACTGGTGCGCCATCTCGTGCGCGGCGGTGTTGAACACTTCCTCGCTGTCCGATTGGGTGGCAATCGCCGGATCGAGCAGCAGGCTGGACTCGAAGGTGAAAATCGCCCCCCAGTTCTCCATCGCGGCGAAGAACTGGCTGCTGCCGGGCGCCGCGATATTGTCCAGCTTGGGCAACGGATAAGGCACGCCAAAGTAATCGTTGTATTCGTGCAGTACAGCCTTGGCCGAGTCGAGCGTGAACTGGGCCTGGCCGATGGAACCCTGCTGGGTGATGACGCCGATCTCGGTGCCGTCAGAGCTGGTGGTGGCGCGCTCGAACTTGCCTAAGCCGAAGAACAGCAGATAGGTCGACATGTTCGGGGTCGTCTCGAAGCGCACGCGGCTGAGCCCGTTGCCCAGATCAGTACGCGACGCCACCGGCATATTGTTGACCGCCATCTCATCGGACGGCACGGTCACTTCCAGCGTAAAGCTGGCCTTGTAGGCCGGCTCATCCCAGGAGGGGATCATGCGTCGCGCGTCGGAATTCTCGAACTGGGTATACAGCGCGCGCTGCTTGCCGCCCTTGCTGTCGTAATCCAGCGCGAAGATGCCGACCGCCTGCGTGCCGATCTTGCCGGTGTAGCTCATCGCCAGACGATAGCTGCCGGCCGGAATCGGCTGCGCGAAGGTGAAGGTAGCGGTCTGCGTCGCCGCATCAACGCTAACCTTGGGCGCGGCAAAGCTCAGCTTGCCCGTCGCGTCGGTGAGGCTGACCGATGAAAAGCTCAGGTCCAGCGCATTGAGGGTGATGCTGCGCGTCGGCTTGGCCACCGCAATCGTCGCGGTCACCGTGCCGTCGAAACTCAGCGACTGCGCATGTGGCACCAGGGCGACATCGTAGTGGCTGGGCGTGATCCCGCGCGGCAGCTGAGTGGGTGTGAGCGCACGGCTCGGTGTGGCATGCCCGATAACAGCCTGGTCGGTAGCGAAGGACTGTTCCGTACCAGTGACGGCGGCCAGCGCCAACGCGATAGCAACCACAAGACGACGACGCATAAATCTTCCTCAAGGATGGAAACGACGCGCTGCTTTCGGGCAGCGGCGATGGGTGATCATGAAGCTCACGCCTGACCGCAATGCGTCGGACACAGCCATTGGCTCCACGTTAGCTGGCAAACAGTGCCGGAAATTAAGCCTACGCGCCATGCTCGTCACATCCTTGCGTGAAAACGCAAATTCACACGCCTCCCGCAAGAATGCATGCGTGACTTCAGCCACCTCCACCCGTTGCGCGCATCCTCTAAATTGGGCGATTGCTCACCATCGGCCCACCCATGTCAAATCTCCTTAGCAGCTTCCCCCTCGCCCGGCTCGCCCTCGCCCTGGCGGGTGCGTTATCGACCTGCGCCGCGTATGCCGGCACCGACAAGCCTGCCTCGCCGAAGTACCCGAACTACCCCAGTGAGACGCCGGCCAAATTCACCCCCGTGACCGGGAGCTTCGACTACGAGCGGCGTGAGGTCATGATCCCCATGCGCGACGGGGTCAAGCTGCATACCGTGATCCTGGTACCCAAGGCGGCCAAGCACGTGGGCATGCTGCTGACCCGCACGCCCTACGACGCCGACGACTACACCACCCCCAAGGAGCAGAGCGGCAGCTTGGCCATGACGCTGCGCGGCGACGACGACGCCAACGACGTGCTGATCGAAGACGGCTATATCCGCGTGGTGCAGGACGTACGTGGCAAGTACGGTTCTGAGGGCGATTATGTAATGAACCGTCCGATCCACGGCCCGCAGAATCCCACGCCGGTGGACGATGCTACCGATACCTATGACACCATCGACTGGCTGGTCAAGCACGTGCCTGAATCCAACGGCAAAGTTGGCGCCATCGGCGTTTCCTATGACGGCTTCGAGCCGCTGATGGCCTTGGTCAATCCGCATCCGGCCTTGAAGGTATCGGTGCCGGAAAACCCGATGGTCGATGGCTGGATGGGCGACGACTGGTTCCACAACGGCGCCTTCCGTCAACAGAACATCAATTACATTTACGAGCAGACCGCCACCCGCAAGGGCGGCGTTAAATGGTGGAGCAACTACCAGGACGAGTACACCATGTTCCTGGATGCCGGCTCGGCAGGCGCGCTGGGCCATCAATACGGCATGGAGCAACTGGGCTTCTGGAACAAGCTCTTGGCGCACCCGGCCTACGATGCGTTCTGGCAAGACCAAGCGGTGGACAAAGTGCTGGCCGCGCTGCCGCTGAAAGTGCCGGTGATGCTGGTGGACAGCGAATGGGACCAGGAAGATATCTACGGCGCCATGGCCGTCTATAAGGCCATCAAGCCCAAGGATACGCAAAACGACAAGGTGTTCCTGGTGATGGGCCCGTGGTTTCATGGCCAGGAGGAAGACGAGGGCAGCGCGCTGGGTCCGATCAAGTTCGGCAGCGATACCTCCCGCTACTACCGCGAACACATCTTGCGCCCGTTCCTGGCGCAGTATCTCAAGGACGGCGCGCCCAAGGACGACACCGCGCCGGTCAACGCCTTCGTCACCGGCACCAACACATGGCAGCGCTTGCCCGCGTGGCCGGCCGGCTGTCCCAGCGGCTGCGCGATCACGCCGACCGCGCTGTACCTGGAGCCGGGCATGAAGCTAGGCTTCGAAGCGCCGCCGGCCACCAGCAGCACCGGCTACGACCAGTACGTTTCCGATCCGACCAAGCCGATCCCTTACCGTGCCCGGCCGGTGCCCGCGATGGGCAGCCCCACTTGGCACAACTGGCTGGTCGAAGATCAGCGTGCGGCGGCCACCCGCCCCGATGTGCTCACCTATGAATCGGACGTGCTGACCACGCCGCTGCAAATCAGCGGCTGGCCGGTGGTCCACCTGACCGCCTCCACCTCGGGCACCGACAGCGACTGGGTGGTCAAGCTGATCGACGTCTATCCCAACCAGGTCGCCGAGCAACCCGAACTGGGCGGTTACGAGCTGGGCATCTCGATGGACATCTTCCGTGGTCGTTACCGCACCGGCTTTGCCAATCCGCAGCCGTTGGCCGCCAATACACCGCTGAACTACCGCTTCGACCTGCCCAATGCCGAGCATGTCTTCCTGCCCGGTCATCGCGTGATGGTGCAGATCCAGTCCAGCTGGTTCCCGCTGTACGATCGCAACCCGCAAACCTTTGTGCCGAATATTTTCCTGGCCAAGCCTTCCGATTACCAGGCGGCCACTCAGCGAATCTATCGCGCTGGTGACCAGGCCAGCTACATCGAGTTGCCGGTGGTGCACGGCGGCTGATCACCCGAACACACGCCGAGTTGTCCACCCTCGCCGGTGGACGCTCGGCACAGCGCGTTGTTGCACGCCGCGCGTGATCGCGCTAGCGGTAACCCGCCGCTTGCAGCTCGAACAACTCGGCGTAGTGACCGCCGGCAGCCACCAATTCATCATGCGTGCCGCTCTCCTCGATGCGGCCGTCTTCCAGCACGATGATGCGATCGGCCATGCGCACGGTGGAAAACCGGTGCGAGATGATCACCGCGCTCTTGCCATGCGAAAGCACTTTCAGACGCTGAAACACCTCAAATTCCGCGCGCGCGTCCAACGCCGCGGTCGGCTCGTCCAGAATCAGCAGCGGCGCGTCACGCATGTAGGCGCGGGCGATCGCGATCTTCTGCCACTCGCCGCCGGATAGATCGACGCCGCCCTTGAACAGCTTGCCCAGCATCTGCTCATAACCGTCCGGCAGTTGCGTGATCACGTCGTCGGCCAGGCTGCGCCGCGCGGCATGGCGAATGCGCTCGCCGTCCTCGCGCGCGTCGATCCAGCCCACCGCGATGTTGTCCGCCGCGCTCATCGAGTAGCGCACGAAATCCTGGAAGATCACCCCGATGTGGGCGCGCAACGCATCCAGATCGTATTCGGCCAGATCGTGACCATCGAGAAGAATGCGTCCCTCGTCCGGGTCGTACAGGCGCGCCAGCAGCTTGACCACCGTGGTCTTACCCGCGCCGTTCTCGCCGACCAGCGCCAGCACCTCGCCCGCGCCCAGCGTGAAGCTCAAACCGCGCACCGCCCAGCGCTCCGACTCGGGATAGCGAAAGCCGACATTCTCGAACACGAATCCCTGGCGGATCGGCTGCGGAAATGGCCGCGGTTCGGTCGGCGAAAGAATCTCCGGTGTGATCTGGAAGAACGAAAACAAATCATCCAGGTACAGCGCCTGTCCGGCCACCTGCGAAAAACCGATCAGCAAGGTTTCCATCAAATTGCGCAAACGGCGAAACGAAGCGGACAGAAAGGTCAGATCGCCGATGCTGAAATCACCGCGCACGGTGCGGAAGGCGATCAACGCATAGGCCGCGTAATAACCCAGCGTCCCGATGGTGGTCAGCAGTCCGCCCCAACCGGCACGGCGCAAAGCGATCGAGCGGTTGGCCCGATAGATCGACCACGACAGCGAACGGTAGCGCTCGATCAGAAACCGATGCAGGCCAAAGCTCTTGACCTCTTTGGAAGTCTGCGCGCTGGCGCCGACGATGCGCAGGTAATCCAGCTCGCGCCGCTCCGGCGTCCAGCGGAAATTGGTGTCGTAACTCTGCGCGTTGAAATGCAGCTCGCCGACGAAAACCGGCACTAGCGCCAACAGCAAAAGCACGATCAGCCAAGGCACGTAGATCATCATGCCGATGGCGAAACTGACGACGGTGACCATGTCCTGCGCTTGGCCCAGCAACTGCGACAGCAACGAATTTCGCCCAGCCACTTGACGACGTGCGCGGTCGAGCTTGTCCTGCAGGTCGGCGTCCTCGAAGTCTTCCAGATCCAGCGAGGCGGCATGCTCCATCAGCGCCACGCTGGTGCTGTTGTTGAAAAGCTCCGACAACAGCGAGTCGATCAGCGAAACGATTCGTCCCAACAGATCCGCCAGCACCGCCAGCGCGAACTCCAGCGACAGCAGCAGCCATAGATGATCAAGCTCGCCGCTGCCCAGCCAGCCATCCAGGCCAGCATGCGGATGCGCCATGCGCAACAGCCGCACCACTTCGTCGACGATCAACTTGCCCACGAACAGCGTGACCACCGGCAACAAGGCGCGCAGCAGCCGCAACACGAGGGTGCACGAAGTCAGCCAGCGGCTGGTGCGCCAGACGCCGCGCAAAAACGGAGGCAGGTTGCGCAGCGCGGACCAGCGCTCGCGCAGACTTTTTGGCGACGGCGCCTGCTCGCGCCCACCCGTGGCAGCGCGGCCGCTGCTCCGCCCGCCCATGCTGTACTGACGCGGCATTCGAATTCCCTGACCTGTCACTTACTCAAGGAACAAGCATGCCACGCGTGGTGTCATTAAACGTGCAAGCCGTTTCCACCATCTTGCAGCGGACGGAACGCGGCC
>JBEVMS010000185.1:0-6552 GCA_040508515.1 Dyella sp. | reverse complement strand
GGCGAACACGCCATTGCCATGGATGGGAGAGCGGCGGGCAGCGATGCGTCGAGTCATAGAAAAATGCATTCGGGGAAGATCCCGATGATGCCCGCTGCGTCAAGCGAAGTGAACCGGCCAAGCACCACCATGATGCAGCGCGCCATCGATACTCGGGATCACGCGGCTGACTTTGCCGATCAAGATCGCTAAGATTCAAACAATCGTTTGACGCCCGCGTCCCGGTTTCTCGCTTGAGGATTTCATGATACCGCCGCTTCGCCGCCTGCTATGCGTCGCCCTTGCCGCCGGCTCGTTGCTCGGCCTGGTCGGCTGCGGGCCACCGCGCAAAAGCGTGTTTCCGCCCAGTATCAGCATCCAGCAGATGAGCGTGCGGCCGGATGGTCAGTGGCGCTTGAGCCTGCGCATCCAGAACAACAGCTACGGCGGCATGGACTTCCAGTCGATCAACGGCGAGCTGAAAGTGGCCAACGGTATCCCGGTGCGTCTGGCACGCCGCTTCGAGCTGGATATTCCCGCCTTCGCCGCCGATGTGCTGCAAATCGACGTGCTGCCCACCCCGGCAATGAGCCAGGCCCTGGCCGCGGTCGCCGCCAAGGGCAGCGCCGGCTCACTGCCGTACAGCGTGCACGGCATCAGCACCGCCCTGCCGGAGCAGGAGAAGCAAGCGCGCGATTTTGATTTCCATGGCGACAACTGGCTCTCGCCCGTGCCAGGCATCGCCAACACCTACCGCTGATAGCGCTCACCGCTGCGCCTTAAGGACTCATCATGACGCTCTACAAAGCCCCGCTCGACGACATGCGTTTCGCTCTCCACGACGTGCTGCGCGTTGAGCCGTTGCTGACCGCGCTGGAAGGCGGCGAGGGCCACACCCGCGACCTGCTCGACGCAGTGCTGGAAGAAGCCGGCAAGCTCAGCGAACAGGTGCTGGCGCCGCTCAACGCGCTCGGCGACGAGCAAGGCTGCCGCTTCGATCCGGCCAGCCACAGCGTGACCACGCCGCAGGGCTTCAAGGATGCGTTCCGCCAATTCGCTGAAGGCGGCTGGACCGGCCTGACCATGTCCGAGCATTTCGGCGGCCAGGCTTTGCCCCAGGTATTGGGCACCGCTACCACCGAACTGTTCCAGTCCGGCAATCTGGCCTGGAGCCTTTATCCGCTGCTCTCCGAGGGTGCCTGCCACGCGCTGGAAATGCACGGCAGCGCCGAGCAGCAAACGCGCTACATGAAACCCATCGTCGACGGCCGCTGGACCGGCACCATGTGCCTGACCGAGCCACAAGCCGGCTCGGACCTGGGCCTGCTCAAGACCCGCGCCGAGCCGAAGCCCGACGGCAGCTACACGATCAGCGGCACCAAGATTTTCATCAGCGCCGGCGAACATGATCTGACCGAAAACATCGTGCATCTGGTGCTGGCGCGACTGCCCGATGCGCCCTCCGGCAGCCGCGGCATCTCGATGTTCATCGTGCCCAAGTTCAAGCTCAATCCCGACGGTAGCCCGGGCCAGCGCAACGCGGCGGCGGCCGGCGCGATCGAACACAAGATGGGGCTGAAAGGTTCGGCCACCTGCGTGATGAACTTCGACGGCGCCGAAGGCTTTCTGATCGGCGAGCCGAACAAAGGCCTGGCGGCGATGTTCACCATGATGAATGCCGCGCGGCTTTCGGTCGGCGTGCAGGGACAGGCGTTGTCCGAACGGGCGCTACAAAACAGCCTCAACTACGCCCGCGAACGTCTGCAATCGCGCGCGCTATCCGGCGCCAAATTCCCCGACAAGGCGGCCGACAACCTGCTGGTGCAACCGGACGTGCGGCGCATGCTGCTGACCCAGCGCGCCTTCGTCGAAGCCGGCCGCGCCTTGCTGCTTTACACCGCGCTGCAAACCGACATCCAGGCGCGCGCGAGCGATCCGTCCGAACGACAAAAGGCCGGCGAGCTGGTCGCCTTCCTGATCCCGATCGCCAAGGGCCTGATCACCGAACTGGCGCAGGAGTGCACCAAGGAAGCGCTGCAAGTCTACGGCGGCCACGGCTACATCGCCGAGAACGGGATCGAGCAGTTCGTCCGCGACGCACGCATCATCACCCTGTACGAAGGCACCACCGGCATCCAGGCGCTGGACCTGCTCGGCCGCAAAATCATGCAACTGCAAGGCGTCGGCCTGAAGCATTTCCTCAAGGAAATCGGCGCGTTCTGCCAGCAACACAGCGCCGACGAATCGCTGCGCGCGTTTATCGCGCCGTTGGCGCGCGCGGCGGAGCAGTGGGGCAAACTGACCTTGAGCGTGGCCCAGCGCGCGCAGGCCAATCCGGAAGAAATCGGCGCGGCCGCCACCGATTACCTCTACTACTCCGGCTATATCGCGCTGGCTTACATGTGGGCGCGCAGCGTGGCCGCGCTGGAAGGCAGCGGACTCAGCGCGCAGGATCGGCAGGCCAAACGCGACACCG
Organism: Dyella sp.; assembly: GCA_040508515.1. Classification (GTDB taxonomy): domain Bacteria; phylum Pseudomonadota; class Gammaproteobacteria; order Xanthomonadales; family Rhodanobacteraceae; genus JBEVMS01. Next base: position 4,097 of record JBEVMS010000185.1, on the reverse strand, counting down.
CGCAGTTCTATTTCTCGCGCATCCTGCCGCGCACCCTGGTGCATCAAGCCGGCATCGAAGCGGGCATCGAAAGCTTGCCGGCGCTGGCTTAAACACTCGCCGTCATTGAGCGAAAGCCTGGGCATGTGCCCAGGCTTTTTAGTAAGGCCGAGCGCTCGTTTGGCGACTCGAACCGCGACCAACGAAAACGCTCAACTCGCCGCGTCGGCGAACGTCTTCTTGAGAAAATAACGCGAGCTTCCCTTGGGGTGATCGGCGATATCGCCGAACAACCGATAGCCTTGCTTTTCGTAGAAGCCACGCGCCTGAAAGGCGAACGTGTCCAACCACGCGCCGACGCAGCCGCGCTCCATCGCGATCCGCTCAGCCTGTTGCAGCAGCTTGCGGCCAAACCCGCGCCCATGCCAGGCCTCCGGCACCGCCAGCAGCTCGATGAACAGCCAGTCGTAGACCGTCTTGGCCCAGATTCCACCCACCGTTTCACCCTGCAAACCTTGCAAGGCAATAACCAGTTCGCGCACCTGCGGCGGCGGCGCGTTGCGCAGATTGTAGGCAGCCAACGGCACCACGATCGCCGCACGGTCCTGCGCGGTGGGCTTGTCGATATATACCAGCGGATAGTCCATCCAACGTCCTTGAAAGTCATGCGCAGCGATGGGAGCGACCCAGGTTGCAGCTTGCCCGCCCACGATGCTTGGGCACGTACGATAGCGGACAAGCAAGCGTTACGCTGTCGATAATGATTACCTATTGATGCGCCACTTCCCGCGCTGCGCCTGCAGGTGTAGAAACGGCAGCGGACGAATAGCCACGATGCGAGCGGCGCATGAGCGATAACGGTTTCCTGATCCGGCTGGCCGAGGATGATGACGACTTCATCCTCGAACTGATTCCGCGTTTCGTCGATTTCCCGCTGCCGCCGTGGCGGCGGCGTAACGAATGCATCGAGGGCATTCGCGCCCATCTGCGGCAGCAACTGGATCAGGACACGCCCAATAGTTTCGTCTTCGTCGCCGAAAACGACGAAGGCAAACGGGTCGGCTTCATGCATCTGCAAAAGACTCAGGACTATTTCACCGGCCGCCCCAACTGCCATATCGCTGACCTCGCGGTGGCCCGTGTCTACGAACGCCGCGGCGTCGGCAACGCATTGCTGGCGCATGCTGAGCAGTGGGCCCGCGAACATCGCTGCCATTTAATGACGCTGGCGGTATTCCCTGGTAACCAACCGGCGCGTGGACTCTACGATGCCGCCGGCTATGCGCCCGATCTCTTGCGGATGGCCAAACCAGTCGGCGCTGCTCGGAACGGCGGTAACTGAGAGCGTTTCGCGTTGGTCTATTCCATTTGAATCGATAGCATTCAACCAAAGCATCCAGTCAGCCACAGCGAGCAGACTCGCCGGCTTTCCCTGCCTGGAAACCACCGTGATGCGCTACCGACCGACGCAGCCCCTGACCCAAGCGAGGCGCCGCTGCCTCCGCTTCCCATGGCTGGGCCTGGCCGCCCTGCTGACTTGCCTAGTCTGGGTTGGACCGAGCGCCGCACAGACCGTCACGCCCAGCGGCTCAGCACCGCTGGCGCTCTGCGCGGCCTGCCACGGCGCGCAAGGTCAAGGCTCGGTCGCCGGATTTCCGCGACTTGCCGGTCAGAATGCGGGTTACCTGGCGCAAGCACTCTCGAAGTTCAGGGACAAGAGCCGCGCCAGCGTCATCATGCAACCTATCGCGCAGGGGCTTTCCGACGATCAGATCCAGCAGATGGCCGCCTACTTCTCGGCCCAACATCCCGCGCCAATCGTCGCGGCGTCGCCGCCCGCGGCCGCGCTGGTGCAGGCAGGCGACGCGTTGGCGCACAGCGGAGCATCCACCGTCGCCAGCTGCTTCAGTTGCCACGGCAGCGACGGGCGCGGCGTCGGCGCGCGCTTTCCGGCCATCGTGGGCCAGCCCGATGTGTTCGTGGTCGCGCGGCTGCACGAATTTCAGGCGCGCGCCAAAGCCGGCGGCGCCAAACCGGGCACGATGACTGCGGTGTCTGCGCAAATGACCGAGGCGCAGATTCAAGAAGCCGCCGCGTTTCTCTCGGTAAGCGCGCCCTGAGCGATCGCGCCACGGCACGCAAACAACAAAGCCGCCCGCGGGCGGCTTTGTTTGGAGGGCGGTAGCCCAAAGGGCGTATCGCCAGCAACGCGATCAGTTGCGCGTAGCGCTGGCGTCCTCGCGTTGCTCGCGCGTGTCCAGCCGGCGCGCGACCCGCTCGATGTTGGTCAGCGACAGCAAGTGTGCGTAGATCCAACCGTAGACGCCTTCCTTGAGGAATTCGTGCGCGGTCTTTTCGTCCAACTGGCGCAGGCGTTCCTCGCTGACCACGAACAGGCCATTCAAGTTGAGCGACCTGCCTTCCTTGCTCAAGGTGATGGAGCGCGGCTCCAGCAGGTTGTGCTTGCGCAACTGCGCCATGAACCACTGGGTACGGCTGACATGCTCCTGGAACTCACCCAGGAAACCGACCGCCTTGGTCAACATCTCGGTGTCGCTGCCGTCCTCTTTGAACAGGCGCTCACCTTCGGAAGCATCGAAACCTTCGTAGGTTTCGTCCAGGAACACGGTGAAATCGTCACCCGGCTGACCCGGCGGCTTCTCGGCCAGCACGAATGGGTAGCGGCGAATGAAGGCCGGTATGTAGGCGTTGGCTTCCCACTGACCCTCGGCATCGATGAACAGATTCTCGTTCTGACGCAGGCCGAGCAAGGCCATCGGGCCGGCGTCATCGACGGTGGCGCCGCCGAACAGGATGGGCAGATCGCGCGCGGCCGGGCCAAACTCTACCCCGGTAAGCGGCACCGAATGCACGGCGCTGGCGAACTTCAGATGCATCACCGGCTTAAGGCGCAGGTCTTTATGCTGGGTACGGTTGAGCGGCACCGGGCGCTCGTAGAAAAGAACTTCAGCCACGTCACTTACCTCTGCCCCGCCGTGCCGGGGTCGCCGCCCTGGCTTCCCCTCCCAAACCCGGCGTCGGGTCTACAGATGAATTGGCACTATATCAGCGCCGTCGCGCGCTGAGCGAATCCACCGCTGCGTCCTTCTCAAGTCCCGTTTGCATGCGAATTGCAATTGACTTGGGCTATGCTCACGAAGGTAAAAGGACACGTTGCAGCGCGGGACCGCTCTTTCGCTTGGGTGAAGGACGTAACACATGCTGATGGAAGTGCTCCAAAACGATTCACCGCCGCACCACGACCTGCATGCCACGCGCGTGCTGTCGCTGGATGCGGCCGGTCGCATCCTCGACTGGATCAGCTGGCAGGAGGCCGTTTGCCTGTACGTCCGCGACGCGGTCGCCTGGACCCTGGGCGATCCCTGCCTGACGGTGCACGGCGGCATCAATCGCTCGCGTGGCGAGCAAAGCCTGCTGCATCTGCATCCGATCGTCGCCAGCACCGGACACTGCCGCGACCACGCGATCGACCCGGCGCCGGCACTGACCAATACCGCACTGTTCGCCCGCGATCGCCACCTGTGCCTCTACTGCGGCGACCATTTCAGCCGCGGCGAACTGACCCGCGACCATGTGCTGCCGATCTCCAAGCGCGGCAAGGACGAATGGGAAAACGTGGTCAGCGCCTGCCTGGCCTGCAATCTCAGAAAAAGCAACCGCACTCCGCAGCAGGCCAACATGCCCTTGCTGGCGGTGCCGTACCGACCCAGTTGGGTCGAGCACCTGATCCTCTCTAATCGCAATATCCTGGCCGATCAAATGGAGTTTCTGGTCAGCCATCTACCCAAACATCGGCGACCGCAGACGGTGTGAGCCGCCGTTTCCTGCCCTCGCCTGGATGCGCAATACCGCGTCTGCGCGGCAATGCCGCATCGCCGACGCGTTCCCGCGCCCCGTGACAGCACGCGAAAGCCACGACCCGACCTCGATACCCGAGGGTTGCCGATGCACGGCGGCCGCATCTTCTATACTGCGCCCTTGCTCCGCCCTGCCGGCGGGCCAACAATACGACTTATGACCGACCTCTCCCGCTACCCGCGACTGGCACAGATCAACTCGCCAGCCGATCTTCGCCGCTTCGCCGATGACGAACTGCC
>JBEVMS010000176.1:0-9163 GCA_040508515.1 Dyella sp. | reverse complement strand
GAGCCGATCGGCAAGATCCCCTCGCACCGCCTGCTGGCGCTGATGCGCGCGCGCAACGAAGGGGTGATCGAGCTGGAACTGGCGGCCGGGCTCGATCCGGAACAAGGCCACGCCGAGGGCGAAGGCCGGGTCGCCGCGCATGCCGATATTCACGACCAGGGCCGCGCCGCCGATGCCTGGCTGCGCGAAACGGTGCGCCTGACCTGGCGCGTCAAGCTGCACCTGCACTTGACCCTGGACCTGTTCGGCCGCGTGCGCGAAAACGCCGAGGACGAAGCGATCCGCGTGTTCGGCGACAACTTGAAGGACTTGATGCTGGCCGCGCCGGCGGGTGCCAAGACCGTGATGGGGCTGGACCCGGGCATCCGCACCGGCGTCAAGGTGGCGATCGTCGATGCCACCGGCAAGTTGCTGGCCACTGACACGGTCTACCCGCACGAGCCGCGCCGGCAGTGGAACGAGTCGCTGGTTACGCTGGGCAAGCTGTGCATGCAGCACGGCGTCGAGCTGATCGCGATCGGCAACGGCACCGCTTCGCGCGAGACCGACAAGCTAGCCGCCGAGGTGATCAAGAAGCTGGGCGAGGCCAAGCTGTCGAAGATCGTGGTGTCCGAAGCCGGCGCCTCGGTCTATTCGGCCTCCGAGCTGGCAGCGCGCGAATTTCCCACGCTGGATGTCAGCCTGCGCGGCGCGGTGTCGATCGCCCGGCGCCTGCAAGATCCGCTGGCCGAGCTGGTGAAGATCGAGCCCAAGGCGATCGGCGTGGGCCAGTACCAGCACGACGTCAACCAGGTGAAGCTGGCGCGTGCGCTGGACGCGCGGGTGGAGGATTGCGTCAACGCGGTCGGCGTGGACCTCAACACCGCCTCGGCGGCACTGCTGGGGCGCGTCGCCGGGCTTTCCGCCAGCGTGGCCGAAAACGTGGTCAAGCACCGCGATGCCAACGGCCCGTTCGCCAACCGCAAGGCGCTGCTGAAGGTGCCGCGGCTCGGCGACAAGGCGTTCGAGCAGTGCGCGGGATTTTTACGCGTGAGCGCGGGCGACAACCCGCTGGACGCCAGCGCGGTGCATCCGGAAGCCTATCCGCTGGTCGAGCGGATCATCGCGCACAGCGGCCGCGAGGTCCGCAACATCATCGGCGACACCGCCTTTTTGCGCGGCCTGAAAGCCGAGCAATTCACCGATGAACGGTTCGGCTTGCCGACCGTGCGCGACATCCTGAAGGAATTGGAAAAACCCGGCCGCGACCCGCGCCCGGCGTTCGTCGCGCCGAGCTTCGCCGAGGGCGTGCAGGACGTCAAAGACCTCCGGCCCGGAATGATTCTGGAAGGGCGCGTCACTAACGTGGCCGCGTTTGGCGCCTTCGTCGACATCGGCGTGCATCAGGACGGCTTGGTGCACGTCTCGGCGCTCTCGCACACCTTCGTCAAGGACCCGCGTGACGCGGTCAAGGCCGGCGACATCGTCAAGGTCAAGGTGATGGACGTGGATCTGCCGCGGCAGCGCATCGGCTTGTCGATGCGGCTGGACGACGAGCCGGGCGAATCCCGCGGCGTGCGCTCTAACCCCGGCGAACGCACGACGCCGCCGGCCGGTCGCGCGGGCTCGCAGCGCAGCAATCCGCCCGCCGCCAAGCCAGTAGCAAGCCCCGCCAACAGTGCCTTCGCCGACGCCTTTTCGCGCGCTCAGAAACGCTAACCGGCGGTCATGGCTTTATGCAACCGCACGCTGCGCCGCAGCGTGCGCGTTCATAGATGAATGGACTATTTTAACTCGTTAATAACAAGGCACTCACGCCAAGGAGTCGTTCATGCCCCGTACCCGCCATCTGGTTGGCGCCATCGCGCTCGCCCTGTGCACCACCGGTGCCGCCGCCACGGATTTCAGCAAGGTCGTCGTGTTCGGCGACAGCCTCAGTGATAGCGGCAACCTTTCGCTGGCACTCAACCCCACGGTGCAGCCGCCGCTGAAATACACCACCAACCCAGGCACGGTCACGATCCAGAACGTCGCCGGCGACCTCGGCCTGCCATTGAGCCCCTCGCTCGCCGGTGGCACCGACTATGCCTGGGGCGGCGCCGGCGTGCTCAACAATACACCCGGTAGCCCCAGCGTGGTCCCCACCGTGACCAGCCAGGTAAATGCTTACCTGGCCGGCAATCGCGTTGACGGCCATGCGCTGTATTCGATCTGGGGCGGCGCCAACGATATTTTCTATCACGCTACCGCCGCCGGCGCGCAAGGTGTGGCGCAGCAGCTGATCGCAGCCAACACTGCCGGGCTACCACCGGCCATCGCGCAGGCCGTGGCCGCGCAGATCAACGCCCAGGTCGCCGCCGGCGCCGGTGTCGCGGCGTTGGAAACCGCCGCGCAGGCCCAGGCCAACGTCGCGGCCGCCGCACAGCAGGAAGTGAAGCTGATCGGTCAGCTGCAAGCGGCCGGGGTAAAGAACATCCTGGTGTTCAATCTGCCGAATATCGGGCTGACCCCGGACGCGACCGAGCAAGGGCCCAGCGCCGCCGCCTCGCTGACCGGGCTCAGCCAGATCTACAACGGCTTGCTCAATTCCGGTCTGGGCCAATTGGGCAAGGGCATCATTCCGATCAATACCTATAGCCTGCTTAACGAGGTGATCGCCAATCCCCGGGCCTACGGCTTCAGCAACGTCAGCGCACCGGCCTGCGGCGTGGGCTCCAGCTCGGTGCAGTGCGGACCGGCTAACTCGAACCTGCCCTTCACCTATGCCCCTGGCACCAACCAGAGTTATCTGTTCGCCGATGGCGTCCATCCGACCACTGCCGGCCATGCGCTACTGGGTCAATACGTCGCCTCGGTGATTTCCGCGCCGGGTTACGCCTCGTTGCTGGGCGAGGCGCCGCTGGCCTCGACTACCGCGCAGACCCGCGCGATCCGCAATCAGATGCTGGCCGACGGCTTCGGCAGCGATACGCGGATGTTCGTCAATGTCGACTACGGCAACCAGCGTTTCGACGGCAGCGACAGCTCGCCGCGCACGCGCAGCAACAACGTCAACCTGACTTTAGGCGGCGATGTGCGCGCCAACGAGAACCTGTCGTTCGGCGTGGCGCTGGGCGTGGGCCAGAACACCGCCGACTTCAGCGGCGGTGGCGGCTACAAGATGCAGGACATTTCCGGCCTCGGTTACATCAACTACCAGGCCGGCAACGGCGTATATGTCGGCGGTTACGGCAACTTCGGCCAGTCCGACTTCAGCGATATCGACCGCGTGATCCAGCTCGGCAGCAACCGGCGCACCGAGAGCGGCAAGGCCGATGGTTCGCACCTGGGCGGCGGCGTGACCGGCGGCTGGTGGTTCGGCGGCGAATCGCTCAAGACAGGTCCGTACGTCAACGTCGAATACCAAGACATCCGCGTCAACGGCTATAACGAAAACGGCGACGACAGTACCGCGATGTGGTTCGGCCGCCAGCAGCGCGAGGCTTTGATAAGCACCGCCGGATGGCGCCTGCAAGGCCATTGGCAGACCGGCAACACACTGCTGACGCCGTACGCCGAAGTGGCCTGGAATCACGACAGCCGTGCCGATGCGCGTGAGATAACTGCCGGCCTCAACGGCATGAACGGCCAGTTCGCCTTGACCGGCTTCCAGCCCGATGCGTCATGGGGCACCGCCGATCTGGGCGTGGCGGCGCAGTTCAGCAGCAAGCTCAGTGGCTGGGTGGGTTACAGCGGTCGCTTCAGCGATGACAGCCAGAAGTACAATAGCCTCAACCTGGGTATGAAGTACGCCTTCTAGCGCCGCACGCGTCGCCATAAAAAAGCCTTCCGCATTGACTGCGGAAGGCTTTTTTGTAGACCGCGACGAAGCGTGAAGGACTTACTTGCCCTTGCCGCCCGTCGCCAGGTTCAGCATGTCGCTGGCCTGCTTTTGCAGATCGGCGGCGGTGGCGTCATCAAGCACATCGACCTTGCCATCGACCTCGTGCTGCTTCAGCACCAGTTCGCCGGCGTCGCTCCAGCCGGCGCGATAGATCGCGCTCGGCTTGTCGTTCTGGCTGGACTTGTGCTGCTGCACCACCACCCAGGGCTTGCCCGCCTTGTAGGCGAAATCGTTGCTGACGAAGCCCTTGTCGCCGTTGTCGACCAGCTCACGGATGAACTTCACTTCGCCGCCGTCACGGAACACCTGCCAACCCAGCGAGGAATCCTTTTCCAGCTTGGTGCCGCTGGTGACCTTCATGCCGCCAATGCGCGACTGGACCGTGGTGAAGGCTGCCAGCTCTTTTTCGCCCGCGGTCAGCTCTGGCACCAGTTGAATCGTCACCTGCGCGGAAGCGCCCTTGGTCAGCACCGGTGCCTGCAGCGGCATGCTGTAGTGACGCTCGCCATCGACCAGGGTGGCCTGCACGACGTAGAGGTCGTTCGGGTTGATCTGTTCCGGCTTCACCGCAAGGCTGAACTGCTGCGGGAAGCTGCCTGCGGGTTGCACCGTCTTGGTCGACAAGGGCGCGGAACCCTGCGCCGTAACGTCGACCAGCGAGATGTCCAGCTTGGCTTGCGGCGAAACCTGAGCATCGCCACGCAACGAAACCGTACCGCTCACCGTGCTGGGCACCGCGGCGGCGGCGTTATTGGCATCGCCCTCGCTCGATGAAGAACCTGAATTGTTACAGCCGGCCAAAGCCAGCGCCGCTACCGACATCAGCGACCAAACCACGCTACGCATTGGGAGAACCTCATCGAAGGACAAAACAGGCACGAGAGCTTAACGGCACCACGCCGGCCGAAACCAAACGGATCTCGTGAGGGAATCCCAAGAATAACGACAAAGGGAGGCTCAAGAAAGTCGAGGCGGAATAATTTGCGCCCCATTCAATCCGCCGGGCCACCGCATGGCTTTGTTCGCATGCGTTGTCGGCGTCTCCTCAGCACACCATCACGGATCCCCACACTGTGCGCGTCGTGACGACGAAACGCGCGGCCAGAGGTTGCGTGCGGTGCTCTGGCACCCACGCTGCTTGCAGCGATGCCGACGCCGCGCTCGCACTACCCCGTGCGCCCTCTCGCAGGCGTCGCCCATTAAGAGCCGCGGAGGACTCACGTAAAACACCAGCGGCCGTGACAAAGTGCCGCGGCGATTCTTGCGCGTTGCGTTGATCGATCGATCCATATCGCTTGCGTTGCGCGAACCGGCTTGCAGCAAGCCTTTGCGGCGTTTTTCAGCAATGCGCAGGCGTGTCGCAGGACCGCGCCGAGCAGGCGTCCCGTCGACGTCAAATAATTCGATGCGTTATTGCGTCAACTACTTTCGCCGTCGTGCGTTGGCATGCTCTGGCCCGACAAAAACCAATGCTTCCGGGTTTTTTTGCCTGACAAATGAATACCTTGGTATGAGTGACAACAGCAAGAAAGACTGCCGAAATGAAGCAGCAGCAAGATCAGCACAGCCAGGTGCGACGAAATGACTTGCGATCTTCGCGTACATCCTTAAGTCCCCGGATTGCGGCGTCCCCCCGCGCCCCCCACCAGCAGACGACATCTATGAATATTGCGATCCATGCCCAGCCCGATGGCACATCCATCCCTACGAACACCTTTGCAGGCCGCGTAAAGCTGCTGATTCAGCAGGTTGGCAGTGCCACTGAAATTGCACGCAAATGTGGTTTTTCCGAGGGCGTGGTGCGCAGCTGGCGCGATGGGCATACCGATCCGTCGCGCGGCCGTTGCGTCACCTTGGCCAAAACCTTGGGTATTTCGCTGGTATGGCTGGTCGCTGGTGAGGGTCCGATCCAGGCCGATCCCCTGGCCAGTTCCAACGACGACAGCATGCTCGGCACCAGCGCGGAGCAGCTTTCGCGCAGCCGTTTGCGTAACACGGGCGCTTCCATGCACACCACCGGCAACGCGGTCGACCCCCAGCGCCTGGCTGCGGCCATGAAGATCCTGCAATCCAATCTGCAGTTGGCCGATAGCCGCCTGAGCCTGGCCGACAACACCGACCTGCTCGCTGAGCTTTATAGCGTGCTTGGACCGGGCGGCGTCAGCGACGATCCCGATTCGCTGGTGTCGTTCAACCAGCACCTGTCCGACCGCATTCGCAAAAGCCGCTTGACGCTGGCTTGATCGGTACGCCGCGGCGCCGAATCGCGCCGCGGAACGCTTGCCGCCACGCGAGTCGGATAGCCGTCGTCGATGACGGGGTATCCGCACGCAGCGTAGTAATCAGCGCGGGAAATCCCGCGCTCGACGCGATCCTTCCCGTCATGCGAATGACGCCGCCGCAGCGGCATCATTCTGTTCCCACGCGTGACGGCTACAACCGCGAAATATCCGCGATCGCCGTGAACTGCGCTTTCAGCAGTCCCAGCAACGCCAGCCGATTGGCCCGCACCGCCGGGTCCGGCGCGTTCACCAGCACGCTGTCGAAGAACGCATCCACCGGCGCCTGCAAGGCCGCCAGCCGACTCAACACGGCGGCGTAATCGGCGCCCTCCAAAGCGGTGGCCGTATCCTGCCGCGCCTGCTGCAGCGCCACCGCCAAGGCATGTTCCGCCTCGGCGTCGAAATACGCGGCATCGACGGTGCTGCCAATCGGCACCGCGCCCGGCTCTTCCGCCTGCTTGCGCAAGATATTCGCCACACGCTTATTGGCGGCGGCCAGGCTGATCGCCTCCGGGCGGCGGCTGAATTCGGCCACGGCGCGCAGGCGCCGATCAAAATCGGCCAGGCTCGCCGGCGCCACCGCCAGCACGGCTTCGAACGCATCGACGCTGAAGCCCTGCTCGGCGTAATAACCGCGCAAGCGCTCGATCACGAACTCGTACAGCTCGTCCTGCAAAGCGCGGCGGCGCGCGCCGGCATTCAGCGCGGCGGGCTTGCCGTCCTTGCCCGGTTTCAACCCAGCCTGCAAGGCCGCTTCGGGCAGCAGTTCCAGCGCTTCGGCGAACGCGGCACGCAGGTCCAGCGCCAGCTCCGCTTCGACCAAGGTACGCGCCAGCCCTAACGCAGCGCGGCGCAGCGCGAACGGATCCTTGTTGCCGCTGGGCTTGAGGCCCACCGCGAAGATGCCAGCCAACGTGTCCAGCCGTTCGGCCACCGCCAGCACCTGGCCGATCGATCCCGCAGCAATGCGGTCGCCGGCGAAGCGGGGTTGATAGTAGCTGTCCAGCGCCTCGGCCACCGCGGCCGGCTCGCCATGCCGCGTCGCGTAATAGCGACCCATCACGCCCTGCAGTTCGGGAAACTCGCCGACCATGCGAGTCAGCAGATCGCACTTGCTGAGCGAAGCGGCACGCGTGGCCAGCGCGGCATCGACGCCGACCCGGTTGGCGATCACCCGTGCCAGTTCGGCCACGCGCACCGTTTTGTCCCACAGGCTGCCCAGCGATTGCTGATAGGTGACCTGCTTGAGTGCTTCCAGATTGTCGCCCAGCGGGGTTTTCAGATCTTCGTCCCAGAAGAACTTGGCGTCGGCGAAGCGCGGCCGGATCACTCGCTCGTAGCCTTTGCGGATTTCCGCCGGCTCGCGGCTTTCGATATTGGCGATCCCGATGAAGCGTTCGCTGAGCTGGCCGGCGGCGTCGAACATCGGGATGAATTTCTGGTTGGCTTCCATCGTGGTGACCAGTGCTTCGGGCGGCACTTCTAGGAACTGCCGCTCGAAGGTGCAATCGATCGCCACCGGCCACTCGGTCAGGTTGGCGATCTCGTCCAGCAAGGCGTCGGACAACTGCGGCACGTCACCGCTGGCCGCGGCCACACGCGCCACTTCGTCGAGGATGCGCTGGCGGCGCTCCTGCGGATCGGCCAGCACGCGCGCGGCGCGCAAGGCGTCCAGCCAGCTGTCGGCGTCGGCGATCGCCACCGGCTGCGGATGCATGAAGCGATGCCCGCGCGACTGACGCCCGCTTTGCAGGCCCAGCACGCTTCCCTCGACCAGGTCGGCGCCATGCAGGATCACCAGCCAGTGCGCCGGACGCACGAAGCTGTACTCGTGATTGGCCCAGCGCATCGGCTTGGGAATCGGCAAGCCCTTCAAGGCTTCCTCGATGATCTCCGGCAGCAACGCGGCCACCGGCTGGCCCGGCTTGAGCGTGCGGTAGACGAACCACGCACCCTTGTCGGTTTCGAGTTTTTCCAGTTGCTCCACGCCAACCCCGCAGGACTGCGCGAAACCGATCAATGCCTTGGCCGGCTGGCCGTCCGCACCGAGGCCGGCACTGAGCGCGGGACCGCGGCGCTCGATCGCCTGCGCCGGCTGCTCGACCGCCAGCTGCGGCACATAGACGGCCAAACGGCGCGGCGAGGCGTACCCGCGCGCCAGATCCAGCGCCGCGTCGATACCGCGTTTGGCGAGGCCATCGGTGACACCGCGCAGAAACGCTGCGGCCAGTTCGTCCAGCGCCTTGGGCGGCAACTCTTCGGTGCCCAGTTCGATCAATAGCGGGCGCTTAAGCATGCGCTGACTCCTGGCGGTTCTTCAGGCCCGGAAAACCGAGCTTCTCACGTTGCGCCACGTAGGCTTCGGCCACTGCGCGCGACAAGGTGCGCACGCGCAGGATGTAGCGCTGGCGCTCGGTGACGCTGATCGCGCGGCGCGCATCGAGCAGATTGAACGTGTGGCTGGCCTTGATCACCTGCTCGTAGGCCGGCAGCGGCAGGCCGGCGGCGATCAGCTTGGTCGCCTCGCCCTCGCAGACATCGAACCAGCGCAGCAACTCGGCCACATTGGCGTGCTCGAAGTTGTATGTGCTCTGCTCCACCTCGTTCTGATGGAACACATCGCCATAGGTGACCACGCCATGCGGCGCGTGCGTCCAGACGATGTCGTAGAGGCTGTCCACATTTTGCAGGTACATCACCAGGCGCTCCAGACCGTAGGTAATCTCGCCCGTCACCGGGCGGCACTCCAGCCCGCCGGCCTGCTGGAAGTAGGTGAACTGAGTCACCTCCATGCCGTTGAGCCAGACTTCCCAGCCCAACCCCCAGGCGCCCAGCGTCGGCGATTCCCAGTTGTCCTCGACGAAGCGCAGATCGTGCACCAGCGGATCGATGCCCAGCTCCTTCAACGAGCCGACGTACAACTCCAGGATGTTCTCCGGGTTGGGTTTGAGCATCACCTGATACTGGTAGTAGTGCTGCAGGCGATTGGGGTTATCGCCATAGCGGCCGTCGGTCGGTC
>JBEVMS010000167.1:0-10886 GCA_040508515.1 Dyella sp. | reverse complement strand
CTGGGCAACAGCGGTTGGCAGGATTACGCGCTGTCCGACGGCAGCGACCTGATGCGCATCGGTAGCGACATCCAACCGCCGTCGTATGCGCTGGGCGTGCTCGGCATGCCCGGCTTCACCGCGTATTGGGGCTTGCTGAAAATCGGCGAACCCAAGCCGGGCGAAACCGTGGTGGTGGCCTCGGCCAGCGGCCCGGTCGGCGCGGTGGTGGGGCAGATCGCCAAGCTCAAGGGCTGTCGCGTGGTCGGCATCGCCGGTGGCGCGGACAAATGCCGTTACGTGGTCGACACGCTGGGCTTCGATGCCTGCCTGGACCGGCACGATCCAGCCTTCGCCAGCCGCCTGGCCGCGCTGTGCCCGCAGGGTATAGACGTCTATTTCGAGAACGTCGGCGGCGCGGTTTTCGACGCGGTGCTGCCGCTGCTGAACGATTTCGCCCGCGTACCGGTGTGCGGTTTGATCGCCCACTATAACGACCGCGAACTGCCGCCCGGACCGGACCGCCTGTCGCAGCTGACCTTCGCGCTGCTGGTCAAGCGCATCCGCATGCAAGGCTTCATCATCCTCGATCACTACGCGGAAGGTTTCAGCACCTTTCTGGGCGAGATGAGCGAGTGGATCGCCAAGGGCCAGGTGCAACTGCGCGAAGATGTCGTCGAGGGCCTCGAAGAAGCGCCGCAAGCCTTCATGGGCCTGCTCGCCGGCGCCAATTTCGGCAAGCTGGTGGTACGCGTGGCACAGGACTGAACTAGCGCCTCATCGGCGACGCAACGCGGTATCGCGCGGCGTCGCCAAGCCGCTAACCATTCGCTCGTTTAACGACGTGACGCCTGAGCTTGGCGATGCGTCGCTTCACAACGGCCGCAGGCGTGTGTCAGCGATAGGCAGCGTGTATCGTGGCAAAGCCAACCGTGGCTTACACCGTTCGATGGAACGGCGGCGTCCCGTGTCTTCCTCGCGCCGCGCCGGAAGGTGGCGGACTGGCCTCGCCCACTCGGCGCGCAGCGCTAGCGGCGCATACGTTCGAGGCACGCGAAGCGCGCAGCGGCGCGTCCCGCTCAGGCCGCCGCGCCCAGCCGGCGGCGCTGCCGACGTTCACGGCGACGGGCACGCCGGTCTTTGACCCGCTGCGCCAGGCAGGAAAAGACCACGTAAAGCGCCGGCGTGCTGAGCAGGGTCAAGCTCTGCGACACGATCAAGCCGCCGATCAAGGCGATACCCAGCGGACGGCGCAGCTCGGAGCCCTCGCCCAGCCCGATCGCGATCGGCAACGCGGCCAGGATCGCCACCATGGTGGTCATCATGATCGGCCGAAAGCGCACCACGCAGGCCTGGCGTACCGCGTCGAGCGGGCTCTTGCCGTGCTCGCGTTCGGCGACCAGGGCGAAGTCGATCATCATGATCGCGTTTTTCTTGACGATGCCGATCAACAACACCAGGGCGATCTGTGCCACCACCGACAACTCGGTGTTGGTCAGCCATAGCGCCAGCAGCGCGCCCATGCCCGCGGCCGGCAGAGTGGACAGAATGGTCACCGGATGGATCAGGCTCTCGTACAGCATGCCCAGCACGATGTAGACGGTGATGATCGCAGCCAGCACCAGGAAGATCGCATCGCCCTGCGATTGCTGGAAACGCCGGAAATCGCTGCCCAGGCCCAGCCGGATATCGCCGGGCATGCGCATGTTCTTGGCGGTCGCCTGGATGATCGTCAACGCGTCGCCCATGCTTACGCCGGGCGCCAGGTTGAAGCTCAGATCCATCGTGGTGTACTGGTCCTCGTGGGTGATCTGCGAGGGCGCCAGGCCAGGCACCTGTTTGGCCAGCGCGGTCAGCGGCACCATCTCGCCGCTGCCGCTGGGAATGTAGATCTGGTCGATCGATGTGGGCGTGGCGGTCTGGTTGGGCAGTGCGTTGATCACCACCCGGTACTGGTTCATGTCGCCGTAGATGGTCGACACCGTGCGCTGTCCGAAGGCGTCGTACAACGCACCGTCGATGGCGCCGATGTTGATGCCCAGCCGCGCGGCGGTGTTGCGGTCGATGACGATGTTCTGGCGCAGGCCGGCGGTGTCCAGATCGGAGCCGACATCTTGCAGCTTGGGATTCTTGCGCAGCTCCTCGACCAGCTTGGGCAGCCACGTCTGAAGTTCGTCCAGGTCGTTGCCCTGCAGGGAAATCTGGTATTGCGCGCCCTGGCTGGTGCCGCCACCGCCACTGGGCAAGTCTTGCAGCGCACGCAGGCGTAGATTGGTATCAGGGTAACGGTTGGCCTTGGCACTCAGCCGCGCCAGCACCGTGGCGGTGTCCTGCCTACGGCCCTCGGCATGCGTCTTCAGCTCGATGTTGAACGAGGCGGATGAACCCTGACGGCTGCTTCCCAGGCGCACACCGACCGCGCGCACCGCCGGATCAGCCAGCAACATATCGACCAGCCGCTGCTGGCGGTTGGCCATGTCGGCAAACGCCACCGTCGAGCTAGACGTAGCGCGACCCCAGATCAGCCCGGTGTCCTGTGCTGGGAAAAAGCCGGCCTGCACCGAACTGGCCAGCACGAAGGTCAACACCACCAGCACCAGCGGGGTCAGCGACAACAACAACACGTGGCGCAACGCGAAATCCAGCGCCGTGGTGTAGACCTTCAGCATGCCGGCGTGGAACGACTCCAGCGCCGCGCCCAACCGCGAGGGCTTTTCCGGCTCGCGGTGCGCGCTCAAAAACAACGCGCATAGCGATGGCGTCAAGGTCAGCGAAACCACCATCGAGACCACGATCGCCGCCACCAAGGTCATCGTGAACTCTTTGAAGAACATTCCGGTGATGCCCTTGGCGAACAGCAGCGGAATGAATACGGCGATCAGCGAGCCAGTGATCGAAACGATGGTGAAGCCGATTTCGCGCGCACCAGTCAGCGCCGCCTGCACCCGTGGCACGCCTTCGTCGATATGCCGGATCACGTTTTCGATCACCACGATCGCATCGTCCACCACGAAGCCGATCGCGATCACCAGCGACAGCAAGGTGAGGTTGTTAAGCGTGTAGCCCATGATGTACATGAAGGCGAACGAGCCGGCCAGCGACAGCGGCACCGCCGCCGCCGCGATCAGGGTGGGCGCCAATCGGCGCAGGAACAGCGCCATCGTCAGCACCACCATCGCCAGCGAGATCAGCAAGGTTACCTGCACCTCATGCAGCGAGGCACGGATGGTCGGGGTGCCGTCGAAATACGGCGTCATGGTGGTGCCTGGCTGCAGATAGGCATTCAAGATCGGCAATTGCGCCTTGACCCGATCCACCGTGGCGATCACGTTGGCGTCGGACTGCTTGAAAACGTACATCAGCACCGCCGGCTGCCCATTGAACCAGGCCGCCTGGTAGGCGTCCTGCTGGCCGGCATACACGTGCGCCACATCCGACAGCCGCACCGGGCGACCTTTCTGATTGGTGATGATGACGTTGGCGAACTCTTCAGCGCTGCTCATCGACGCGTTGGAGATGATCGCCGTGGTGCTCTTGCCGTCGCTCAAGAATCCTTCCGGCGCCGTCACGTTGGCCGCGCTCAGCGCGTTGCGCAGTTGGTCCGGCGACAGCCCCAGCGAGTTGAGCGCACGCAGGTTGACGTCGACGCGGATCGCCGGCGTGGCGGCGCCGGCGATATCCACTTCCGAGACGCCTTCAAGCTGACGCAAGCGCTGCGCCAGCAACGAATCGGCGACGTTGTATAGATCGGCGCGCGACTGCGTCTTGGAAGTCAGCGCGATCGCGATGATCGGATCGTCGTTGGGATTGGCCTTCTGGTAGGACGGTGGATTGAGGTTGGCCGGCAGGTCGGCGGTAGCGGCGTTGAGTGCCGCCTCCACGTCGCGTGCGGCCGAATCGATGTTGCGCCCGTTCTGAAAGATCATGAACACCGAGGTCGTACCCTCGGAACTGGACGAACGTATGCTGTCGATCCCCGTCACCTGGCCCAGATGACGCTCCAACGGCGCGGCCACGGTGGAGGCCATGGTGCTGGCGTCGGCTCCCGCTTCGCTGGCCTGCACGAAGATCGCCGGAAACTGGATCTTCGGCAGCGGCGCCACACCGAGCAGGAAATAGCTGATCAGACCGATCACGAACAGGCCGATCGCCAGCAGCGAGGTACCGATCGGGCGGCGGATAAACGGACCGGAAATATTCATGCGATGAAACAGACCCTGCGGCGACACGCCGGCAACAGGTGAAATGGATGATCGGTCGGGCACATCGCAATTACAACGCCGCAGCGGCGATCGGGTTGATCCATCGGCACATCGACCAACCCAAAGGGGCGTGGACTTGTTGCCCCACCCCTTGACCGCCGACTAGCGCCATCTCGCCGGGTTGCTCGGCTGCCGTCACGCGGTGCCGCCATGCCGATGCGCGATCGCCAGAACCCGGCGTTCGCGGCGCAGCCGGACCCAGTCGGAAAAGCGCTCCATGTACAAGTAGATCACCGGCGTGGTGTACAAGGTGATCAACTGCGACAGCAGCAGGCCGCCGACGATCGACACGCCCAACGGACGGCGCAGTTCCGCACCGATGCCGGTGCCAAGCGCCAGCGGCAAGGCGCCCAGCATGGCCGCCGCGGTGGTCATCATGATCGGTCGGAAACGCAGCAGGCAGGCGCGCCGGATCGCCTCGCGCGCGTTGCTGCCGCTGCGCTGCGCCTCGATCGCGAAGTCGATCATCATGATCGCGTTCTTCTTCACGATACCGATCAGCAGCACGATGCCGACGATGCCGTCCACTGACAGGCTCATGCCGCACAGGATCAGCGCCAGCAAGGCACCAACGCCGGCCGGCGGCAGCGTGGAGATGATCGTCAGCGGATGGATGTAGCTCTCGTAGAGCACGCCCAGCACGATGTAAATCACCACGATCGAAGCCAGCAGCAACAACACCTCATTGCCCAGGCTGGAGGAGAACTCGGCCGCCTTGCCGATGAACTGGCCGCGGATCTGCGGCGGCAGGTTGAGCTGCTGCTGCGCCTGCCCAATCGCCTCGACCGCCTGCGACAGCGAATACCCCGACGCCAAGTTGAACGACAAAGTCACCGCCGGCAACTGCTGCTGATGGCTGATCACCAACGGCGCGCTGGTGACCTCGGCGGTGGCCAGCGAGGTCAGCGGAATCACGCCGCCCACGCCCAGCACGATGCCGGTGTTGGCGGTTGCAATGCCCGTGGCGGTGGACGAATTGCTCGAAGCGACCTGGCCGAAGCTGGTGGCGTTGGTGCCGGTCAAGGCGCCGCTGCCGTTGCTCTTCACCGACAACTGGCTGAGCAGCGCGCGGCTGGTGCGGAATTCCGGCGCCACTTCCAGCACCACGCGGTACTGGTTCAACTGGGTGAAGATGGTGGATATCTGGCGCTGCCCGAACGCGTCGTACAACGTGTCATCGATGGTCTGCATCGGCACGCCAAGCCGACTGGCCTTGTCGCGGTCCACGGTCAGCTTCAGCGCGTTGCCCTGGTCGGCCAGGTTGTTGTCCACGTCGATCAGCTGCGGCAACTTGCGGAACGCCTCGGTCATGCGGGTGGCGTAGTCGGCGAGCTCGGTGGCGTTGATGTCGGACAGCGAGTACTGGTACTCGGTGGCAGACACCTGGGTATCCAGCGTCACGTCCTGCACCGGCTTGAGGTAAAGCGCCACGCCGGCGGTGTTAGCGGTCGCGCGTTGCAGCCGCGGCAGCACTTCATCCAGGCCACCGCGCTGACCGCGCTCTTTCAGCACGATCGACAACTGACCCTGGTTGAGCGTGGGATTCATCGAGCCGGCGCCGATAAAGGCGGCCACCCCGCTGACCGCCGGATCGCGGCGCAGCGCCTCGGCAACCGCCTGAGTGCGATCGACCATCTGCGGGAAGGCGACGTTCTGGTCGGCCTGCACCACACCGGTGATCATGCCGGTGTCCTGTTCCGGCAGCAGGCTCTTGGGAATGATCACGTACAGCAGCACGGTGATCGCCACGCTGGCCAGCGCGACCAGGATGGTCAGCCGCTGGTGGTCGAGCACCCAGTCCAGCGAGCGCTCGTAGCCGCCGACGATGCGCATCCAGGCGTTGCGCTTGGTGCCGGCGACATGCCGCTCATGCGCATCGTCGCCTTCCGGCAACGCATCGGCCTTGAGCAGGTAGGCACACATCATCGGGGTCAGCGTCAGCGAGATCAGCATCGAGATGGTGACCGCGATGGTCAGCACCCAGGCGAACTCGTGGAATAGCCGTCCGGTCACGCCGGGCATCAGCAGCAGCGGCAGGAACACCGCCACCAGCGACACCGTCAGCGACAGCACGGTGAAGCCGATTTCCTTGGCGCCGATCTCGGCCGCCTCCTTGCCGTCCTTGCCCTGCTCGATGTAGCGCACGATGTTCTCGATCATCACGATCGCATCGTCGACCACGAAGCCGGTGGCCACGGTCAGCGCCATCAGCGAGAGGTTGTCCAGCGACATCCCGGTGAACGACATCACCGCGAAGGTGCCCAGCAGCGACAGCGGCACCGCCACCGACGGGATGATCGTGGCCCACAACCGGCGCAGGAAGACGAAGATCACCGCCACCACCAGGCCGATGGTCAGCAGCAAGGTCATCTGCACGTCATGCACCGAGGCACGGATGGTCACCGTGCGGTCGGCGAACACCTCCAGGTGCACGTCGGCCGGCAGCACCGCCTGCAACTCGGGCAGGATCTGCCGGATCCGCGCCACCGTGGCGACGATGTTGGCGCCCGGCTGACGACGCACT
Source organism: Dyella sp. (assembly GCA_040508515.1). Classification (GTDB taxonomy): domain Bacteria; phylum Pseudomonadota; class Gammaproteobacteria; order Xanthomonadales; family Rhodanobacteraceae; genus JBEVMS01. The sequence goes on along the minus strand of JBEVMS010000167.1, from coordinate 4,121 downwards.
TCCAGCAATACCGCCGGCTTGCCATCGGCCCAGGCGGCCAGCTGATCGTTCTCCACGCCGTCGACGACCTTGGCGACGTCCTTCAGCCGTACCGGCGCATTGTTGGTGTAGCTGATGATGGTGGCGGCGTATTCGGCCGCGGTGGTCATCTGATCGTTGGTGCCGATGCTGTAGGACTGCGTCGCCCCGTTGAGCGAACCCTTGGGCGCGCTGACGTTGGCCTCGGTCAGCGCCGAACGCACGTCTTCCATGGTCAGACCCATGTTGGACAGCTGCGCCGGATTGACCTGCACGCGCACCGCCGGACGCACGTTGCCGGCGATCGACACCAGCCCCACGCCCTCCACCTGCGACAGCTTCTGCGCCAGGATCGAATCGGCGTAGTTGTTGACGTCGCGCAGCGGCAGCGAATCGGAGGTGAGCTTGAGGGTGAGGATCGCCGCGTCGGCTGGATTGACCCGGTTATAGACCGGCTGGTACGGCAAGGTGCTGGGCAGGATCGCCTGCTTCAGCGCCGCCTGCACGTTCTGCGCGGCGATGTCGATGTCCTGGTCCATCGCAAACTGCAACACCACCGTGGACAGCCCCGCCGAGGAGTCCGAGGTCATCATCGACAAGCCGGAAATCTGCCCGAACTGGCGCTCCAGCGGCGTGGTGACCAAGGCCGCCATGGTGGTGGCGCTGGCGCCGGGGTACTGCGTGGTGACCACCAGCGTCGGCGCTTCGATTTCCGGCAACGCGGAAACCGGCAATTGGCGATAACCCAGGATGCCCAGCAGCATCACCGCCGCCATCAACAGCGAGGTGGCGATCGGCCGGCGGATGAAAAGGGTGGAAAATCCCATGAGGTGTCGTAACCGTCAGTGGCTGCGGTCGCGCACGACCGCCAAGGAAGACAACCAATCGGCTTGTCCCGCGTGCGGCAGCGGCGCAAGCGCGCGCTGCCAGCCGTGTCGGGGCTCAGCCACCGCGCCCACCGCGTCCACCGCGCTGCGCGTTCGGCTTCTTGGCCGCGCTGTCCAATTCGGCCTGGGTCGGCGGGTTGGGCACCTGACCGGGCTTGAGCGCCTGCACCTTGCTGCCGGGCTTGAGTCGGAACTGGCCCTCGGTGACCACTTGATCGCTCAGGCTCAGGCCCTTGCTGATCATCACCCGGCTGTCGCCGACCTCGGCGCCCTGGGTCACCGTTTGCATCTTGACCGTGTTGTCGGCCTGCACCAGGTAGACGTAATCGCCATCCGGGCCACGCTGCACCGCCTGCGCGGGAATCACCAGGCCGTCCTGGATGGTCCGCACCTGCAAGCGCACATTGACGAACTGGCCCGGCCACAGTGAGCCGCTGGGATTGGGAAATTGCGCCCGCAGCTTGAACGTACCGGTGGTCTGGTCGATCTGGTTGTCGATCACCTGCAACTTGCCGCCGGCGTCCATCACGTGCGAATCGGTGCGATCCAGCGCCGCCACATCCAGCGCGCTGGCCTGCTGCGCGGCGCGCACCGGACCGAGGTTCTGCTCAGGCAGGAAGAACATCACGTAGATGGGGTGGATCTGGGTCAAGGTGACAATGCCCGTGGTGGGCGTAACCACGTTGCCGACATCGACATTGCGGATGCCCGCCACGCCGTCGATCGGCGAAACGATGCGGGTGAAGCCCAACTGCACCTGCGCGTTGCGGATCGCTGCGTTGTCCGAGGCCACCGTGGCCTCGTCTTGCGCGACCTGGTTGCGCAACTGGTCAAGGTTCTGCTTGGCCAGGTACTTGGCCACGTTGGGATCTTTGGAGCGCTCATAGTTGCTGCGATCGGTCGATAACAGCGCTTCGTCCTGAGCCTTCTTGGCGGTCGCCTGATCCAGACTGGCTTGCAGGCTGCGCGGATCGATCTGCGCAATCATCTGGCCCTTGGTGACCTCCTGACCCTCGGTGAAGTTGAGGCTCATCAACTGGCCGCCGATCTGCGGATTGACGGTGACCGTGTTGAGCGCCTGCACCGTACCCAGTGCGGTCAGGTAAATCGGCACGTCTTGCTTGGTTACCGACACCACGGTGACGGGCACCGGCGCCTTATCCTGGTCTTTCGCGGTGGCATCGCCCGGTGCCGCCGCCGCGGCGCCTCCGCGGTGATGGCCGCGCACGTGCTCGCCGGCCGGTTTATGCAGCAGGCGAAAACCCACCGCGGCCAGCACAAGCACGGCAATCACGACAAGCGCGATCTTCCAAAAACGCGACATGAAACACTCCTGGAGATTTTAAACAGACATCCGAGGATTACCGCTGGTCGCCAAGCGCATACCAAAGGGTAGAGCGGATGAAAATACGTAGCGGATGATAGGGGTAGTGGAACGAGGTTGGACCCTGCCGGTTGACATGGTTCAAGGATGACCGATGGCAGGGCCGCTTTGGCGAGCCGCCCAAACCGCCCACCCGACCGCTCCTTATGCCATGCCAACCGCCCCAAGGTAAGCCTCCCTCGCCCACCATGCGCAAGATGGCCGCGCCAGGATAGGCTTCGTCTATACTTCCGGCGGTTGCTCTGCGTACGCGCCGTGCATTGTATCGGCGTCTTATGGCAACTTGCTTATCGGGGCCGCGAGCGGGGGCTGGAGCGTCCGAACCATGCGCGGGAAAGGCTTGTCGGCGACCGTCGGTCACCGACTGACCACTGACGGGAGTACAGCGTGAGCGGTACCACGAGCAAATCCGACCAGGGCTTTCTACGTCAGTTCATCCTTTTGATTGCCGGCCTCAGCGTGATCACCCTGAGCCTGGTGCTGCTGGCTTGGCATATTTATAGCCGAATCCCTAAAGAAACCGATCCCAGCCAAGCCAAGCAGACCGCCGCGCGGATCGCACCGGCCGCCCAGGTTTACGCCGGCGATACCGGCCGCGCCGCGATGGCCGCCGCGCAACAAGCGGCCGCCCAGGCGGCAGCGGCACAAGTCGCTTATGGCGGCAGCACCGACGGTAAGACCATCTACGACAATCTCTGCCACGCCTGCCATACCACCGGCGTGGCCGGCGCCCCCAAGCTGGGCGACAAGGCCAACTGGACCCCGCGCGTGGCGCAGGGCATGGATACCTTGTTCAAGCACGCGATCGAAGGCTACCGCGGCCCGGACGGCAACGTCATGCCGCCCAAGGGCGGCAATCCGGCACTCACCGACGACCAGGTCAAGGCCGCAGTCAACTGGCTGGTCGACCAGACCAAGTAGCCGACGCATACCTTGGGGCCACGCGCAACGTCCCATGGCGGACGTTGCCGGTCAGACGTCTAGGGCAGCCGTTGCTCGGCGCGCCAATCCCGTGCGAATGCCTGCAACTGCGGAAACAGCACCTCGAAATGCCCCTGTAGCGGCGTCGCCCGTGCCAGCAACTGCGGCAACGCCTCATGCAGCGGGTTGGCACGGCGCAAACGCTGGCCGATGCCTTGCAGCGAGCGGCCGATCTGCGCCGACGCCGCGTAACCGGCCGGCAGGTCATGGGCTTCCATATAGGCCAGAAACCGATGCAGCGCCGGTGGTAACTGCTCGTTCTTGTGCCGCAGCAAGGCACGCAGCTGTTGCGAGTAGGGCGCCAACGGCTGGCCGGCCCAGTGCGAAAAATCGCGCGCCAGACAGTGGTCAAACCACATGTCCAGGATGATTCCGGCATAGCGGCGGAATGGCGGCTCGAACAGCGCTCGCGCCGCGACCACTTGCGGATGCGCATCGGTGAACACGTCGATCGCCCGATGCAGCCGGATGCCCGCCACCACCGCCTCGCCCAGCGCGGGGTCAGGCTGGCCGTGCACGAAATCGCCCAGCATGGCGCCCAGGCGCAGGGCCGGATCGTCGCCGGCCAACAAGGCATGCGCCAGATGGTTCATCCGCGCACCACCGCGGCCGCGGGCGTCGACGGCGCGAACCACGGCAGGGCGGCTATCATCGTGTCTATGAATCCCATTCCCTATCCCGCCGAGCCGGCCACGTTTCCCGAACAAGCCGCCAGCTTCACGCTCAACGGCCCGGCCGGCAAGCTCGAAGTGATCAGCGACCGCGCCGAGCCCGAAGGCGCGCGACGCGGCACCGTGGTGCTGTGCCATCCGCACCCGCTGCAAGGCGGCACCATGCACAACAAGGTGGTG
>JBEVMS010000137.1:0-7289 GCA_040508515.1 Dyella sp. | reverse complement strand
GCTGGGCATGATCGGTTGCCATGTCTGCGGCCTGGTCTGCCGCGATGTAGGGCGCCACGACGCGGCGTGTCCGCGCTGCGGCGCACGGCTGCATCGGCGCAAGACCGCCAGCTACAGCCGCACCTGGGCGTTGCTGATCACCGCGTTTATTCTGTACATCCCGGCGAACGTACTGCCGATCATGCGCACGGTGAGCCTGGGTGACGTGGACGACAACACCATCTTGTCCGGTGTGCTTGAGCTGTGGCGCAATGGTTCGTGGGATCTGGCGATCATCGTTTTCACGGCGAGCATCGTGGTACCTGTGATGAAGTTTCTGGCGATGGGCACGTTGTTGATCAGCGCGCGACGCGATGCGCTGTGGGCGCAGCGCCAGCGTGCCAAGCTATACCGGTTGATCGAGTTCGTCGGTTATTGGTCGATGCTTGACGTATTCGTGGTCGCCCTGTTGTCCTCGTTGGTGCATTTTAGTGTGTTGAGTCGGGTGGAGCCGCTGCCCGGAGTCATTTTCTTTGGCCTGGTGGTGGTGCTTACCATGCTCGCTTCGATGAGTTTTGATCCACGTTTGATTTGGGATGGCAGGGAATCCGATGACTGACCAACGCACGCCAGCCACCATCGACGAGTTGCCGCAGCCGGAGATTCACCGCCACGGCCGCTGGAGCGTGTCGCTGATTTGGCTGGTGCCGGTGCTGGCTGCCCTGGTCGGCCTGTCGCTGGTGATCCACGGCTGGCTGTCCGAAGGGCCGAGCATCAAGATCAGTTTTCAGACCGCGCAGGGGCTGGAGGCGGGCAAGACTCAGGTCAGGTACAAGAACGTGGTGATCGGCAAGGTCAACAAGATCACGCTGAGCTCCGATCGCAGCCATGTGATCGTGGCGGTAAACCTGGACAAGAGTGCCGAGGGCTTTGCCACCGCCGACACGCGGTTCTGGGTGGTGCGGCCACGGATCGGATTGGGCGGGGTGTCGGGGATCGATACCTTGCTGTCGGGCGCTTTTATCGGCGCCGATGTGGGTGCCTCGAAGGAAGCCAAGAGCGAGTTCAAGGGGCTGGAGACGCCGCCGGCGGTAACCCATGGCGCACCGGGAAAAACGTTCCGCCTGCATAGCGATGACCTGGGCTCGCTGGACATCGGTTCGCCGGTGTATTTCCGCCGCATCCAGGTGGGTCGGGTGGTGTCCTACCAGCTTGATCCGGACGGCAAGGGCGTGTCGTTGCAGGTATTCATCGATGGGCCGAACGACCGTTTCGTCACCAACGCATCGCGCTTCTGGAATGCCAGCGGCGTGCAGGTGGCGCTGGGCGCCAACGGGCTCAAGCTCAATACCCAGTCGCTGGCCACGGTGTTGGCTGGCGGCGTGGCGTTTCAAGACCCGCCTGGACCACGCGACGCGACGCCGGCGGCGTCCGACGCGCCGTTCCAGCTGTTTGACGATCAGACCACCGCGATGGCCCCGCCGGATGGCGAGGCGCGCTATATCCGCATGCGATTCAATGGTTCTGTGCGCGGGCTGGCGGTGGATGCGCCGGTGGAGTTCCTGGGCCTGAACATCGGCAAGGTGGTTTCAGTCAACCTCGATTACGACGAGAAGAAGCAGCGCTTCCCGGTCATCGTCGGCGCGCTGGTCTACCCGCAGCGCCTGGGCAAGGCCTATACCAAGCTTGAAGCGTTGGCCAAGGCCCGCCACGACGACGCCAACATGTCGCATCTGATGGGGGGGTTGATCGCGCAAGGCCTGCGCGCACAGGCGCGCACCGGCAATCTGCTGACCGGTCAGCTCTACATCGCGCTGGATTTCGTGCCCAGCGCGCCCAAGGTCGACTACAACCCTGAAGCTAAACCGCTGGAGATTCCCACCACGGGCGGCAGCTTCGACAAGCTGCAAGAGCAACTGGGCGAAATCGTCAGCAAGATCCAGAAGGTGCCGTTCGACCAGATCGGCCAGCATCTGGACCAGACCCTGGTGTCGTTGAATAGCACCATCAAACAGGTCAACGGGCAGACGTTGCCGCAGTTCAACAGCACCCTGGAGGGTGTCAAGCAGACCGTGGGCAATGCCAATCAGGCGCTGTCGCCCGATTCCCCGTTGCAGCAGAACCTGGGCGGCACGCTGGGCGAATTGCAGCGGGCGGCGCGTTCGCTGCGCGTACTGACCGATTACCTCAGCGTGCATCCCGAAGCGCTGTTGCGCGGACGCAAGGCCGATCCGGCACCGATGCAGGCGATCCCGTCGCCCGCTCGCGATGCCACCCACCCACAAGGAAGCACGCCATGATCCGCCTCCGCTCCCTGGCCGCCGCCACGTTGGCGCTGATGCTGGCCGCCTGCGCCTCGGCACCGATGCACTACCACACGCTGGTGGCGCCAGCGGCGACACCGAGCAACGTCAGCGTTGGTGCGTCGCTGCCGTTCGAGCTGTTGCCGGTGCACATCCCGGTGCAGGTCGATCAGCCGCAATTGGTGGTGCGTCAGGGCGAGCAGGGCGTAGCGCTGCTGGACGGCGAGCGCTGGGTCGCGCCGCTGGCCGATGAGGTGCACAGCGCGCTGTCCTCTGATCTGGTGCAGGCGCTGCCGGGACAGAACGTCAATGGTTTGCCGATGGGCAGCAAGCCGGTGCTGCGGATCACACTGAATCTGCGCCGCTTCGACTCGCTGCCGGGCGATTATGCGCTGATCGACGCGGCCTGGAGTTTGCGTCTGTCGCAACCCGTCGATGGCGCCACGCTGGCTTGCACCAGCCAGATTCGTGAGTCGGTCGGGGCGGGTTACGACGCCTTGGTGCAGGGGCATCAGCAGGCCTTGCAGCGCTTGGCCGAGCAGATTGGCCGTGCCGCACGGCCGTTTGCGGCCGGTCAGCCGGTGAGCTGTCCGGGCGGCTGAGGGTTCCTCCGGCGCGTCGAAGGCTTGGCTGGCAGGCTGCGCTAGGCTAGTCTGCCGCGTTCACCGCAGCTCCGGCCCCGGTCGGTACATACGCTGCCAATGCTTCATCTTCGGCGCCGAAATCATGCAGGACATCCAAGACCAGGGTTCAAACGAACAGGGCTATCAGCCGCAGGCGGTGGAAGCCGCGGCGCAAGCCTATTGGCAGGCGCAGCGCGCCTATGAGGTCAACGAGGACGACCCCCGGCCCACGTTCTATTGCCTTTCGATGCTGCCGTATCCCTCCGGCGCGTTGCACATGGGGCACGTGCGCAACTACACCATTGGCGATGTGATCAGTCGCTACCAGCGGATGAACGGCAAAAACGTGTTGCAGCCGATGGGCTGGGACGCGTTTGGCCTGCCGGCCGAAAACGCCGCGATCAAGAACAAGACCGCGCCGGCCAAGTGGACCTACCAAAACATCGAACACATGCGCGAGCAGCTCAAGCGCATGGGCTTCGCCTATGACTGGACACGCGAAGTCGCCACCTGCAAGCCCGACTACTACCGCTGGGAACAGTTGATGTTCACCCGGCTGATGAACAAGGGCCTGGCCTACCGCAAGAACGCGGTGGTCAACTGGGATCCGGTCGATCAGACCGTGCTGGCCAACGAGCAGGTGATCGACGGCCGCGGCTGGCGCTCCGGCGCGGTGGTGGAAAAACGCGAAATCCCGCAGTGGTTTTTGAAGATCACCGATTACGCGCAGGATCTGCTGGATGGTCTGGACACGCTGCCGGGCTGGCCCGAGGCGGTCAAGACCATGCAGCGCAACTGGATCGGTCGCTCCGAAGGGCTTGAAATCCACTTCACCGTGGAAGGCCAGATCGAGCCGCTGACCGTGTTCACCACCCGGCCGGACACCTTGCTGGGCGTCTCCTACGTCGCGGTGGCCGCCGAGCATCCGCTGGCGCTGGCCGCGGCCGAAAGCAACGTGGAGCTGGCCGAGTTCATCCAAAGCTGCCGCACCGGCGGCGTCTCCGAGGCGGAGCTGGAGACCCAGGAAAAGCGCGGCTGGTACACCGGCATCGACGCGATCCATCCACTGACCGGCGAGAAGGTGCCGGTATGGGTGGCCAACTTCGTGCTCATGGGCTACGGCACCGGCGCGGTAATGGCGGTGCCCGGCCACGATCAGCGCGACTGGGAATTCGCCAAGAAATACAACCTGCCGATCAAGATGGTGGTGGTCGAGCGGGCGGTGCTGGATGCGCTGGAGGAACTCAAGCGCGAGGTCGGCGCCGGTGCCGGCGGCGATCCGATGCAACTGGCGCTGGGCGGCGGCTCTACCGATGCCTACACCGCGTCGTCTGCGTTGCAAGTGGTGCAGGATTTCGTCGAGACGATCCAGAACGCCAAGGCCTATACCGAGTACGGCATTCTGGTGAATTCCGGCACGTTCGACGGGCTGGATTTCAAGGGCGCGTTCGACGCCATCGCGGCGCAGCTGGAAGCCACCGAGCGCGGCCAGCGCCGGGTCAACTGGCGCCTGCGCGACTGGGGCGTATCGCGCCAGCGTTATTGGGGCTGCCCGATCCCGGTGATCTACTGCGCTGACTGTGGCGCGCTGCCGGTGCCGGAAGACCAACTGCCGGTGGTGCTGCCCGAGGATGTGGAATTCTCCGGCGTGCTGTCGCCGATCAAGGCCGATCCGGAGTGGCGCAAGTGCGTTTGCCCGCAATGCGGCGGCGCGGCCGAGCGCGAGACCGACACCTTTGACACCTTCATGGAGTCCAGCTGGTACTACGCGCGCTACACCAGCCCCGGCGCGCAGGCGCAGGTCGATGCACGCGCCAACCACTGGCTGCCGGTCGACCAGTACATCGGCGGCATCGAACACGCGATCCTGCATCTGTTGTACTTCCGCTTTTATCACAAGCTGATGCGCGACGAAGGGCTGGTGGCCAGCGACGAGCCGGCGGTTAACCTGCTGTGCCAGGGCATGGTGATCGCCGAAACCTTCTATCGGGAAGAGGCCAACGGCGGCAAGAGCTGGTTCAACCCGGCCGACGTGGACGTGCAACGCGACGAGAAGGCGCGGATCACCGGCGCGGTACTGAAAAGCGACGGCCAGCCGGTGGTGATCGGCGGCGTCGAGAAGATGTCCAAGTCCAAGAACAACGGCGTCGATCCGCAGTCGATGGTGGCCAAGTTCGGCGCCGACACGGTGCGTCTGTTCTCGATGTTCGCCGCGCCGCCGGAGCAGTCGCTGGAGTGGAACGAGGCCGGCGTGGAAGGCATGTCGCGCTTCTTGAAGCGCCTGTGGCGCGAACTGGGCAATCACGTGGCCGCCGGCGCTGCGCCTGCGCTTGAGGTGGCCGCGCTGGACGCCGCGCAGAAGACCTTGCGTCGGCAGACCCACGAAACCATCCAGAAGGTCGGCGACGACATTGGCCGTCGGCAGTCCTTCAACACCGCGATCGCCGCGCTGATGGAGCTGCTCAACGCGCTGACCAAGTTCGACGACGCCAGCACGCAGGGCCGCGCGGTGCGTCAGGAAGCGTTCGAGGCGATCGTGCTGCTGCTCAATCCAATCACCCCGCATGCCAGTCACGCGCTGTGGCAGCAGCTGGGCCATGCCGAACGGGTGCTGGAAGATCAGCCCTGGCCGCAGCCGGACTTAGCCGCGCTGGTGCGCGACTCGCTGACGCTGGCGGTGCAGGTCAACGGCAAGTTGCGCGCTACCATCGAGGTGCCCGCTCAGATGGGTAAAGAGGCGATTGAAACGTTGGCGCTGGCGCAGGCCAATGTGCAGACCTTTTTGGACGGCTTGAGCGTGCGAAAAGTCATCGTGGTACCGGGCAAGATCGTCAACATCGTCGCAGGATGAAAGCCATGCTGAGCCGTTTCCGCAACGTCGCCGTGATGTCCTTGCTGCTGGTGGGCCTGACCGCCTGCGGTTTTCACCTGCGTGAGAATGTGCCGTTGCCACCGTCGATGAAGCGGGTGCATGTGAATGTCAACGGCAGTGGCGACTTCCGCCGTATGCTGGTGCGCGGGTTGCGCAGCTCCGGCGTGGAAGTGGAAGAGAAAGGCGGCGTGGGGATCGCCGAACTCAATGTGCCGGTGGCGACCTTCAACACCGATGCGCTGAGTTTCGGCGGTGCGGCCCAGGTCACCGAGTATGCGGTGCACTTCAACGTGCAGTTCTCGGTTACGGGGCCGGATGGCACGCCGGTGGTTGGCATGCAACACATCCAGATGACCCGTGAGTACAGCTACGACATCACCAACGCCATCGGCAACGCTTCGCAGATCGAGGGCATCCAGGGCAGCTTGATCGACGACATGGTGCAGTCGATCCTGTTCCGCTTGCAGGCGGCGACCAAGCATCCGGAGCAGGCCAAGCAGGTCGATCCCAGCGCGGTGCCGCCACCGCCGCCCAGCAACGACATGCCTTAGGCCATGCCGCTCAGTCCTCCGCAATGGCAGAAAGCGCTGGCTAGCGATCGCTTGCAGCCGGTCTATCTGCTGGCGGGCGAGGAGCTGCTGGTGCTGGAGGCGGCCGACGCCTTGCGCGCGCAGGCGCGCAAGCTCGGCTACAGCGAACGCGAAGTGCTCGACGTGGGCAACCACTTCGATTGGGATGATCTGGCGCGCGCTGCCGCCGGCATGTCGCTGTTCGCCACGCGCCGTTTGCTGGACCTGCGCCTGCCGAGCGGTCGGCCGGGCAAGGAGGGCGCCGCGGCGATCAGCGCGTTCTGCGCCGATCCGCCGCCGGACGTGACCTTGTTGATCAGCGCCACCGAATGGAGTTCCAAGCACGATGGCGCCTGGAGCAAGAAGCTCGACGCCAGCGGCTGCATGGTGGTGTTTAACGCGCCGCGACCCAACGAGTGGGCCGGCTGGATCGGCGCGCGATTAGCATCGCGTGGCCTTTCGGCAACGCCCGACGCGGCCGCCTTGCTGGCCGAGCGGGTCGAGGGCAACCTGCTGGCTGCGGCGCAGGAAATCGATAAATTGCTGGTGCTGCACGGGCAGGGCCGCATCGACGCGGCCGAAATGGAAAGCCTGGTCGCCGACAGCGCGCGCTATGACGCTTTCAAGCTGACCGACGCGGCGTTCGCCGGCGACGGCAAGCGCGCGCTGCACATCCTGGCCGGCCTGCAAGCGGAGGGCGACGAATTGATCGCGCTGATGGGGTGGCTGGTCAATCAATTGCAACTGGCGCTGCGGCTGGCCAACGCGCGCGATTTCGTCGCACAAGCCAAGCTCGAACGCTTGTGGCCTGCGCGCGAGCAGTTGTTCCGCAAGGCGCTGCGGCGGGCGCCGCGCGAACATTGGCTGGCTTGTCTGGCGCGCGCGGCCAGCATTGATCGCATGGCCAAGGGCCGTGAGCAGGGCGATCCGTGGCAGGCCGCGG
>JBEVMS010000119.1:0-5083 GCA_040508515.1 Dyella sp. | reverse complement strand
CGATCAGCACCAGCAGCACCCGAAACGCCGGCAATGGCCACAACGCGCGCCACAGTGCGCCACGACGCAAACCCAGCAGCAGCAACGTCGGCAGATACAGCAACACGATCAGGCTGTTCTGATAGCCGCGCCCAGGATTGAACGAGATGCTCGCAGGCATCACCACCATGCCCAGGATCAGCCAGAAGATACCCACGCCAACTAGGTAGCGACCCACCGCATGGGCACGCCCGGCCATCGGGTCCGACTTAAAAAGCACTTCCGTCATGGCTGCAGCGTCCGCCCCGTTCCCACCACCACTCATGTATCTATCACCAAGCATCTCACCACGGCCTTCATGCGCCAGAACAGTGCCGGGCGCAGCCTGCGGCACAGGGGTGCCGTCATGAGCTCAAGTCAGCGGCGATCAAGGCGACGCAGCATAGCGGCATGCCGCTGAACATGTCTTGGCTTGACCCGTCATCGACACTGGGCTGCCGGCGTCCACGATCGCCATGCTATCTGCGGCTAAACTAGCTGCCCTTTGCCGTGAGATCGCCCGTGCCCGCCAGCGCCTACTCCCGACATGAACATCTGCGCGCCTTGTGGCCATGGCTGCCGTTGTGGCTGGCGGTGGCCTTGCTGGCGATTTTCTCGCACGGACCGATGCCGCTGTATTCCACCCGCACCTTGGCGGTGGCGTGGGAAATGTGGAGCCAGCATCACTGGCTGGTACCGCACATCAATGGCGAACCCTACAGCGAAAAAGTGCCGCTGCTGTTCTGGCTGATCCATCTGGGCTGGGCGGTGTTCGGCGTCGGCGATGGCTGGCCGCGGGTGCTGGAGGTGATCTTCGGCGGCGCGCAGTTGATCTTGCTCTCGCGCCTGGCGCAACGGCTGTTTCCCGAGCGCCCGTGGGTGGCCACGGCGGCGCCGTGGCTGCTGCTGTGCTTGAGTTACGCGTTCTTGTTCGGTCAGCAGATCATGTACGAGGTGCTGCTGGCGGTTTGCGTGCTGGCCGCACTCAACTGTCTGGTGCCTCATGCCCGGCGCAGCGAGCCGCGTTGGCTCTGGTTCGCGCTGTGGCTGGGCGCCGGTCTGCTGACCAAGGGCCCGGTGATGCTGCTGCACGTCGCGCTGCCGTGGCTGCTCGGACCGCTGTGGAGCGAGTGGGCCAACCAGCATCGTGCGCGCTGGTACGGCCGTGGTGCGTTGGCGCTGCTGCTGGGACTGGCGATCTTACTGGCCTGGGCGCTGCCGGCCGGATTCAGCGGCGGTGACGCTTACCGCCAGCGGCTGTTCTTCACCCAAACTGCCGGACGCGTGATCAAGGGCGTGCAGACCGCCCAACCGCTGCAGAGTCACGCCCAGCCGGTGTGGTGGTATGTGCTCTGGCTGCCGCTGCTGCTGTTTCCGGTCAGCCTCTGGCCGCGGGCTAGCGTGGCGGTGGTGAGTACGCTGTGGGCGCGCCCCTGGCGCGCCGGCATGCGTACCGCCCTGGCCTTGAGCGTGCTGGGCGCACTGGGCTTGCTGATCACCGGATGGCTGGGCCAGTCGCTGCCGCTGCTCAATCACCTGTGGCTGTGCCTGCTACTGGTGCCGAGCTGGATTGCTCTGCTGCGCCAGCCGCTCGAACCGGGCATCCGCTTCCTGCTGTGTTGGCCGGTGGCCGCCTTGATCGCCTTTTCGCTGGTCAGCGGCAAGCAGCTTTATTACTTGCTGCCGGAATTTGGCGGCGCGGTGATGCTGATCGCCGCCGCGGTCGCCGGCTTGCGCTCGCACCATCCGCGCCTGGCCTCCAGCGGCTGGCTGGGCACCTGGCCGCTGGGACTGGGCAGCGTGTTGTTCGCCGTGTTGCTATTCGCGATGCCCAGCCTGGTCGCCAGCGGACACTTGCACGGTGACTGGTACGGCAACGCGGCGCGCTACAGCCGCTATTTCGCGGTGGTCTTCCTGTTGCTGGGCGGATTGCTGTTCATGCGTGGACGCGGCGAGCTGCGTCGGCTGGCGGTCGCCGGACTGATCGGCACCTTGGCGATCAACAGCCTGTTCACCCTGGGCCTGTGGTATCGCTATGACCTGCAGCCGGCCTCGCGCCTGCTCGGCCAGCTCGACGCGGCCGGCCGGGCGATCGGCAACCTGGGCGGCTACGAAGGCCAGTACCACTTCGCTGGACGACTGACCCGACCGATCGAAACGCTATCGCGCGGGCCTTCGCTGGAAGCCTTCGGCCAGGCGCATCCGGACGGCGTGGTAGTGACCTATCCGCGCCTGCCCAGCCGCGACGATCTGCGTTATGCGCTGCTGGTGCAGCCGTTTCGCGGCGACTGGATGGCGATCTGGCCGGTCGCCTCGCTGATGGCGCTGCAACACGGCCATCCGCCGCCCGATCCGCTGCGGCCGACCCAGGTCTATCCGGCGGATGCTTGGCGCTCGCTGTCGACGCAGCCATGAACCCGCTCGCCCTGATCGCCAACTTGCGCACCCAACTGGACGGCCCGCGCGACGGCGCCTTGCTGCGCTTTTCGCTGGGTCAGGCGCTGCTGGACATCGACGAACGCGCCGAAGCGCTAACTCATCTACAGCGTGCGGTGAGCATGGATGCCGATTACTCGGCGGCCTGGAAACTGCTGGGCAAGGCGCTGCTGGCCGACCAGCAGCCCGAGGCTGCGGCCGATGCCTGGCAGCACGGCCTGGACGCGGCGCAACGGCGTGGCGACAAACAGGCGGAAAAAGAAATGCAGGTGTTCCTGCGCCGACTGCAACGTCCGGCGTCTTAGAACGACGAACAGAACTCCTCGCCGACTGCGTGGCAAAGCCACCCATGTGCTGGCTGAAGGTCGCTCCTCTTGTTTGTCGCGACGCTCAGGAAGGTCACACCCGTATCGCCGCGCGACGCGATGAAATCAGCACGTCACGCCGCGCATAGCGACGCCATCAGACCGCTTAAGGGCGCTGGTAAGGGCTGGGCTCGCCGGGGATCGGACTGACGCTGAAGCGCTTGTAGTGCCACTGGTACTGCGCAAAAGCCAGCTCGATGCATTGCTCCACGCCGCGATTGAGCGCGCCACAGGCAACTTTCAGATCCTCGCTGATCAACCCTTCCGGCGCCGGCAGCAGATGGATGCGATAGCCCGCGCCGCGCGGCAGCCGTTCGGCAAAACTGAAAAGCACGGTGGCGCCGGTACGCGCCGCCAAGCGCGGCAATAGCACCATGGTCAATGCCTCGCGACTGAAGAAGGGCGCGAACTGGCCTTCGCCCTCGCGCGGCTTCTGATCGGGCAAGATGCCTACCGTGCCGCCGGCCGCCAGGCGCTTGTACAGCGTGCGCACACCGGCGCCGTCCGCGCGCACCTGCTCGGGCGCCAGCGCGCCGCGCACCTTGCGCAGCAAGGCCTCCACCGCGGCGATTCGTGGCGGCCGATAGAGAATCGCCATCGGCGTCTTGCGGCATAACCAGTAATTGAGCAGCTCCCAGCAGCCGTGATGCGGGGCGGCGATGATCACCCCCTTGCCGCGCGCCAGCGCCGCGTCGAACAAGGCCTCGCCGCGCACCTCGCGCACCAGTCCCAACGCGCGCTCGGCGCCGCCGCCCCAGATCTTGGCGATCTCGATGACCGACTTGCCGCTCTCCTGCAACGCCTCGCGCAGCAACGGCGCCAGCGCCGAGGGTGACGCCTGCGGCCGGGCGATCGCCAGATTCACTTCGCAGAACATCGCCGAACGTCCGCGCCGCCAGAACGCAAGGACGCCCAGACCCGCACCCAGCGCGTGCAGCACGCGCAACGGCAACCGGCCCAGCAGACGCAGCCCCAGATAGAAAAGGTAGATATCAAAGCGCATAGCGCACCAGTGTAGCGGCCGACGCGCGCCGACGACTGCCCAAGCGCCGGTTCTGGCGCTAAGCTTGGCCGCACAACTCCCGGCGGACCTTGATGATTGCCCTGATCCAGCGTGTCAGCCACGCGCGCGTGGAGGTCGATGGAACCTGCGTGGGCGAAATCGCCGACGGCCTGCTGGCGTTGGTGGCGGTGCAACCGCACGATGGCGAGGCGCAGACCCAGCGCATGCTGGAACGCCTGCTCGGCTACCGCGTGTTCGCCGACGCGGCCGGGCGCATGAACCGCTCGCTGCGCGATACCGGCGGCGGCCTGCTGCTGGTCAGCCAGTTCACCCTGGCCGCCGACACCGCGTCGGGCATGCGCCCCAGTTTCAGTTCGGCGGCCACGCCCGAACAGGGCCAGCGCTGGTTCGAACGTTTAGTCGAATTGGCGCGCGCGGCGCACCCAGGGGTGGAAACCGGCCAGTTTGGCGCCCATATGCAATTGCATCTGCTGAATGACGGGCCAGTTACCTTCTGGCTTCAGACATGACGGCCTTGATACGGCGCGCGCAAAAGCCACCCCTGAAGCCGCAAGGCTGTCCTGGCCTGATTTTTGCGTATCGCCCGTGTGCCCTTTCCCACTTGAAAACTGGTCAAAAAATCATCACATGGCTATACTGATCGGTTCCTGTATCCCGCGGCGGTTGGTATGAACAGCAAAGCCCACGAGCAACAGTCTGAAATCAAACAGCTCATCTCCAAGGGTCTGGAGCAGGGCTATCTGACCTACGCCGAAATCAACGACCACCTGCCCGACGACATCGTCGACCCGGAGCAGATTGAAGACATCATGGCCGTGCTCAAGGGCGTGGGCATCGAAGTACACGATGCCGCCCCGGACGCCGACCCGCTGGCCGACACCGGCACCGGTGGTCGCGCCGACGATGAAGCCGCCGCCGAAGAAGCCGTGGCGCTGCTCTCGGCGGTCGACGCCGAAGTGGGCCGCACCACCGACCCGGTGCGCATGTACATGCGCGAAATGGGCACGGTCGAGCTGCTGACGCGCGAAGGCGAAATCGCCATCGCCAAGCGCATCGAAGAAGGCCTGGGCCAGGTACAGACCTCGTTGGCCAGCTTCCCGCTGACCATCCAGTTGCTGCTGGAAGAGTATGACCAGCACCTGGACGGCAAGCGCCGCCTCAGCGAGATCCTGGCTGGCTTCGCCGATCTGGAAGAGGCCGCCGATGCCGCCCAGGCCGCCGCCGCCGAGACCGAAAAGGT
>JBEVMS010000077.1:0-4206 GCA_040508515.1 Dyella sp. | reverse complement strand
GAGGGCGGCGGGCCAGATGATCGCTGATGGTCAGTGAACTGGGATGCCTTGATGAAACCTCCTCGGGTAAGCCCATGAGATTTCACTTCTGGCGCCAGCGAGTCGGTGGGGGATGACCCATCAGTCGACGAGGCGCGGTCCGTGTGACGATTCTTTACGGGCTCAGCCGCCGCCGGCCAGCATCGCGGCGATCTTGGCCATGTGCGATTGCGCGGTTTCGCGCACGACTTCTTTGTCGGCCTCGGGGTCCTTGCCTTGCCAGTGCAGGTCCGCCTGCGGCATCTCGTGCAGGAAGCGGCTGGGCTGGTTGGTCAACAGCTCGCCGTAGCGCTTGGCGCGCGCCGACCAAGACAGCGTCAGCACTTCCTTGGCGCGGGTGATGCCGACGTACATCAGCCGGCGTTCCTCCTCGATGCGGCCCTCGTCGATTGCGCCATCGTGCGGCAAGGTGCCTTCTTCGCAGCCGACGATGAACACGAAACGGAACTCCAGCCCCTTGCACGCGTGCAGGGTCATCATGCGCACCGCGTTGCCGGGATCGTCGCGGTCGGCGTGGCTGAGCAGGGCCAGTTGCGCGGCCAGATCACCGGCGCTGTTGCCTTTTTGCATCGCGCGGAACCAGTCGACCAGTTCGCGCAGGTTGCCCAGCTTGCGCTCGCGCACCGTCGCATCGGGCGTGCCGGCGGCGACGTGCTCGGCGTAGCTGGTGCGGGTCAGCACGGTTTCCACCAGGTCGGCGGCGCTTTGGTGCAGCGAGGCGCTGCGCAGTTCGTCCAGCAGCGAGGAGAAGCCGGCCAGCGCGGCGGCCGGGCGCGGCGAGAGTTGCCGCAACACCGCATCGCTACGTGCCGCGTCCAGCAACGAGGCGTGCTGGGCCTGCGCGAACTGGCCGAGCTTTTCCAAGGTAGTGGCACCGATCTCGCGCTTGGGCACGTTGACCACGCGCAGGAAGGCGGCATCGTCGGTGGGATTGGTCAGCAGGCGCAGGTAGCACAGCAGATCCTTCACCTCGGCGCGATCGAGAAAGCTCAACGCGCCGGACAGGTGATAAGGCACGCGCGCCAGGCGCAAGGCTTTTTCCAGTGGACGGGCCTGGAAGTTGCCGCGGTAGAGGATGGCCACCTCGTCCCAGCGCGCTTTGTGTTTTTCGGCCAGGGTGCCGATGATGCCGGCGACGCGTTCGGCCTCGTGCTCGTTCTCCTTGCACTCAAGGATGCGGATCGGCACGCCCTCGGGATGCTCGCTCCAGAGTTTCTTTCCGTGCAGATGCGGGTTGTTGGCGATCAGCGTATTGGCCGCGCGCAGGATGCGCTTGCCGCAGCGGTAGTTCTGCTCCAGCTTGATCACCCGCAGCGTTGGCCAATCCTTGCCTAGCTGATCGATGTTCTCCGGGTTGGCGCCGCGCCAGGCGTAGATCGACTGATCGTCATCGCCCACGCAGGTGAAGCGGCCGCGCTCGCCGGCCAGCGCCTTGAGCAGGCGGTACTGCGCGTCGTTGGTGTCCTGGTATTCGTCCACCAGCAGGTAGCGAAGACGCTCGCGCCAGGCGTCGCGGCAGGCCTCGTCGGTTTCCAGGATGCGCAGCGGCAGGCGGATCAGGTCGTCGAAATCGACCGCGTTGAACACGCTCAGACGCTGCTGGTACATCTCGTAAATTTGCGCCGCCTCCAGCTCGCGCGGGCTGCGCGCGGCGGCCAGCGCCTCGTCGGGCGACAGGCCGGAATTCTTGGCGCGGCTGACCAGATTCTTGATGCCGAACAGCACATCCGGCTTGATCCCCTTGGGCGAAAGCTCCTTGATGATGCCCTCGCTGTCGTCCGCGTCGAGCACCGAAAAACCCTTACGCAGCCCGGCGCGGGCGTGCTCGATCTGCAGAAACTTCAACCCCAGCGCGTGGAAGGTGCACACCGTCAGCGCGGCCAGTGCCTCGGCACTGACCAGCTTGCCGACGCGCTCGCGCATCTCCTTGGCGGCCTTGTTGGTAAAGGTGATCGCGGCGATCTTGGACGGCGCCAGGCCGCGCCGGCCGATCAGGTAGGCGATCTTCTGGGTGATCACGCTGGTCTTGCCGGAGCCGGCGCCGGCCAGCACCAGCAGCGGCCCGTCGCAGTGCTCGACGGCAGCCAGTTGCTGCGGATTCAACATGGGAGTGGCGTTACTCAAGGTTGCCAAGGACGATCAGGGTATCGCCCGCGCGGCATGCGGCCAAGCCGTTGCGGTGGCGCGCGCAGTGGGCTAGCGCCGGCTCGTCGGCCCGCGCCGGGCGCGTTACCATGACCGATCCGCCACGAGAACGAGCATGGCCAAGCTGTATTTCTATTATTCGGCGATGAATGCCGGCAAGACCACCAGCTTGCTGCAAAGCGCCTACAACTATCACGAGCGCGGCATGCGCACGCTGATCCTGACCCCCGCGCTGGACGACCGCTACGGCGATGGCGTGGTCGCCTCACGGATCGGCCTCAAGGCGCAGGCGCGGCGTTTCCAGCGCGAGGAGGATCTGCTGGCGCTGGTGCAGGCCGATATCGCCGCGCGCGGGCCGCTGCATTGCGTGTTCGTCGACGAGGCGCAGTTTTTGAGCAAGGCGCAGGCGTGGCAGTTGTCCGATGTGGTCGATCGGTTGGAGGTGCCGGTGCTGGCGTTCGGCCTGCGCACCGATTTTCGCGGCGAACTGTTCGAAGGCAGCCAGTACCTGCTTGCCTGGGCCGACAAGCTGGAGGAGATCAAGACGATCTGCCATTCCGGGCGTAAGGCAACCATGGTGGTGCGGGTGGACGAGCACGGCCGCGCGGTCACCGACGGGCCGCAGGTTGAGATCGGCGGCAACGACCGCTATGTCTCGGTCAGCCGGGCCGAATTCAAGACGATCACCGAAGGCCGTGGCCGGATCGAACTGCAACAACCGGTATTGCCGCTGGGCGATTGACGCGCCGCTTCACCCATTCACTCGCAAGGACTTTTTCGCATGGCCGACCCGATCCGCATCCCCGCCTGGCAACGCCCGCACTGGCAGCCCAGCGACGAGGAAATCCTGTTGCAGTTCTATGCATTCGGTAAGTTCGCGTCGGTGCGCGTGCCCTCCTTGCCCTACGGCAGCGACGGCCTGCCCAAGGGCATCGAGGTAACCAGCCATCACCACAACGCGTTGCGGCAGTGGGAGGGCTATCCGCTGAAAGGTAAGCTCGGCGACATGCTCAAGGACGACGCGCCGGAGGCCTACCGCCTGGCGCTGGACGCACCTGAGGTGCTGGTGGTGCGCGGTCGCATTCCCGACAGCGCCGACAGCGGCTACCTGCGCGACACGTATGGCGTGCTGGCCGGGCTGCTGGACATCGGTGGCACCGCGATCCTCGATCCGCAGATCCTGACCCTGTTCGATGCGGCGGCGTGGCGTCGGCAGTACCTGATCAAGAACGGCGCGCCGCTGCGCAACCATGTGCTGATCCTGCGCGATGCCGAGCCCGCGGCGGGGCGCTGGTGGATCCACACCCGTGGCATGCGCAAGTTTGGCCGTCCAGACATCAGCCTCAACAACGTACCCGAGCGCGACACTGATCGCGCCGGCAAGGTCTGCCAGCAATTGGTCGAACTGGCTGCGCTGGGCGCGCATGTCGAGGAAGGCCAGTCGATCGAAGTCGAAGGCGTGTTCGGCGGCCTCACCGCCAGCCTCGGCGGCAGCTTGGAAGATCCGCGCTTCAACAACACCTTCGTCGCGCTGCGCTGGCCGGATTGAAGGAGCTATCGCCGCGCGGGTGATGCCATCGTTCGGCGTGCGCCGCGCGCTGACGGCTGGGATCGCGGGGGAGACTAGCGCTGACTGGCGTGGTAGTCGCGAAGCCCGGCGACCAGCGCGTCGAACACGATCCGGTAGCGGCCGACCTGGCGCAGGTCCTCGTGCATCACCACGTAGGTGTCCAGCGACAGGTGCAGCGCCTTGGTCAGCACGCGCCGCAGTGAAGGATCGCGCCGCGCCAGCCCCACCTGGCACACGCCGATGCCGAAGCCGGCGCGGATCGCGCTGAGCTGGGCGATGTCGTTATCGGTGCGCAGCGCGAACATCGCCCGCTTCAGCGGCAGCCCATGCGCCTGCAGGGCGCGGATCAGCGGTGTCTCCTGGTCGTAGCCGATCAGGTGATGCTCGCGCAGTTGCTCCAGTTCGGTGGGCGTGCCGTGGCGTTGCAGGTAGCTCTCGTGCGCATGCAGGCC
>JBEVMS010000073.1:0-3677 GCA_040508515.1 Dyella sp. | reverse complement strand
GGTGCCGACATTGCGCATCACCGCCTCCAGTTGCAGGCCGTCATGCTGCACGCTGTAGCGCAGCTCAAGATCGATCGCGTAGGGGTAACCCGGATGCGCCTCGGGGCGGATCGCCGAGCTGCGAAACACCGCGATCGCGCGATCGTCGTCGGCGTGTACCTCATCCAGCGTGAAATCGACCCCGCGCACGAAGCCGTGCCGGCTGGCGCGCTGGGCACCGGTGACGCCCGGTTGCAAATCTTGTTCCTGGCCGTCGTAGCGATAACGCGCGTCGGCGATGCGGTTGGCGAACGGCGCCATGATGGCGAAGCGCGAGCTCGGCCGCGTGTCCAGTTCAGCCTCATCGCGGTAGCCGTCGGCGAGCTGGCGCATGCGGCCGTCGACCGGCAGTTCGATGCCCAGCACGGTGGCGCCGCGACAAGCAATGCGCACGCTGAGCTGGCGCTGCTGATCGCCCAGTCGGACCACCGGATGGGCGCCCAGGTTTTCGCGTTTTGCGCTATATCGTCCCATGCGGTCTTCCTCGCTGCCAAAAGGCGCATGTTAGCCTGCCACATCCCCTTTCCCTCAAAGCTGCTTTTATGAGCGCACGCCATGACCAACCGTCCCCGCTGATCCGCCTGCTCGACTACCGCGCGCCGGCGTGGCGGGTCAGCACGGTCGAGCTGGATTTCGACCTGGGCATCGACCACACCGAGCTGCGCGCGCGCCTGCAACTGGCGTGCGATCCGGCGCAGTCCGCGCCGCTGCGGCTGGACGGTGAAGGCCTGCAACTGCTTTCGATCACGCTGGACGGCGTGCCGCTGACCACCGACGCCTGGCGCTACGCCGATGGCGTGCTGGAAGTGGACGGCGCCCGCGACGGCAGCGTGCTGGAAACCCGCGTGCGGCTGCAGCCGGCGGAGAACACCGCGTTCGAGGGTCTGTACCTGTCCGGTTCGCGCGAGGCCGGCTTCCTGCTGACCCAGTGCGAGGCCGAGGGCTTCCGACATATCACGTTCTTCCCTGATCGGCCCGATGTGCAGGCCAGCTTCACGGTGACCCTGCGCGCCGACAAGGCGCGCTTCCCGGTGCTGCTGGCCGGCGGCAATCCCAATGGCGCCGGCGATCTTCCGGACGGCCGGCATTGGGCGCGCTTTGTCGATCCCCATCCCAAGCCCAGCTATTTGTTCGCCCTGGTTGCTGGACAGCTGCAAGTGATCGGCAAGGATTACCGCACCGCTGATGGCCGCCTGGTGCAACTGAAAATCTGGGCCGAGGCCGACGTGATCGAGCGCTGCCACTACGCGCTAGACGCGTTGGAACGCTCGATGCGCTGGGACGAGGACGTCTACGGACGCAACTACGACCTGGATGTATTCCACGTGGTGGCCACGCATGACTTCAACATGGGCGCGATGGAGAACAAGGGCCTCAACATCTTCAACGCCAAGTATCTGCTGGCCGACCCCGATTCGAGCACCGACGACGAATACCGCCACGTCGAGGCGGTGGTCGCGCACGAGTATTTCCATAACTGGAGCGGCAACCGCGTCACCTGCCGCGACTGGTTCCAGCTCAGTTTGAAAGAGGGCTTCACGGTCTTTCGCGAGCAGAGCTTCTCCGCCGACATGAACTCGCCCTCGCTCAAGCGCATCGAGGATGTCTCCTTGCTGCGCCGCGCGCAGTTCCCCGAGGACGCTGGCCCGCTGGCCCATCCGGTGCGCCCCGCGCAATACAGCGAGATCAACAACTTTTACACCGCCACCGTCTACGAGAAGGGCTCCGAGTTGGTGCGCATGCTGGCCGGCCGGCTGGGCGAAGAAGGCTTCCGCCGCGGCACCGACCGCTATTTCACCCATAACGACGGCCGCGCCGCCACCATCGAGGATTTCATCGACGCGCTGGGCCAGGCCAACGGTATCGACCTCAACGCGTACCTGGCCTGGTATGGGCAGGCCGGGACGCCGCGGCTCAGCGCACGCGGCAGCTACGACCCCGCGCAGCGCCGCTACACGCTGAGCCTTAGCCAGCATACGCCAGCCACCCCGGGGCAAACCGACAAGGTGCCGCTGCCGATTCCGATCAAGCTGGCTTTGTTCGGCGCCGATGGCCAGATGCTGCCTTTATCTATGGACGGCCAGACGTCCGAATCCTGCGATGAGTCGGTGCTGGTACTGACCGAAACCCAGCAGGATTTCGTTTTCCGCCATATAGACGCCGCGCCCGTGCCTTCGCTGCTGCGCGGGTTCTCCGCGCCGGTGATCCTGGAATACGACTACGCTCCGACCGAGCTGGCCTTGCTGCTGCGCCACGACATCGACGGCTTCAACCGCTGGGAAGCCGGGCAGCAACTGGCCGCGCGCGCCTACGACGCACTGCGCGACGGTGGCGACCGCGCCGCGGTGGAGGCCTGGTGCCGCGCATTGGCAGGCTTGTTCGATGACGCCCGGGTGGAGGACGCCTTACTGGCCGAACTTCTGACCCCGCCCAGCGAAATCGAGCTGGCCGACCGCCAGCGCGAGGTCGATCCGCAGCGCACCCATGACCTGCGCCAATTGCTGCAGCGGCAACTTGCCGAGCAACTGGGCAGCGCGGCACTGCACCAGCGCTATGTCTCGTTGACCGCCCAGGCCAACCAGCGCATCGATGCCGCCAGTCAGGCCGCGCGCGCACTGAAACGCCGCCTGCTGGAACTGCTCAGCCTGCTCGACCCGGCCGCCGCCCAGCCGTTGGCAGCTGCGCAATACCTCCAGGCGCCCGCCATGACCGACCGGCTGGCCGCCCTGACGGTGCTGGCGCGCCTCGACGCACCGCAGGCCGAGGCCGCCCTGGCCGATTACCGTGCGCGCTATCAGGACAACGCCTTGGCGCTGGACAAATGGTTCGCGCTGCAGGCTCAACTGCCGGGCGCGCAGGCGCTTGCAAGGCTGCGCGCGTTGGAAGCCGATCCAGCGTTCACCCTGAAAAACCCCAACCGCGTGCAGTCGCTGCTGGGCACGTTCGCACGCGCCAATCCCACCGGCTTCCATCGCACCGACGGCGCCGGCTATGCCCTGCTGAGCGAGCGGCTGATCCAGCTCGACGCGCTCAACCCGCAAGTGGCCGCGCGTCTGGCCACCGCGTTCAATGGATGGAAGCGGCTGGAACCGCAGCGCCGCCAGGCCGCCGAGACGGTGATCGCCGCGCTGGCGGCGCGCGATGGCCTTTCGCGCAACGTGACCGAGATTCTCGATCGCGTGCTGCATCGCTGAGGGGTGGCGCGGACCCGCCCACGGATGGCGGCAGCAGCCGAGGCATGCGTTTGGCGCCATGGATCGGCACGCTGATCCCCCCCGCGGCGCCCAACCCGCGCCGCGCTCCTGCCGATGACCCGCACGCACGGCTGCCGCAGTACCGTCGTGAGCCGCTTTTGCACGCCGATACGGGCCGACGCCTGAAAATTGACGCTCTACGTCACGTATTGCCAAAGGCGGGCAAAAAAGCCGTCGCCAGTCACGTGATGTTCACGCCTCTGACGCAACTATCCCAACACGCACCACGCCTTAGAAAGCGCGCTGCGACGGCCTTTCCGCTTTCTGGCGCCTGGCAACGGTTACCTGGATTCCCCCTGTTCCTGAGACCCTGCCAGGCGCCAGATCTCTCTTAGCTTCCGAGTCCGCAACTCCGGAGCTGCAAAAAAAAGACGGCGCCCTAGG
>JBEVMS010000037.1:0-10754 GCA_040508515.1 Dyella sp. | reverse complement strand
GTGGCAGCGGTTTGCCCGGCCCTGCTGGTCAGCGCGCCGGCCTCCGGCCAAGGCAAGACCTCGGTCACCGCCGCGCTGGCGCGCTGGCATCGGCGCCAGGGCCGGCGCGTGCGCGTGTTCAAAACCGGGCCTGATTTCCTCGATCCGATGGTGCTTGAACGCGCCAGCGGTGCGCCGGTATATCAGCTTGATTTGTGGATGTGCGGCGAAGCGGACGTGCGTGCGCGCCTTGCCGCCGCGGCCGCCGACAGCGACTTGATCCTGGTCGAAGGGGTGATGGGCCTCTACGACGGCACGCCCTCCAGCGCCGATCTCGCCTTGCAGCTCGACTTACCGGTGCTGACGGTGATCGACGGCAGCGCGATGGCGCAGACCTTCGGCGCGCTGGCCTTGGGCCTGGCCCGCTACCGTTCGGGCTTGCGGGTGTTCGGCGTGGCGGCCAACCGGATCGGCAGCGCGCATCACGCCGACCTGCTGCGGCAAAGCCTGCCGCCGTCGCTGCACTGGTTGGGCGCCTTGCCGCGTCATGAGGAACTGGCCTTGCCGGAGCGGCATCTGGGCCTGGTCGTCGCGGCCGAGCTGGTCGATTTGGACGCCCGACTGGATGCCCTGGCCGACGCCTGGGGCGCGCACGCCAGCACCGCCTTGCCGCCGGCGCAGCGCTTCGCTGAGGCGATGCCGACGCCGGTACCGCCGCGCCTGGCCGGACGGCGCATCGCGGTGGCGCGGGATGCGGCGTTCTGTTTCATCTATCCAGCCAACCTCGATTTTCTGCGCGCGGCGGGTGCCGAGCTGGTGTTTTTTTCACCGCTGGCCGGCGATCCGTTGCCTCGTTGCGATGCAGCGTGGCTACCGGGCGGCTACCCGGAGTTGCATCTGGCTGCGTTGTCGCAACGGCACGACCTGCACCGCGCGCTGGCCGCGCATCTGGAAGCCGGCAAGCCACTGCTGGCCGAATGCGGCGGTTTGCTTTTCGCGCTGGATGAGCTGATCGATGCGCAGGGTCAACGTGCGTCGATGGCTGGCTTGTTGGCCGGCACCGCGACGGTCCAGTCGCGTTTCGCCGCCTTGGGCATGCAAGCGGTGACGCTGCCGCAGGGCGAGTTGCGCGGACATACCTTCCACTACGCGCGCGCCGAAATCGCGGCCACGCCATGCGTGCTGGCCGACAATCCCAACGGCGGCCCCAGTCGCGAGGCGATCTACCAGCGGGGCGGACTCACCGCCAGTTTCGTGCATTTCTACTTTCCTTCGCAGCCGGCGGCGGCACTGGCACTTTTCCTCCCATGAACATCGCGTTTGGCATGGTATGCGCAGTGATGCTGGATGCGTGGCTGGGCGAGCCGCGACGCGCGCATCCGCTGGTCGCATTTGGACGTCTGGCCGTCTGGATCGAGCGACGCCTGTACGCAGACAGGGTGGGTTCTGGCGCACTAGCCTGGGTGACGGCGGTGTTACCGCCGCTGCTGCTGGTTGGCGTGGCGCTGCATGCGTTGAGGCTTTATTCGCCCTGGTTGGCACAGGGCGCTGGCGCGATTGTGTTGTATGCCACCCTGGGGTTGCGCAGCCTGGGGCAGCATGCGCAGCCGGTGGCGGTGGCGCTATACGCGGGCGATATGGGCGCCGCGCGCGCGGCGGTCGCACGCATGGTCAGTCGCGATACGGCGCGGCTCGATCCGTCGCAGATCGCCGCGGCGGCCACCGAGTCGGTGCTGGAGAATGGTAACGATGCGGTATTCGGCGCGCTGTTCTGGTTTGTGCTTCTGGGGGCGCCCGGCGCCGTGCTCTATCGGTTGGCCAATACGCTGGATGCCATGTGGGGTTATCGCAACACGCGCTACGAGCGCTTCGGCAAGATCGCCGCACGCATTGACGATGTTCTCAATTACCTGCCGGCGCGGTTGACCGCGTTGAGCTATGCGCTGTGTGGCGATGCGCGTCGCGCCTGGCATTGCTGGCGCCATCAGGCGAGGCGTTGGGATAGCCCCAATGCCGGTCCGGTGATGGCTGCCGGTGCCGGTGCGCTGGGTGTGCGGCTGGGCGGACCGGCGCCTTATCACAGCGTGTGGGAGGATCGCCCGATCCTGGGCGAGGGCGCCGCGGCGGGGGCGCAGTCGATTGAGCGCGCGCTGCGGCTCGTGCGCCGCGCGGTGGTGTTGTGGCTGCTGGTGGCCGCGACGGTTGCGCTGATTCGGGAGCTTGCCGCGCATGCTTGATCACGGCGGACGACTGCAACGCGCGGTGCACGAGTACGGCATCGCGCCGTCGCAATGGCTGGACTTGTCCACGGGAATCAGTCCGTTTGGCTGGTCGCCGCCGCCGATTCCCGCACTGGCCTGGCAGCGCCTACCGGAGGATGACGATGGTCTGTTAGCGGCCGCGCGAGACTACTACGACGCATCGGCACTGCTGCCGGTGGCCGGCTCGCAGGCGGCGATCCAGGCACTGCCGCAGTTGCGCGAAACTAGCCATGTGGGCGTGCTGGCACCGGGCTATGCCGAGCATGCGCAGGCCTGGCGACGTGCCGGTCATTGCGTCACCTGCCTGGGCGCGGACGCGTTGCTGGCGCAGGTGGATCGGTTCGACGTGGTCGTGCTGATCCATCCCAACAATCCGGGCGCCGAGCGCTTCACCGTGGACCGTCTGCTGGCCTTGCACGCCAGTCTGGCGGCACGCGGCGGTTGGCTGGTGGTGGATGAGGCATTTATCGATGCCGACCCCGAACACAGCCTGTGCCATTACAGCGAGCAAGAGGGGCTGATCGTGCTGCGTTCGGTGGGTAAGTTTTTCGGTCTGGCCGGCGCGCGCTGCGGTTTCGTCGCCGCCGTGCCGGCGCTGCTGACTGCGCTGGCCGAGCGGCTGGGACCGTGGACGCTGAGTGGACCGACCCGTTACGTGGTGAGCCACGCGCTGGCCGATAAACCCTGGCATCAAGCCCAGCGAACGCGATTGCGACAGGCCGGCGAGGCACTGCGCGCGCTGTTGAGAAACCATGCGCTGGCGCCAACGGCCGGCTGCGAGCTGTTTCAGTATTGCCGCCGCGCGGACGCTCCGGCGCTGCATCGCGCGCTGGCCCGGCAGGGCATCCTGACACGGGTTTTCGACGATCCACCCGCGCTGCGTTTTGGTCTGCCCGGCGACGCGGCGGCGCTGGCTCGGCTGGACGCGGCGCTGACGGCGATCGGCGCATGAGCGCGCGCGTGTTGATGGTGCAAGGCTGCACTTCGGACGCCGGCAAGAGCACGCTGGTGGCAGCGCTGTGCCGCTGGCTGCATCGGCGTGGGATGGCGGTGGCGCCGTTCAAGCCGCAGAACATGGCGTTGAACGCGGCGGTGACGGTGGACGGCGGCGAGATCGGCCGCGCTCAGGCGCTGCAAGCGCAGGCGGCGGGCATAGCGGCGCATACCGATTTCAATCCGATCCTGCTCAAACCCAACAGCGATACCGGCGCGCAGGTGATCGTGCACGGCCGCGCGATCGGCAACATGGACGCCGTCGGTTATCACGCCTACAAGCGTGTGGCGATGCAGGCGGTGCTGGCCAGCCACGCGCGGTTGGCCGCGCAGTATCAGGCGATCGTGGTGGAGGGCGCCGGCAGTCCGGCCGAGATCAATCTGCGCGCCAACGACATCGCCAACATGGGGTACGCCGAGGCGGTCGATTGCCCGGTGATTTTGATCGCCGATATCGATCGCGGCGGCGTGTTCGCGCATTTGGTCGGCACGCTGGCCTTGCTCAGCGAGAGCGAGCGCGCCCGCGTGGTCGGCTTGGTGATCAATCGTTTTCGCGGCGATCTGTCGCTATTGCAGAGCGGGCTGGACTGGCTCGAACGCGAAACCGGCAAGCCGGTGCTGGGCGTGCTTCCCTACCTGCAGGGCCTGCACCTGGATGCCGAAGATGCGTTGCCGGCGAGTCGGGTGGCCAAGCCGCAGGCGCGACTTCGCGTGGTGGTGCCGGCGCTGCCACGCATTAGCAATCACACCGATTTCGATGCGTTGCGCGCGCATCCGCAAGTGGACGTCCATTTCATCGGGCCGGGGCAGTCGCCACCGCCGTGCGAGCTGATCGTTCTGCCCGGCTCCAAGGCCACCCGCGCCGATCTCGCCTGGCTGCGCGTGCACGGCTGGGAGGCGGCGATCGCGCGGCATCTGCGCTACGGCGGCAAGTTGATCGGCATCTGCGGCGGACTGCAGATGCTGGGGAAAACCATTGACGATCCGCTGGGCATCGAAGGCGCCGCGGGCACCAGCGCCGGCCTCGGCTGGCTGGATCTGCACACCCGCTTGCAGCCGGACAAACAGTTGCGCCGCGTCGAGGCGCGGTTATGCCTGGACGACGCGCTGGTGCAAGGCTACGAGATCCACTGCGGGATCAGCCACGGCGCCGCGCTGGAGCAGCCCGCGCTGATCCTGGCCGATGGCCGCAGCGACGGCGCGCTGTCCGCCGATGGCCAGGTGCTGGGCAGTTATCTGCACGGCCTGTTCGACACGCCGGCGGCGTTGGCGGCCTTGCTGCGCTGGGCCGGTTTGACCAACGCCGCGCCGCTGGATCTGGACGCCCTGCGCGAGGCCAGCCTGGACCGGCTGGCCGACGCGGTGCAGGCGCATCTGGACACCGCGCGCTTGGCGCATCTCTTGGGAGTGACGTCGTGACGCAGACTTTGATCCTCGGCGGCGCGCGCTCCGGCAAAAGCGCGCTGGCCGAACGCCTTGCGCACGCCTTCGATGACGTGGTCTATATCGCCACCGCGCAAGCGGGCGACGCCGAAATGGCGCTGCGGATCGCCGAGCATCGCGCGCGCCGGCCGGCGCACTGGCGCAGTGTCGAGCAGCCGATAACGCTGGCTGCCACTTTGGCTGAGCACGCCCGCGCCGGGCGCTGCCTGCTGGTCGATTGCCTGACCTTGTGGCTAAGCAACCTGCTGCTCAGCGACGATACCGATGTGCTGGTGCGTGAGCGCACCGCCTTGCTCGCGGTATTGCCGAACCTGCCGGGCGAGTTGTTGCTGGTCAGCAACGAGGTCGGTCAGGGTGTCGTGCCGCTGGGTGAACTGAGTCGGCGTTTTGTCGATCAGGCCGGCTGGCTGCATCAAGCGTTGGCCAGCCAATGCCAGCGCGTCGTTTTGGTAACGGCCGGCTTGCCGCTGGCCCTGAAAGGAAACCTGTCGTGAGCGATGAGTGGTTTTACCGTGACTGTGTCCCAGCCGATGCCGACAGCGTGGCGGCGGCGCGCGCGCATCAACACCAACTGACCAAGCCACCTGGCTCGTTGGGCGCGCTGGAACGGCTGGCGATCACGCTGGCCGGCCTGCAAGGGCGCGCGCATCCGGCCGTGGATGAGGTGTGGATCAGCGTATTCGCCGCCGATCACGGGGTAGCGGAGGAGGGCGTCTCGGCGTTTCCGCAGGCGGTCACCGGTGAGATGGTGAAGAACTTCGCGCACGGTGGCGCGGCGATCAGCGTGTTGGCGCGTGCGCTGAATGCGCGACTGGAAGTGGTCAATCTGGGTGTGGTTAACGATCCGGGCCAACTGGCCGGCGTGCGGCGCGCGGTGATTGCGCCGACGAGTGCCAACGTCTGCCTGCAGGCGGCGATGACGCCAGCGCAGTTGCAGGCGGCGTTGGCGGCCGGCGCGCAGAGCATCGCGGCGGCGCGTGAGGTGGGCGCCGAGCTGTTTATCGGCGGCGAGATGGGCATCGGCAATACCACCGTGGCAGCGGCTCTGGCTTGCGCGTTGCTGGATGAGTCGCCCGATCTCTTGGCCGGCGCGGGCACGGGACTGGACGCGGCGGGGATAACCCACAAGGCTCGCGTGATCGCCCGCGCGCTGGCCTTGCACGCGGGTCCGCATGAGCCGCTGGAGTGGTTGCGTCGCCTCGGCGGCTTCGAAATCGCGGCGCTGGCCGGCGCCTATCTGGCCGCCGCGCAGGCCGGGCTGCCGGTGCTTGTGGATGGCTTCATCAGCACGGTGGCGGCGCTGGCGGCGCAGCGCATCAATCCGTCGGTCGCGCCGTGGCTATTGTTCGCACACCGCTCGCACGAACACGGCCACGCCCGTGTGCTGGCTGCGCTGCAGGCCGAGCCACTGCTGGATCTGGGTATGCGCCTGGGCGAGGCCAGCGGCGCGGCCAGCGCGGTGCCGTTGCTGCGGCTGGCTTGCGCCTTGCACGCACAAATGGCGACCTTCGCCCAGGCCGGCGTCAGTCAGGCATGAATGAGATAACCCTGCTGCGTCACGGCGATACTGCGCAGCAAGGGTATCGCGGCCAGTTGGACGATCCGCTCAGTGCGCACGGCTGGCGGCAGTTGCGCGAGGCGGTGCAGGGCGGGACATGGGATGCCGTGGTCACCTCGCCGCTGCTGCGTTGCGCGGCCTTCGCCACCGAACTGGCAGGTGCGCGCGGCCTGCCGCTGCGCCTGGATGCGCGCCTAATGGAATACCACTTCGGCGTCTGGCAGGGCGTGTCGCTGGCGGCCCTGGCCGATGCCGACGAGCAGGCGCTGGCGCGATTCTGGGCCGATCCGGTGGCGCATCCGCCGCCGGGTGCGGAAACCTTTGCGGCGTTCCATGCGCGGCTCGCCGCAGCCTTGGACGAGATCGCCGCACAGGCACGCACCGGCCGCGTACTGGTGGTGACCCACGGTGGGGCGATCCGTCTGTTGCGCTGCCTGGCGGAAGGACGCGACTTCAGTCAGATGGCGAATCTGACGGTGCCGCATGCTTCGCTTCACACGTTAGCTTGGCCGGCGAGATGCGCGCCGTGATGCGCGGGTTGTGGGTGGCGCTGGGTTTTCTGACCCGATTGCCGCTGCCATCACGCCGGTTCGATCCCAGCGCCGCCGCCGCGCGCGAATCGCTCGCCTGGTACCCCGTGGTGGGGCTGCTGCTGGGCGGACTGCTGGTGTCGGCCGCCTGGCTGTTGCAAGCCACGCCGGCGCCGCTGGCTGCCGCATTGCTGCTGGCCGGCTGGGTGGCATTGAGTGGGGCGCTGCATCTGGATGGCCTGGCCGATAGCGCGGATGCCTGGGTCGGGGGCCTCGGCGATCGCGAACGAACGTTGACGATCATGAAAGACCCGCGCTGCGGCCCGGCCGGGGTGGTCGCGCTCGGGTTGATGCTGCTGCTGAAATTCGCCGCGTTGCTAAGCCTGGGCCCGGCGCAAGGCGTGGCCTTGCTGCTGGCGCCGCTGCTGGCGCGCGCCGCGTTGGTTCTGCTGTTGCTCACCACACCCTACGCGCGAGCGGCGGGACTAGCTAGCGCCTTGCACGAGGCGCCACGGTTGGCTTGCTGGTGTGGGGTGGCGCTTAGCGCGCTGCTGGCCGCGTTCTGCGGTGGGTCGGGTTGGCGCGCCTTGGCTGCCTCGCTGTTGGTGTTCGTGCTGTGGCGCCGTGCCGGGCTGCGCCGTATCGGTGGCTTTACCGGCGACACCGCTGGCGCGCTGGCGGAGTTGACCGAACTGGCGGTGCTGCTGGCCGTGGCGCTCTGAAGACCGATTGATGGATGTCGTGTTCGATCAGCACAGCTGACGGCCAGTGATTCCACGCGCGAGCATGGTGGCCGACATGGTGCTTGAATGGAGCCGCTCGCGACACGCGAGGCTTGGGATCGGTAGGCGACCACACAGCGGGAATTTGGATCAGCCAAGTCTGGCGCGCCACCACAACGTTACCCGACGGATGGCTGCATCAAACCTGCCGCTACGCAACGCGACCGATGGCTTAACTATGCGATTCAGGTGACGAGCCGACGGCGGAATCCACGCAGTTCCTGTCCGGTGAACTTCCCCTGCTGCGCGATGAGCCGTCCATACTCGGCGAATCCGTTGCGTTCCAGAACCCGCGCTGAGGCTAGGTTCGTGGTTAAGCAACGGCTCGACAGCATCTGGAGCTTTAGCTCAGTCTTTGCATGGTCCACTGCCAGTGCGGCGGCTTGAGTGGCTATCCCTCGCCCCTGATAGGGACGGGCAATCCAATAGTCCAGTTGTGCTCGTCCCGCCTCGCGTTGGATGGCATTGATACTGATGACGCCCCGAAACTCGCGATCCTCTGTCACAGCGAATACCGCAGCGCTTCCATCCTTTTGCCGGTTGATGACCGTGCCGTACCAAGAGAGGGCACCGTCCTTCGGATACGGAAAGGGCACCGTACTCGTCGCGCCGATACAGGGGTCGGACGCGTACTTCTGAACCATCGGAAGGTAGCGCTCGTCCATGCGTGAGAGGAGAAGCATGAGGGAACTCCTAGCGGGACGTCATTCAAGCTTGCGGGCTCGCGCGGTAGAGCGCCGATGCGATGCTATCGCGCAGACTAGGCTTGAGCGCCACGGCCCTTTGGGCAAGGGATCATCGCCGTTTGGGATGGCCGATTAAACGGTAGTCGAAACGGCAGTGCCTGGGTGCTCTGCCGTTTCTTGATGGCCTATGCGTCGTGCCTACGGAGCTCTGGCCCCTGATTACGCCTACCAGTGGTAGACCACCTTGGTGTAGTAGTAGGCGCCATTGAAGCCGAACGGCGAGAAGTTCGAATAAGGCAGGCTTCCGTTGCGGCTGTTGCTGGCATTGACGGTTTTGGTCGGGTACTGGTTGGTGACGTTATCCGAGCCCAGGGTGAAGGTCCAGTTGTCCACGTTGTAATTGACCGCGACATCCAGCAACCAGCGCGGCGCCATTACCTCGTCGAGCAGATAGCTGGAGGTGTTGTAGGCCGTCACGCCACCATAGCGGGTGAGGTTGGCGTTGAAGTCCCAGCGGGTGACTTGGTAATCCAAACCCAGGTTGATTTTGCTGCGCGGCGAACTGTTGGCCAGGATGCCCTGGATATCGCGCCGGCTGACGCGTTGAAGTTGCAAGCCCAGCGCTTCCAATTGCGCCGGGTTGGCTTTGACATCGGTCACCTGGCTGCGGTTGTAGTTGTAGCCGAAGGTGGTGCGCAAGGTGCTGCCATTGCCGAACTGATAGCTGTGGCTGGCGACCAAGTCGAGGCCCTGGGTGCGCGTATCGACCGCATTGGTGAAGTATTGCGCCGAGGTGTAGTTGATCCCGCCGGTGTTGCTCTCCAGGTAGGCGATGGTCGCCGGCGAGTTGGACCAGTTCAACGTGTTGGACAGGATGATCCGGTTGTTGATTTTGATCTGGTAGGCATCGAGGCTGATGGTGAGGTTGTCGGCGGGATTGAGCACCAGGCCCAGACTGAGGTTCTGCGAACGCTCCGGCTTCAAGGCCTCGGCGCCCAACAGCTGCGCCACCTGATTGTTCACCGGCAAAATGCCGGTCTGATAGAGCCCGGCCGGCAGCGAGCCGTTGGCGCCCTGGTAGGTGGTGCTGGTGGCGGTGTAGTCCTGCTGTGCCAGCGAAGGCGCGCGGAAACCGTTGGAAACCGTGCCGCGCAACGCGACCTTGTCGGTGAAGTCGTAGCGGGCCGACAGCGCGCCGGAGGTGGTGTTGCCGAAATCGTTGTAATACTCATGGCGGCCAGCCAGCGACACGGCCAGCTTGTCGGTGAGGTTGGTTTCCAGGCTGATGTATTCGGCCACCGACTGGCGGCTCCAGGAGCCGGCATTGCCCGGCTGCCAGCCACCAAAGGCCTGTGCGCCACCGGACGCCGATGGGCTTGAGTAATACGAATCGAGATCGCCGGCATCGATCGAATACGTCTGGCGCAGATACTGGCCGCCGAACGCCACCGTGACGGGATTGGGCAACCAGCCCACCGAGACGTCTTTGGCGATGTCCACGTTGAACGCCTGTTGCGCGCTGGCCAGTTGGCCGTCGTAGAAGCTGCTGGGGCTGCTGCCGAAATCCCGCAGCCAGGCCAGATTGACCGAGTCCAGGGTATGGAAGGAATCCCGGTTACCGCCGTAGTTGCCGCTGACATCCCAGCGCCAACCGCTGTCGGTCTTGCCACGCACGCCGGCGACCAGCGATTGATCGATCGCCTGCACATTCAGCAGCGGCTGGAAACCGTTGGGGTACATGCCCGGCGCGGTCGACGCGGTGCGGAACAGCTCGTTGGAGGTGCTGTCGCGCTTGCTGTAGTCGCCGAACGCGTAGAACTCCACATTGGGCGCGATGGTGTATTGCGCGTTGATCAGCAGGTTTTTGTTCTGCACGGTCGGGTCGCCGTAGCGCTGGCCCGGATACTGCGTGGTGTAGCCGGCGCGGTTGGTGTAATCGCTGTTGCCGTCCTGCACGGTGAAGCGAATCCAGCCGGCCTTATCGTTGAGCGGGATGCCGAAGTTGGCCGCGCCTTGCCACTGGCGACCGTCGCCCTTGTTGAACTGGCCGCCGCTCGCCTCGACCGAGCCACCGGTCGCGCCGCCCTTCAAGATGATGTTGATCACCCCGGCGATGGCGTCGGAGCCGTACTGCGCCGAGGCGCCATCGCGCAGCACTTCGATATGGTCGATTGCCGCCAACGGGATGGTGTTCAAATCCACCGGCGCCGAGCCACGGCCCTGGGTGCCGTTGACGTTGACGATCGAGCTGGTATGCCAGCGCTTGCCGTTGACCAGCACCAGCACCTGATCAGGCGACAGGCCGCGCAACTGCGCCGGGCGCTGCGCGTCGGTGCCATCGGTGGCCGAGGGGCGTGGAAAGTTGATCGAGGGAATCAGGCGCGACAATGCTTCGGCCAGATCGGTGGTGCCGGTGCTTTGCAGCGCCGCGGCGGGCAACACGTCGATCGGCGCCAGCGAACTCGATTCGGTACGGTTGTCCGAGCGCGTGCCGGTGACGATCACCGTCTGCAATTTGGCGG
>JBEVMS010000340.1:0-3636 GCA_040508515.1 Dyella sp. | reverse complement strand
CGCTTCGTCAGCATGCAAAACCACTACAACCTGCTCTATCGCGAGGAAGAGCGCGAGATGATGCCGTTGTGCGCCGATCAGGGCGTCGCGGTGTTGCCGTGGAGCCCGCTGGCGCGCGGCCGCCTGACCCGCGCCTGGGACGAGGCCACCGAGCGCACGCAGAGCGACGAGTTCGGCAAGACCTTGTATATCGACGCCGACCGACACGTTGTAGAGGCCGTGGCATCGGTTGCCGCCGCTACTGGTCTGCCCAAGGCGCAGGTCGCGCTGGCCTGGATGCTCAGCAAGCCCTACGTCACCGCACCGATTATCGGCGCCTCCAAGGCGCACCACCTCACCGACGCGCTGGCCGCGCTGGATGTGAAGCTCTCGGCCGAACACATCGCGCAACTGGAAGCGGCCTACCAGCCGCACGCGATCTCCGGCCATCGCTAAAGTCCGGCCGGTGGCTATCTCCCAAGGCACCGCGGCGCCTTGGGAGATCCATCCGTGCCGACTGGCACATGCCAGAATCGCCAGGGACGTCTAGAAGTGACGCATTATTCGTAAAAGGATGCCCCCCGTGGCCCGTCTGCGCTCGTTGTGCGTACTCGCCCTGTTTACCTCGCCTTCCCTGCTGGCCGCGCAACTGCCCGCCGCCCCTCAGCCCCAGCCCGCCCTGCAAGCGCTGGCCGAAGCGCCCAGCCCCACCGAACTGCGCGCCACCATTGAAAAGCTGGTCAGCTTCGGCACCCGCCACACCATGTCCGATACCAAATCCGACACCC
Organism: Dyella sp.; assembly: GCA_040508515.1. GTDB lineage: Bacteria > Pseudomonadota > Gammaproteobacteria > Xanthomonadales > Rhodanobacteraceae > JBEVMS01. The sequence goes on along the minus strand of JBEVMS010000340.1, from coordinate 2,869 downwards.
GCGGCATCGGCGCGGCGCGGCGCTGGGTCAAGTCGCGCTTCGAGGCGATCTCGCACGACTGCGGTGGCTGCCTGCAAGTGGTCACGCCATCCCAGGTGGTCACCGGCAAGCGCATCCCCACCCCGACCGAGGTGATGGACGTGGTGGCGATCAAGCGTGGCAAGGGCGATCCCAATCGGGTGGTCATCATCACCGGCCATCTGGATTCGCGCGTCACCGACGTGATGAACGCAACCAGCGACGCGCCCGGCGCCAACGACGATGCCTCCGGCGTCGCCGCGCTGATCGAAGCGGCGCGACTGCTCACGCCGCAAGACAATCAGGCCACCTTGGTATTCGCCGTGCTGTCCGGCGAGGAAGAGGGCCTCTACGGCGGCAAGGTGCTGGCCGACTACGCGGTAGCGCAGGGCTGGAAAGTCGAAGCCGACCTCAACAACGACATCATCGGCAACAGCCGCGGCCAGAACGGCGTGCTGGACAACACCACCGTGCGGATCTTCTCCGAGGGCACGCGCAGCACCGAAACCCCGGCGCAGGCCAAGTTCCGCGGCTACCACGGTGGCGAGGTCGATTCACCCTCGCGCAACGTCGCGCGCACGATGGCCGGCCTCGCCTCGCAGTACCTGCCGGACCTGCGCGTGCACATGGTCTACCGCACCGATCGTTTCGGCCGCGGCGGCGACCAGGTGCCCTTCCTGGAGGCCGGCTATCCGGCGGTGCGCGTCACCGAGGGCCATGAGGACTACACCCATCAGCACCAGGATCTGCGTACCGAAAACGGCATCCGCTACGGCGACACTATCGACGGCGTGGATTTCCGATACCTGGCGCGCGTGACCGCGCTCAATGCGCTGACCATGGCCACCATGGCGCGCGCACCGGCGCCGCCGGACCAGGTCAGCGTCGAAGGCGCGGTGGCCAGCGACACCACCGTGCATTGGGCCAAGGTGCCCGGTGCGGCCGGCTACCTGGTGCATTGGCGCGACACCACCGCGCCGCAGTGGCAATACAGCCGCGCGGTCGGCGATGTCGATCAAGCCGTGCTCAAAGATGTAGTGATCGACGACTGGTTCTTCGGCGTCTCCGCGGTTTCCGCCGACGGCTACGAAAGCCCGGTGGTGTTCCCCGGCGATGCCGGCAACTTTGCGCGCCCGGTCCCGGCCGCCGCGCCCTCGGCGCCCTAGTACACCCGGCGGGACGCCAGCCGACGCTGCGTCCCGCCGTTTTCTCCGGTGACACCGCCGATCGCGCAGAGCGACGCGCGGCTCACATCGCGATCTACCCGGTGCGGGCCATGATCTTCCGTCGCTCGCTGGCCGATCAACTAGCCGCTGGCTCAGCCATTCGATTGGCTCCCGCTGTAACGCACGCCAGCTTGGACAAATGGCTCAAGCGCCATCTTCGCCACGCTTTCGGTAACGCCTATTCGTGACTGGAGATCACGTCCCGCGCGGCTTGGCGCGGTGGGTGGCGGTGGCGGTCCAGGGGTCGTCGGGCCAGGGGTGTTTGGGGTAGCGGCCCTTGAGCTCTTTTTTGACCTCCGGGTAGGTGCGTTCCCAGAAGCCTTTGAGGTCTTGCGTCACCTGGATCGGCCGACCGGCCGGCGACAGCAGGTGCAAGGTCACCGCGATCGTGCCGCCGGCGATGCGCGGGGTGTCGGCCAGGCCGAACAGTTCTTGCAGTTTCACCGCCAGCACCGGCGGTTCGCCCGGCGCGTACTCCAGCCGGCGATGCATGCCGCTGGGCACGGTCAGCCCTTCGGGCGCCTGCGCTTCGAGTGCCTGCCGTTGCGCGTAGTCGAACAGCGCGCTCAAGGCTTGCGACAGCTCCTCGGCGGTCAGCGCATCGAGTCGGCGCTTGCCTTCCAGATAGGGGCCGAGCCAGTTTTCCAGCGCATCCAGCAGAGCTTGATCGGAGACGTCCGGCAGACCGAGTTCGGGCATCCAGCCACGCAAGGCTTGCATGCGCTGGCGCAATCGGCGCGCCGATTCGCTCCATGGCAGCGCGTCCAGCCCTTGGCTGCGGATCGCTGCCAGCAGGGCCGGCAAGACATCCTGCGGCTGCACCGGCACACTGCGCCGTTCCAGCACGATCGACGCGTAGCGCTGTTCCTCGAACGCCTCCACCGCGTTACGCGCGTCATTCCAGCGCAACGTGCGCGCGCGGCTGAACTGCTGCGGGTAGTCGCGTTCCAGCACGCGCAGGTCCAGCGGCGCGGCGGCCAGGATCAGGCTGTCGCGCGCCTCGAAGCGCAGGTCAAGCGCGACCAGCCAGGGTTCGCCATGCAGCGCGGTGGATTCATGCAAGCGCGCGCCGCGACCGTTGGCTAGCGTGTAGCGCAAGGGATTGCCGTCGTCGCGCCGCGCCACCCGATCCGGAAACGCGTGCAGTAGCAGTTCGCCGATCGCGTGACTGTGCGGCACGCCACTGGCGGCGGTACGGACGTCCAGACGTCTACGCCAGCCCTTGCTGGCCTGCTCGATCGCCGCCAGCGCGCCCGTGTCAGCCTGGATGTGCGCCGCGCCGCCGCGGCGATCGCGCCAGGCATGCAGCGCGGCCAGCCGGGGCCGAAAATCGTCGCTGCGTGCATGCGCGCCACGCAAGGGCGAACGCGCTTCCATCAGCGCCAGCAGATCGGCGATCAGCCCGCGCAATTCCGGCGGCGCGCGCAACGCGGCTGCGGCCAATCGTGGGCTGGCGCCGAGCGCCAGCATGCGGCGGCCCAGCGCGCTGATCCGGCCGTCGTTATCGAGCGCGCCCAGTTGCATCAACAGCTCGCGCGCCTGCGCCAGCGCGCCGCTGGGCGGCGGCTCCAGCCAAGGCAATGACGCCTGGCTGTGCGCGGTGATGCCCCAGGCGGCCAGCTCCA
>JBEVMS010000317.1:0-4315 GCA_040508515.1 Dyella sp. | reverse complement strand
GGTTCGCGTCGACCAGGCAGATGTCTTCCACATCGCCTGTCGCGCAGGCATGGCGCCCGAATCAGCAGTATCGCGGGGCGAGGCCTCAGGCGTCCGTAGGCTAGAGGTTGGGCACCAGCAAGTCGGGCGGCAGGCCATGGAACACCGCCGCGAACGTTTGCAGAAAAGCGGTCATCGACGAGCTTTTACGCCAGACCATGGCGATCCGTCGGCTGGGCGCATGCTTGCCGAACGAGACCAGGTGCACGTTGTCGGTGCGTGCCATCGGCGGCTTGATCGCCAAGGTCGGCAGCAAGGTGATGCCGACATTGGCGGCGACCATCTGGCGCAGGGTTTCCAGGCTGGTGGCGCGGAAGCCGGCTTTCTCTCCAGCGCCGGCCAGTTGGCATACTTCCAACGCCTGATCGCGCAAGCAGTGGCCATCGTCGAGCAGCAGCAGGCTTTGGTCTTGCAGGTCGCTGAGCTTGAGTGGGCCCTTGTGGCGGGCCAGCGGATGGGCATCAGGCACCGCCAGCACGAACGGTTCCTCGAAAAGGAATTCGCTGTGCAGACTGTCTTCGTGCAGCGGCAGCGCCAGTACGCCGACATCCAGTGAGCCTTCGCGCAGCATGCGCACGATCACCTCGGTTTTTTCCTCTACCAGCAGCAGTTCCAGTCGCGGAAAGCGCTGGCGCATCAGTGGCACGATATGCGGCAGCAAATAGGGCCCGAGGGTGGGGAAAATGCCCAGCCGGATGCTGCCTGATTCCGGATCGCGGGTGCGTTGGGCGATCGCGCGAATCTCATCCACCTCAGCCAGCACGCCGCGCGCGCGGCGGGCGATCTCGCGACCCGTCTCGGTTAGCAGCACTTTGCGTGGGGTGCGTTCGACCAGCGCCACGCCCAGTTCGTCTTCGAGCTTCTTGATCTGAGTCGACAGCGTCGGCTGGCTGACGAAGCTGGCCTCGGCGGCGCGGCCAAAATGCCGGTGCTCGGCCAAGGCGACGAGGTAATGCAGATCGCGAAGGTTCATGTGCCGCTCCTGGAGCATCAATAGCTTAAAGCTACGATAAGCGCGCCAACCATCAATTTGAAGCATGGGGCCGGATCGTAAGCTCGGCCTAGCCAGGCGCAGGCATGCCTGGCCATGCCGTATCTCCCCTGGCCCAAAGTCTTGAGGCCTTCCCAGGCGGCTTTAACCCCCATGGCGGCCAGGGTTATCGGCGATGAGCCTGCACCGGATCACCGGTTTTGATCGAACCGGCGATCAGGCATCGTTAGACTGCGTGGTCGACCTGCCGCTGGCGCGCGCAAGATAGGCGCTATGCGCCCGTGCTAGGTGGGCCGACCGATCCTTCTGGAAACACCATGGCATGACTACTGTTCGTCAACTGCTCCATGGCGCGCGCGCGCGCCTGGCCGAGCCCTCCGAGGCTGACTGGCTGCTGGCCCACCTGCTAGGCAGGCCGCGCAGTTGGCTTATTGCACACGCCGACGATGTGCTGGGCTCGGACCAAAAGGCTGCGCTTGAGGCGTTGCTGCTGCGTCGCGAAGGTGGCGAGCCGGTCGCTTACATCACCGGGCGGCAGGGGTTTTGGTCGCTGGAATTGGAGGTGAGCGCGGCCACTTTGATTCCCCGTCCCGAAACCGAGTTATTGGTGGAACAGGCGCTGTTACGCCTGCCCAGCAACGCAGTGCTGGAGATCATCGACTTGGGTACCGGCAGTGGCGCGATCGCCTTGGCGTTGGCGAAGGAGCGGCCGTGTTGGAAGATTACCGCCAGTGACGCCAGCGCCGCCGCGTTGGCGGTGGCGCGGCGCAATGCGCAACGGCTGCAGTTGGGCCACGTACGCTTTATGGAGGGCGACTGGCTGGGGCCGCTGGCCGGGCAGCGCTTTGACGCGATCATCTCGAACCCGCCTTACATCGAGGCGGACGATCCGCATTTGCAGCGCGGCGATCTGCGCTTTGAGCCGGCCTCAGCGCTGGCTGCGGGGCCGGATGGCCTGGACGATATACGCCGCATCGTCGATACGTCGCGCGCTCATCTCAAGGCGCATGGTTGGCTACTTTTCGAGCATGGCTGGAACCAGGGCGATGCGGTTCGCGGTTTGCTTGAGTCTGGCCAATATACGGACGTCTTTACCGCCAAAGATTTGGAAGGTAGGGATCGGGTGAGTGGTGGGCGTTACGGCTGAGCGTGGGTTGCTCAGCCGCGCAAGGATCGGCGGATCAATTTCACCGGCGGTTGCCGGTGATCAGGGCGTTGTTGCCGTCCTCGTGATAATGCGCCGCCACAGCTATGGCGCACCCGAATGGTCGATCATCCCGTACGGCATGCAGATGGCGCAGGCCATCGGCCACAGCCTGCCCGCCGCGGATCGGCCAGGTGGCTCAACCGGCGTTGGCGCTCTGGGTAAGTGAGTGCTTGCCGAAGCGGGCGCAGATTGCATTGCGGATGCTGGGCAAGTCCAGCCCAGCCATCGACAACACCTCGTCGCGGCTGCCGTGTTCCAGATAGGTGTCCGGCAGGCCCAGGTGCAGGATCGGCATCACCACGCCGTGCGCGGCCAGGCATTCGGCCACGCCCGAGCCCGCGCCGCCGGCTATCGCGTTGTCCTCGATGGTGACGAAGGCCTCGTGCGTTTTGGCCAGTTCCAGCAGCATCGTTTCGTCCAGCGGTTTGACGAAGCGCATGTTGACCAACGTGGCGTTGAGTTCGGCGGCGATCTCCGCGGCCGGCGCCAGCATGGTGCCGAAGGAGAGGATCGCCAGCCGACGCCCCTGGCGGCGCAGCTCGGCCTTGCCGATCGGCAAAGTGTCCAACTGCGTACGCAGCAGAGCGCCGGGGCCGGTGCCGCGCGGGTAGCGCACCGCAGCCGGGCCGTCGTATTGGAAGCCGGTGCTGAGCATCATGCGGCATTCGTTTTCGTCGGCCGGCGCCATGATGACCATGTTGGGCAGGCAGCGCAGGAAGCTCAGGTCGAAAGTGCCGGCGTGGGTGGCGCCGTCGGGACCGACCACACCAGCGCGATCGATCGCGAAGGTGACATCCAGGTTCTGCAGCGCCACGTCGTGGATCGCCTGGTCGTAGGCGCGCTGCAAAAAGGTCGAATAGATCGCCACCACCGGCTTGGCGCCTTCGCAGGCCATGCCCGCGGCCAGCGTCACCGCGTGCTGCTCGGCGATCGCCACATCGAAATAGCGCTTGGGGTATTCCTTGGAAAAACGCACCAGGCCCGAGCCCTCGCGCATCGCCGGGGTGATGCCCAGCAGGCGTTCATCGGCGGCGGCCTGGTCGCACAGCCAGTCGCTGAAGATATCGGTGTAAGTCGGCTTGGCCGGCGCGGCCTTCTTGCTGAGGCCGGCGAGCGGATCGAACGGGCCGACCGCGTGGTATTCGATTTGCGCCTGTTCGGCAGGCGCGTAACCCTTGCCCTTGGTGGTGATCACGTGCAGCAGCTGGGGGCCGGGCAGATCCTTGACCGTGCGTAGCGCGGTCAGCAGTTGCGGCAGGTTGTGGCCGTCGATCGGTCCCGTGTAGTGGAAACCCAGTTCCTCGAACAAGGTCGAAGGCACGATCATGCCCTTGGCGTGTTCTTCCCAGCGCTTGAAGAAGCGCCCCATGAAGGACTGCTTGGGAATCGCCCGCTTAGCACGCTCGCGCCAGACGTTGACCGTGCGGCTGGACATCGCGCGGGCCATCATCTTGGTCAGCGCGCCGACGTTTTCGCTGATCGACATGCCGTTATCGTTGAACACCACCAGCATGTCCGCTTCCACGTCGCCGCCGTGGTTGAGCGCCTCGAAGGCCATGCCGGCGGTCATCGCGCCGTCGCCGATCACGGCCACCACCTTGCGCGGATCGTTCTTGCGCTGGGCAGCGATCGCCATACCCAACGCGGCGGAGATCGAGGTGGAGGAATGACCGACGCCGAAGGTGTCGTAGACGCTCTCCTCACGGCGCGGGAACGGCGCCAGTCCGTCCTTTTTCTTGATCGAGGTGATCCGATCGCGCCGGCCGGTGAGGATCTTGTGCGGGTAGCACTGATGGCCGACATCCCACACCAACCGGTCCACTGGGGTCTGGAACACGTGATGCAGTGCCACGGTCAGCTCGACCACGCCCAGGCCCGCGCCGAAGTGGCCGCCGGAGCTGGCCACCGCTTCGATCAGGTACTGCCGCAATTCATCCGCCACGGCGGCAGTTCGTCATCGGCGAAGCGGCGAAGATCGGCTGGCGAGTTGATCTGTGCCAGTCGCGGGTAGCGGGAGAGGTCGGTCATAAGTCGTATTGTTGGCCCGCCGGCAGGGCGGAGCAAGGGCGCAGTATAGA
>JBEVMS010000283.1:0-7321 GCA_040508515.1 Dyella sp. | reverse complement strand
TTCGCTGGCGACACCGCGTATTCGCCGCGCCTGGCCGAGATCGGCCAGCGGCTGGGGCCGTTCGATCTGGCTGCGCTGCCGATCGGCGCCTACGCGCCGCGCTGGTTCATGCAGAGCATGCATATCGACCCGGCGCAGGCGGTGCAACTGCATCGCGAGCTGGCATGCCGTCGCTCGCTGGCGATCCACTGGGGTGCGTTCGAACTGGCCGACGAGCCGCTGGACGAACCGCCGCGACTGCTCGAACAGGCCTTGCGCGAGCAGGGCGTGGCAGCGACGGATTTTCGCCTACTGCGGATCGGCGAGCGCTGGGAGCTGTAGCGCTGGTGGTTTAGCACTCCTTCCACGACCGTGACACGCCATCCCTGGTGCTGGTCTGACGGTCACCTGATCCTGTTTTGTTAGCGACTCTTAGTGCTTGAGCGTCTGCGCGGCGGCGGCATCGGCGGCGGCGGCCTTGGCGTCGCGCGCGGCCTGCAACTGGGCCAGCCGCGTGCGGATCTGCGCGATCGCTGCCAGCGTGGCGCGTTCGCCTTCCAGGATCGCCACGTTTTTCTGGTCGAAATCGGTCGGTCCGATGGTGCCGACCTTGGGCCGAATCACCACGTCGGCGCGGGCCAATTCCTGCGCCGCGAGCTTCTGGCCCATGATGCTGATCGACTGCCCGACGATGCCCAGCATGCCGTCCGGGTTTTTGCCGCTGGGCTTGGTCGAGATATCCACCGCGATCACGAAATCGGCGCCCAACTGACGCGCCGCGTCCACCGGCACCGGGCTGACCACGCCGCCATCGACGTAGTGAAAGGCGCCGATGGGGACCGGTTCGAACACGCCCGGAATGCTGGCCGAGGCGCGCACCGCCTGGCCGGCGTTGCCGCTGACGAACACCGCGCGCTCGCCGGTTTCCAACTGGGTTGCCACCGCCGCAAACGGCCGCTTGAGCTTTTCGATCGGTCGCTGGTCGACCAACTGGTTGATGTAATCCTGCAACTTCTGGCCCTGCACCAGGCCGCCGGAAAACAGCCGCACGTCGCGGATCGAGGCCTGATCCAGCGCGAACGCCTGATTCTGCAAGGCGAAGGCGTCCATCCCGCTGGCATACAGCACGCCGACCACGGCACCGGCGCTGGTACCGGCGATCACATCGGGGTGGATACCGCTGGCTTCGAGTATCTTGATCACCCCGATATGCGCAAAGCCCTTGGCCGCGCCGCCGCCCAGCGCCAGGCCGATGCGGATCTTGGCCGGCAGCATCGGCGGCATCGTGGGCGGCGGCGTTACCGGCTTGGCCGCGCTGAAACAGCCGGCCAGTGCCACGCAGGCCAACAGACAAAACGGCAAACGCCAACGCATCGATGAAGTCATGGGGGCAACACTAGAAAAACTGCGGCGAGCCGTCGCAGGGGCGGCGCCGAGTGTAGCGGCGCTGCTGGCCGGCGGTGTGGCGATTTAAGGGCGAGCCACCGGAGCATCCGGGCGTGCCATTCGACGCGACCGCGACAGGTGCGGGCGTGTACCCCGGCACGGTGGCCGGGGTGGTATCGCTCACTTAGCGCAATCGGCGTCCTGGTGATAAGCGGTAACCCGCTCGATCTCGGCCTTGGAACCGAGGAATACCGGCACGCGCTGGTGCAGCCCGGTCGGGGTGAGATCCATGATCCGCTCGCGCCCGGTGGTGGCGGCGCCGCCGGCCTGCTCGATGATGAAGGCCATCGGATTGGCTTCGTACATCAGACGAAGCTTGCCGGCGCCGCCGTTGGCCAGGATCTTGTGGTCCAGCGGGTAATAGAACACCCCGCCGCGGGTGACGATGCGATGCACGTCGGCGACCATCGAGGCGACCCAGCGCATGTTGAAGTCCTTGCCGCGCGGGCCGTCCTTGCCGGCCAGCAGCTCGCCGATATAGCGCTGCATCGGCGCTTCCCAGTGACGCTGGTTGGACATGTTGACGGCAAACTCGGTGGTCTCGGCCGGGATCGTCATGCCGCGCTTGGTCAGCGTGAAGCTGCCGACTTCGCGGTCCAGGGTGAACTCATGCACGCCGTGGCCGAAGGTCAGCACCAGCAAGGTGCTGGGGCCGTAAACCACGTAACCGGCCGCCAGCTGCGCGGTGCCAGGCTGCAGGAAATGTTCGACCTTGGGCTGACCGATATCGTCCGGCGCGCGCAGCACCGAGAAGATCGTGCCCACCGAGACGTTGACGTCGATGTTGGACGAGCCGTCCAGCGGATCGAACAACAACAAGTGATGGCCCTTGGGATAGGCGTCGGGGATCGGCTGCGGGTCTTCCATTTCCTCCGAAGCAATCGCCGCCAGATGCCCGCCCCAGGCGTTGGCTTCCAGCAGGATCTCGTTGGAGATCACATCCAGTTTCTTCTGCGCTTCGCCTTGCACGTTGTCGCTGCCGGCGTTGCCCAGCACACCGCCCAGGGCGCCCTTGCCGGTGGCCACGGCGATGCGTTTGCAGGCGCGTGCGACCACTTCGATCAACAGGCTCAACTCGCTGTTGATGTGGCCGGCGCGGCGTTCCTCGATCAGGAATTGAATCAGCGAAATCGGCTTTACAGGCGACGTCATGGCAGGTCCGTGGTGGGGGAAGCGGCCATTGTCCCCTCCCCAAGTGGTCTGGCGCCAGTGATCGTCTCCCGGCTCCCGCCGCCATCAGCCAGTAAGCGGGAGCAGGCGGCTTGGTGCGGGCGCCTCGCCCCATCTCTTGGCACTGGCTGCGGGCCGGCCTGCCGATGCCATGATCGGGATCGGCAGCGAAGGGGAAGCATCATGAAATTTTGGCTCGGCAGCGTGCTGCTGATCGGTCTTGGCGGCATCGGCAGCGTGCACGCGCAGTCGGCCGACGCGCGTTTTCAGGATATCTATCAAAGCGAGTGGGCCTGGCGCAGCGGGCAATCGGGAATCAGCGCCTCGGGCGAGGCGCAGGCCAGCGACGGCAAGTTGGATCAGGTCGATCCGACCACCCAGCAGCAACGCCTGGTGCGCTGGCAACAGGTGCTGGCGCAGCTGGCGGCGATTGATCCCAGGCAGCTTTCGCCGGCGCAGCAGGTCAACTATGCGGTCTATCGCGAGCAGATATCCAACCTGGCCGCCGATCAGGCGTTCAAGCAATGGCAGATGCCGTTCAACAGCGACTCGGCGTTCTGGAGCGAGATCGGCTATCAGTTGGGCGGCGACAAGCTGCGCAGCGCCGACGATTACCAGCACTACATCGACCGGCTGGGACAGATTCCTGCCTACTTCGACCAGCAAATCGCCAATATGCGCGCCGGCCTGGCGCGTGGGTTTTCGGTGCCACGCGAGGTGCTGAAGGGGCGTGACGCCTCCATCGCCGCGGTGGCCGAACTGACCGATCCGAGCCAGTCGAGCTTTTACAAACCGTTCGAGCGCTTGCCCGATGCCATCCCGGCCGCGCGCGCCGAGGCCTTGCGCGTGCAGGCCCGCGCGGCGATCGCCAGCCAGGTGATTCCGGCCTACGCGCATCTGCTGACGTTCTTCCGCAACGACTACGTGCCGCACGCGCGCACTACCCTGGCGGCCGAAGCGCTGCCCGACGGCAAGGCCTATTACCGTCAGCAGATCCGCGACTACACCACGCTGGAGCTGGACCCCGATGCGATCCACCAGATCGGCTTGAGTGAAGTGGCCAAGATCCACGCGCAGATGGTCACGACCATGCAGGCCAGCGGCTTCCGTGGCAGCTTCGAGCAGTTTCTGACCTTCCTGCGCAGCGATCCGCAGTTCTACGCCAAAACCCCCGACGAGCTGCTGATGCGTACCGCCTGGGTGGCCAAGCAAGTGGACGGCCAATTGGGCAAGTTCTTCGATCGCCTGCCGCGCCAGCGCTTCGCGATCGTGCCGGTGCCGGCGGATATCGCGCCTTACTACACCTCCGGCCGCGGCGGCCCGGATACCTATCTGGTCAACACCTACGATCTGCCCTCGCGGCCGCTCTACAACATGCCGGCGCTAACCTTGCACGAATCGATGCCGGGGCACGCGCTGCAACTGGCACTGGCCGATGAGCAGCGCGGCCAGCCGGCGTTTCGGCGCGAAAGCTACATCTCGTCCTACGGCGAAGGCTGGGCGTTGTATTCCGAATACTTGGGCAACGAGATGGGCATCTACCACACGCCCTACGAGCGCTTCGGTTATCTCACTTACCAGATGTGGCGCGCGGTGCGCCTGGTGGAGGACACCGGCATCCATCACCTGGGCTGGAGCCGGCAGCAGGCGATCGACTACATGACCGCCAACACCGCGCTGTCCACGCGTGAGATCGCCAACGAGGTCGATCGCTACATCAGCTGGCCGGGCCAGGCGTTGTCCTACGAGCTGGGCTATCTGAAAATTCTCGAACTGCGTCATCGGGCCGAGCAGGCGCTGGGCGACAAATTCGATCTGCGCCACTTCCACGACACCGTGCTTTCCACCGGGTCGGTGCCGTTGCCGGTACTCGAACAGCGGATCGACCAGTTCATCGCCCAGGGCGGCCCGGAGCCGGATTACGACGCCGACTGCGCCAAGCATTGAGTGTCGCGCCCCGTCACGATTGATCGATCGGGGCGGGCGGCATCGCCTACTCGGTGATGACTTACCGCCCTGGCAGTCAGCCGTCGCCCGGAATATCTAGGCGTTATCCGATGAGCGGTGCCGCCGCCTGCAGCTGTTCATGCCGCGATCGTCGATCTAGTCGATGACCATCGAACGCGACACCAATCGGTGTGCTGCGGCGGAAGGCGCCGTCTCAGCTGTGCTGCGCATTCGCATTTGGTCGGGGCGTTTAGACGGCTTCGTGGCGTCGTGCTAGCAGTGTGCGCTAACTCTCGATGTGAAGTAGTATGCAGTAAAACTCCATAGAGAAAGATTCGATGATCGCTAGCGCGCAGCCGCAGACCGATCCGATCCCGTCGCTCGGCGGCCCCGCCCTGCGGGCATTTTTCCAGTTGGCCGAGCGGTGGGATTTGCGCGTGGCCGAGCAGCGGCGACTGCTTGGCGATCCGCCCGAATCGACCTTTTACAAATGGAAGCGCGAACGCGATGGCCAGCTCGCGCGCGACACGCTGGAGCGGATCAGTTACCTGCTGGGCATCTGGAAGGCGCTACAGATTCTGTTTCCCGATCCGCAGCAAGCCGACGCCTGGGTGCGCAAGCCCAATCAGGCGCCGTTGTTCGCCGGCCAATCGGCGTTGCAGCGGATGCTTGCCGGTAACGTCAGCGACTTGTTCGCGGTGCGCCAATACCTGGATGCGCAGCGCGGATGAGCGCGCTGTCGCAGCGCGCGATACCGCCGCCGGCCACAGTGCGATCCGCTTTCACCTGCGTCCGGTAGGGACACCGCATGATGGCCGCAGCGCCGCCGATAAAACGTATCCGCTGGAGTCAGGCGTATCGCATCGTGGCGAGCCGGTTTCCTACGGTGGGCGTGTTCGACCGCATCGCCGCGCCGGCCGATCTGGAGGCGTTGTTTGCGCTGGAGGCGCTGACCAATCCACGCCTGCGCGAGCAACTCGGTGCGTTGCGCACGTTGCCGCCCAAGCGGCGCGTCAGCGGTCCGGGCACCACGCCGGTGATGGCCGCGTTCACCCATCTCGACCCGGCCGGCAGTCGGTTTTCCGATGGCAGCTGGGGCGTGTTCTACGCCGCGCACGACCTGGCCACCGCGGTGGAGGAAACCGTTTTTCATCGCGAGCAATTCCTGGCTGCGACGGCGGAACCGGCCTGCGATATCCAGATGCGCTGCTACCGCACCGCGATCGCCGGCCGGCTGCACGATATCCGCGGCGGCTGGCCGGCCTTGCACGATCCGCACAGCTACGTCGCCAGCAAGGCCTTCGCGCAGGGCCTGCGGCAGAGCGGCGCCAACGGCATCGTCTACGACAGCGCACGCCGCCCCGGCGGTGAATGCGCGGCGTTGTTCTATCCGGATCTGGTGGCGCCGTGCGTGCAGGGCGCGCATTTGCTGTATCGCTGGGACGGCCGGCGGATCGCCCAGGTGCTGGAGATCAGCGAATGGCGGCGCGCGGGCGCGCCACCGCCGGAGTGATGGATAGGACGCTGGCACCCAGCGTTACACCCGGCGCGCGCGCCGCCTTCCGACAACCGGAGCGGTGCAAACGTGCTTCGCGCGGCGAAGTGCTGCCGCAGCCTGAGGTGCGTGACCCGACCGGCCCCCACGCCGATCTAGTCGACCACGTGCAGGCAAGGCGGTTGCAAAACGTAAGACCCCCGCCTCCAATGATGCGGTGGGTGCGCTGCTCGCCGCGTACTTGATCTGGACTCATGGGTCCCGTGGCGAGCTGCCACCGCGGCGCGGTGACCAAGGAGCACCAACGCAAACGGCCCGCCGAAGCGGGCCGTTTCGTTACCGTGCCTGGTCAGGCTCAGGTGTCGGCGTTGCTCGACCAGCCTTCACCCGTACCGCGCTGATAGACCCGATCGCTCGCCAGCACCTCGCCGGCGGCAGCGGGTTCGCGCGTGGCCAGTTCGGCGTACAGCGGGGTGAAATCCGGCCCGGTGGCCTCGAACAACTGCTCGAAGCTGTCGATGACGAAATAACTCTGCTGGAAGGTGTCGATGCGGTAACGCGTGCTCATCACGCGCTTGAGGTCAAAACCAAGTCGGTTGGGCGCGGCCGAATCCAGCGCATAGATCGACTCGCCCTTGGAGCTGACGATGCCGGCGCCGTAGATGCGCAAGCCCTCGGCGGTGTTGATCAGGCCGAACTCCACCGTGTACCAGTACAACCGCGTCAGGTTCATCAGCGCGTCGGGGCCGATCGCGAACGCCTTCATGCCGCCGCGGCCATACGCCTGCATGTAATCGGCGAACACCGGATTGAGCAGCAGCGGCACGTGGCCGAACAGGTCGTGGAACAGATCCGGCTCGCTGAGGTAATCGAGCTGGTCGGGTTTGCGAATCCACCAGCTGACCGGAAAGCGTCGATGCGCCAGATGATCGAAGAACACCTCGTCCGGCAGCAAACCTTCGACCGCTACCAACTGCCAGCCGGTGGCCTGGCCCAGCACCTGATTGAGCTCGCTGAACTTGGGAATCCCGCCATGCCCCAGTCCGAAGCGCGCCACGCCGTCCATGAATTCCTGGCAGGCGCGTCCCGGCAGCAGCGCGCGCTGGCGCTGGAACAAGGTGTCCCACACCTGGTGGTCGGTGGCGCTGTACTGCTCCCACGGCTGCTCGACCGTGCCGGTGGCGTAGACCGGCACATAGCCGCGATCGGTCTGCTGATGCTCGACGCGACGGACGATCGGGGTGTTCATGGGATAGTCTCCGCAAGCTAAAGAGGCGAGGATCT
>JBEVMS010000275.1:0-10137 GCA_040508515.1 Dyella sp. | reverse complement strand
GGCATCGCGGTGCAGGGCCTTAAGTACGACTCGATGCTGGAGTCCTACGTGTGGAACGCCACCGCCACCCGCCACGACATGGAATCGCTCGAGCAGAAATACCTCGGCTACGAGACGATCAAATACGAACAGGTCGCCGGCAAGGGCGCCAAGCAGATCGGCTTCTCGCAGGTGGACCTCGATACCGCCTGCCGCTACGCCGCCGAGGACGCCGACGTCACCTTGCGCCTGCACCAGACGTTGTGGCCCAAGCTGGAGAGCGCGCCCAAGCTGCGCCAGGTGCTGGAAGACATCGAGATGCCACTCGTGCCCGTGCTGGCGCAGATGGAACGGCGCGGCGTGCTGATCGATATCTCCGAGCTGCGCCTGCAAAGCCAGCAACTGGGTAAGCGCATGCTCGAATTGCAGCGCGCCTCCTGGGAATTGGCCGGACGCGAATTCAACCTCGATTCGCCCAAGCAATTGCAAACGGTGCTGTTCGACCAGTTGGGCCTGGCCGCCAAGCTCAAGACGCCCACCGGCCAGCCCTCCACCAACGAAGAAGCGCTCGAAGCGATCGCCGACGATCACGCGCTGCCACGACTGATCCTCGATTACCGCGGGCTGGCCAAGCTGCGCTCTACCTATACCGACAAGCTGGCCGAGATCGTCAACCCACGCACCGGTCGGGTGCACACCAGCTATCACCAGGGCGCGGTGGCGACCGGGAGGCTATCCTCGTCCGAGCCCAACCTGCAGAACATCCCGGTGCGCACCGAGGAAGGCCGGCGCATCCGCAAGGCGTTCATCGCACCACCGGGTTGGCAGATCCTGGCGGCCGACTATTCGCAGATCGAGCTGCGCATCATGGCCCACCTGTCCGGTGACGAAGGCTTGCTCAAAGCCTTCCATGAAGGCGGCGACGTGCATCGCGCCACCGCCGCCGAGGTGTTCGGGGTGACTCCGCTGGAAGTCAGCACCGAGCAGCGTCGCGCGGCCAAGGCGATTAACTTCGGTCTGATGTACGGCATGAGCGCGTTCGGCCTCGCACGCGCGTTGGGCGTGAGCCGCGGCGAAGCCAGCGATTACATGGGCCTGTATTTCTCGCGCTATCCCGGGGTGCGTGCATTTATGGACGCCACCCGCGAGCAAGCCCATCGCGACGGCTACGTGGAAACCATCTTCGGCCGCCGGCTGTACCTGGAGAATCTGCGCTCGCGCAACCAGGGCCTGCGCGCCGGGGCCGAGCGTGCGGCGGTCAACGCGCCGATGCAAGGCAGCGCGGCGGACATCATCAAGCGCGCCATGATCGCGGTGGCCGACTGGCTACACGACCGCGACGACGCGCACATGCTGATGCAGGTGCACGATGAACTGGTGTTCGAAGTACGCGACGACGCCATCGAAGCGGTACGCGCCGGCGTGGTGTCGCGGATGTCCGCCGCGGCCAGCTTGGCGGTGCCGCTCTTGGTCGAGGCCGGGGTCGGCGCCAATTGGGAACAGGCGCATTGAGCGCGCGCGGGCCCAGCGATTGGACGTCCATTCGTTAATATAAAATTATATGAATCGGCCCTAAATCTTTCCGGTAGCGGCGCGCAACTTTCAGGCCGCTCCCGCGTTCTATATTCTCGGATGCACGCAACGGCATCCACGGCTCACCCACCCCCTTGTGTGAGCCAGCGGACGCAAAACCTCTCCCCTGGGCGGAGCGTCCTGGCCCCGAAGGTTCCCCCTGACCTTCGGGGTCTTTTTTTGTCCGAAATTCCTAATTGGCCGCCGTTATTTTGAAGACGGCAAAACTGGCATTTACCGTCAGCAACATCGAGCGCCCGTTTTATCCATGCCATTAGGCGCAGAGATGCTCATTAATTCGAGGCGAGGCTGCTGACAATCAGCAAGCTCACCCCTAAGTCCGCATTCAGATCTTTCCCGCCAGGCGTTGGTATGCAAGGGATCAACCAGGCCGCATGAGCTCTGCACACCCATGAAAATCAATGTGCATGCTCGATCAGAGTCATCAGGCTAAATCACAACATTAAGTCGTGTGAATTTCACGTCAATAACGCATGAATTACGTCTTGCTTTCTACTATTCCATTGCGTGGAAAGACAAGCCACTATAGGCGCTTTCAAAATTAATGTAGGGAAGCTTATGACCACAGTGCATCAACAGACGATCGAGGCAGTTGGTCAGCATCAGGGTGACATATTGAAGGAATGGAACGCGGCGCTTGAAGCCAGCGGTGCCGGGCGCGACAACCGTATCGGCGAGGATGAACTAGCTCAGCAAACCAAAGAGTTCGCGCGCCTCTTCGTGATATCGCTGACGACCGGCAACGGCAAAAGCCTCGCCGGCGAGGCGTGGGCCGAAACCCGCGACTTCCTTGAGGCGTTGACCCGCAGCCGAGCGATCCAAGGGTTCGAGTCCCACGACACGGCAAATTTCATTTTCTCGCTGAAGGGACCGATGTTTCGGATGCTTCAGCGCGTGTATGCCTCCGATCCTGCCATGCTCGCCGAACAGCTGTGGCAGGTTTCGGAGCTTCTCGACGGGTTGGGCATGCACACCATCCGTACGTTCCAGAAGTCCCGTGAATCAGTCATCAAGCGCCAGCAAGAGGAACTCCTTGAGCTATCCACCCCGGTGGTCAAGCTCTGGGACGGCGTACTGGCGTTGCCGATGATCGGTACGTTGGATTCGCAGCGGACTCAGGTCGTCATGGAGTCGCTCCTGCAGCGCATTGTCGACACCGGCTCGGAAATAGCCATTATCGACATCACCGGCGTCCCCACGGTAGACACGCTGGTTGCGCAACATCTTTTGAAGACCGTAACCGCCATCCGGCTTATGGGCGCCGATTGCATCATCAGCGGTGTGCGCCCTCAGATTGCCCAGACGATCGTGCACCTGGGTCTTGATCTTCAAGGTATTGTCACCAAGGCCAATCTCGCCGATGCGCTTGCTCTGGCCCTTAAGCGCGCTGGATTGACCGTGAGCAAGGCGCACTAGGATGGAGCGCATTCCCATCCTGCGCATGGGTGAATTCCTGCTAGTCACCATACAGGTCGACATGCATGACCAGCTTGCCATGCAATTGCAGGAAGATCTTTCCGAGCGAATCAGTGCGACGTCGGCGCGCGGCGTTCTCATCGACATTTCGGCATTGGATATCGTCGACTCCTTCATAGGACGCATGATCGGCACGATCTCCGGCCTCTCCCTGATCATGGACGCCCAAACCATGCTGGTGGGCATGCAGCCTGCGGTCGCCATCACCCTGGTGGAACTGGGCCTGACCTTGCCCGGTGTAAGGACTGCACTCGACGTCGAACGAGGGATGCGGGCACTACGCGAACACGCCCGTACCCCATGAAAACCCTCAAAAGCGGAACTCAGCCGATTCTCATCGAGCAGGATGTGGTGCTGGCGCGGCAGGCAACGCGACGCCTGGCCCTAGAATGCGGCCTTCGTCTCGTTGACCAAACCAAACTGGTCACCGCAGCAAGCGAACTGGCCCGTAACACCGTGATTTACGGCGGTGGCGGGCGCATGGACTGGGCGATCATCGACGATGGCGTACGGACCGGCCTGCGCTTGATCTTCTGTGATGAAGGGCCAGGCATTGCCGATCTCAAACTCGCCATGACCGACGGCTGGACCTCCGGCTCGGGACTTGGGCTGGGGCTCTCAGGAGCCAAACGCTTGGTCGATGAGTTTGAACTTGATACGTCGCCTGGAAAAGGTACGCGCATTCAGATCACCCGGTGGGCATGAACATCCAAGGCACGACCACGATCCAAGTGCTGATCGAGGATGGCAGCCAGGTTGGTCACGCGCGTCGTACGGCGACCATGCTCGCCCAACAGGCGGGCATGGACGAGATAGATGTCGGGCGCGTGGCGTTGGTCACGACGGAACTGGCAACCAATCTACTCAAGCATGCCGGCCACGGTGCGTTACACCTGCGTCAGGTACCAGGCACCGCCACCCATGGCATTGAAGTGGTGGCCATTGATCGAGGGCCGGGATTCAGCCTCGCCGATTGCCTGCCGGATGGCGTGTCCACCCAAGGGACACACGGCATCGGCCTTGGCGCCGTCTCACGCCAAGCACAGGTCTTTGACATGTGGGCCGACGAGCGAGGCGCCGCCGTGCTCGCCCGCATGTATCCTCGGCATGCAGCCGCGGGCGACATCCGATTCGGCATCACGCAGCTCTCGCTGAACGATGACCCCGCTTGCGGCGACGGCTGGGCCATCGCCTTCGACGACACGATGATCTCCGTGCTGGTGGTCGATGGTCTGGGACATGGCCCAGAAGCCGAGCATGCTTCTCAGGCGGCCGTTGCAGCCTTCGGGCAGGACGCCTTTGCCATGCCTACGGCGATCATGGGTAATTTGCACGCATCGATGTCAGGGACACGCGGGGGCGCCGCCGCGGTCATGCAGTTTGATTCGGCCAAAAACAAGGTCGCGTTTTCGGGCATCGGCAACATTGGCGCCACCCTGGTATCCGGTGAGTCCACCCGCGGACTCGCATCGCATCCGGGCATTGTGGGGGGGCAGATTCGAAAGGTGCAGGCCTTCGACTATCCGCAGGTGGCCTCACAGTTACTCGTGATGTACAGCGATGGCCTGCAGTCCCGGTGGAACCTTCGCGATTACCCCGGACTATGGCGCCGTCATCCCGCACTCATCGCGGCAATCTTGCATCGGGATTACAGCCGTGGTCGTGACGATGTCACCGTCTTGGCGCTTGTACTGGAGGCTCAGCGTGGTTGACCCTGAACTTAGCCGTGCCGAGCGTGAGATCGCGCGCCTACGCGACGAGGCCACCGCGTTGCGATCGGAGATCGAAGAGACCAACCAGGGCGTGCTCGCCCTCTATGCGGAATTGGACGACCAAGCCGACCAACTTCGTCAGGCCTCCGACCTTAAAAGCCGCTTTCTTTCGTACATGAGTCACGAATTCCGGACGCCGCTCGGTTCCATCCTCAGCATCGCGCGACTCCTGACCGATGAAATGGACGGACCGTTGAACGAGGAGCAGCACAAGCAGGTGCGGTTTGTCAGTGGCGCCGCGCGCGAATTGACGGAGATGGTCGACGACTTGCTTGATCTGGCCAAGATTGAAGCGGGGCGCATCACAATCTCGCCCGCATGGTTCGACATGCTGGACTTGTTTTCCGCGCTGCGCGGGATGTTCCGACCGATCGTCGACGTGACCACGGCGGACCTCGTCTTCGAGGAGCCCCATGGCATCCCCAGGCTCTACACCGATGATAAGAAACTCGGCCAGATCCTGCGGAACTATGTCTCTAATGCGCTGAAGTTCACCCAGCGCGGGGAGGTCCGCGTGTCGGCGGTACTGGAAAACCCGCTCGAAGTGCGGTTTTCAGTCACCGATAGCGGCGTGGGCATTCCCCCGGAGCTTTTGGACACGCTGTTCGAGGATTTCGTCCAGGTGGATTCGCCCCTGCAAAAGCGCTTTCGCGGCACCGGGCTCGGGCTATCGCTTTGCAAGCGCTTCGCCGGATTGCTCGGTGGCCGCGTGGGCGTCGAAAGTACCCTCGGTGAGGGTTCGGTCTTTTATGTGGTCATCCCCATCGCCCTGCCCTTGGAGTCTGAAGCGTGAATCCTGGTGGCTTGATCCTCGTTGTGGACGACAACGCGGCGACCCGGTATGCCGTGCGGCGTATCCTCGAACGCTACGGATATACCGTCATGGAGGCCGGGACAGGCGCGCAGGGGCTGGAGGCGATAGCCACCCAAGACATCGCCGCGTTGATCCTCGACGTCAACCTACCGGATATGAGCGGCTTCGAAATCGTACGGCGACTGCGGTCCAAGCATGCCACCGCGCTATTGCCCGTCATCCATGTCTCCGCCGCATCCATCGCGACAGGCGATCTCATCACGGGATTGGATGCCGGCGCGAATGCCTACCTGATTCATCCGGTCGATCCGGACGTTCTCCTGGCGACACTTCGGACCTTGCTGCGGGTCAGAGAAGTCGAGCGGGCGCTGACCGAAAGCCAGACGCGCTTTCGCGAGATATTCGAGAGCGTGGCGGTGCCCATTGGCGTGGTCGATGCGGACATGGCACTTCGCGACACTAACCGGGCGTTTGCCAACTTCCTGGGCAGTGAGGGGGTCAGCGACCTGACCGCGTTCCTGGACGACGGCCAGGCAGGCGCGCTGGCTAAGGTGCGTACCACGTTGCGTCAGGGCGAGCGCTGGACCGGCCTTATCGCCATGCGGGTATCGGCAGGCCTTCGCGAGACGCAGTGGACACTCGCACCCTACCAGACACCCAACACCGCCATTCTGTTCATTGAGGATGTCACGGACCAACGACGCCGTGAACGCGAGCAGCGCGCAAAGCTCAGCCTGGCAAACACCGAACTAGCGCGCGAAGTGGCACACCATGCCAGTACCGAAGCGGCGCTGCGACAAGCGCAAAAGATGGAAGCCATCGGTAAATTGACCGGCGGCATCGCGCATGACTTCAACAACCTGCTCACCGGCATCATCACGGGCGTGGAGTTGATGCACCAAAAGATCGAGAGTAATCAGCTCGACGATATCCATCGGTTCACCGACATGGTGATGTCCTCGGCGCGCAGCGCTGCCGCATTAACGCATCGGCTCTTGGCGTTTGCGCGGCGACAGCCACTCAATGCGCTTCCCGTCGATGTCAACGAGGTGGTGCGGTCACTGGCGGAAATGCTGGGTCGGACCATTGGGGAACACATCACCCTGGAGCTCAATCTGGCCGATAACGTGCTCATCGCACGTGCTGACCGGAATCAGTTGGAGAACGCGATCATCAACCTGGTGATCAACGCGCGAGACGCCATGCCCCAGGGCGGGCGGATCGCCATCACCAGCCTCAGCGCCGCGATCGAGTCCGACCACGAGTTGGCCGAGGGGAACTATGCCGCCCTTTCGGTGACGGACAACGGTTCAGGCATGTCCTCGGAAGTCATTGAGAAGGCCTTCGAACCCTTCTTTACCACCAAGGCGCCGGGCCAGGGCACGGGGCTGGGCCTATCGATGATCTACGGCTTCGCCCGTCAGTCGAGCGGCAGTGTCCGTATCGACAGCCAGGAAGGAAAAGGATCAACCGTCACCATCTTCCTTCCGCAGTTGGTCGCGTCGGTGGCCACGGCGGAAACGCCGCCCTCGCTGCCCAGCCGGGGCCAAGGCGCGCATGTGCTGATTGTCGAGGACATGCCCGCAGTCCGCATGGTCGCTTCAGAACTGCTCGTGCGAGCGGGCTATCGGTGTACCGAGGCGGCGGATGCGCAGTCAGCTTTGAAGCACATCCGCGGAGACGGCGCACTTGATCTGTTGCTGACCGACATCGGGCTGCCCGGCATGGACGGCCGTGAACTGGCTGATCTGGTGCATGCATGGCGCCCTAAGTTGCCCGTGCTGTTCATGACGGGCTATGCCGAACGAGCAACCTCCGGCCGGGACTTCCTGCGCGAACGCGAGGATATCGTTGTCAAACCGTTCGAGGCGATGGATCTCATGCGCAAGATCGACAAGCTCCTGAACCTATGACGCGGCTGAGGCCACCCGCTGCGCATCGGGTCAGCTCAATGGACCGGTACGGCGGTTGCGGCCTCGGTCAAAGCACGGCGTCATGCCTACCCTCCGCGAAGGGCTTTCCGGCAAGCCGTCATGGCGCCTGATCTCAAGCAGCGTGACGTGACGGCTTTACGCCGGGCGCATGGCCATGCTCACCCATGGGCGCCACTTGCTGCATGGGCGCAGTGTGGCCCGCCGGCTTCGACAAAGCCTGCACATCCCAACGGCCTATGATCACGGACGTTTTCGTGACGGCAACCCGTGGAGGCACCATGCGTACAGGACTCATCATCATCGGCATCATCCTGCTGGCCGTCGGCATCTGGGTGACCGTGGGCAACGGCAGTTACAAGCAAACCGACACCGTGGCGCAACTGGGCCCGGCCAAGATCGAAGCCACCCATGAAAAATCGGTGCCGACCTGGCTGGGCATCGCCGGCATCGTGGTCGGCGGCCTGCTGACCATCGGCGGCTTCGTAAGCAAGCGCTGAATGCGCGTTTGTCCGATCCGACCACCGCGGCGACGCGGTGGTCTTTTTTATGGGCAAGCGCAGGACCCCGCCGGACGCGCCCGTTAGAATAGTCAGGATGGATGTTTCCCACCTGATCGATTCGCTCAACGACGCCCAGCGCGAAGCCGTCTGCGCCCCGCCCGGCCACTATCTGGTGCTGGCTGGCGCCGGCTCCGGCAAGACCCGCGTGCTGACCCACCGCATCGGCTGGCTGACCCAGGTCGATGGCGCCTCGCCGTGGTCGGTGCTGGCGGTCACCTTCACCAACAAGGCCGCCGGCGAGATGCGCGCGCGGCTGGAAAACCTGATCGGCAGCGCGCCGGGACTGACCGTCGGTACCTTCCACGGCATCGCGCATCGGCTGTTGCGCCGGCATTGGCGCGAAGCCGGCCTGCAAGAAGGTTTTCAGATCCTCGACTCGGACGACCAGCAGCGCCTGATCAAGCGCGTGGTGGCCGGACTGGGCCTGGACGAGGCGCGTTTTCCGCCGCGCCAAGCGGCCTGGCAGATCAACAACTGGAAGGACGAAGGCAAGCGCCCGGACGGCATCGAACATCGCGATCATCCGGTCACGCATACCTTCGTGCAGATCTACCAGGCTTATGAGGACGCCTGCCGCCGCGCCGGCCTGGTCGATTTCGCCGAACTGCTGCTGCGCGCGCACGAACTGTGGCTGAAGCATCCGGCGGTGCTGGCGCATTACCAGGAGCGCTGGCGCTACCTGCTGATCGACGAGTTTCAGGACACCAACACCTTGCAGTACGCCTGGATTCGCGTGCTGGCCGGGGCGACCGGGCAAGTGTTTGTGGTCGGCGACGATGACCAGGCGATCTACGGCTGGCGCGGTGCCAAGGTGGAGAATGTGCAGCAGTTCCTGCGCGACTTCCCCGGCGCGCGCACGATCAAGCTGGAACAGAACTACCGCTCCACCTCGACCATCCTGGCCGCCGCCAACAGCGTGATCGCACGCAACGGCGGGCGCCTGGGCAAGCAGTTGTGGACCGACGGCGACGAAGGCGAAAAGATCGCGCTGTACGCCGCCTACAACGAGCAGGACGAGGCGCGCTTCATCATCGAGCGCATCCGCGAATACATCGCCGAGCACGGCGACGCTAAGGATTGCGCGATCCTCTACCGCTCCAACGCGCAGTCGCGCAATTTCGAAGAGCAGTTGATGCAGCGGGACATCCGCTTCCGCGTCTACGGCGGCCAGCGTTTCTTCGATCGCGCCGAGATCAAGGACGCGCTGTCTTATCTGCGCCTGGCCGCCAACCGCCACGACGACGCGGCGTTCGAGCGCGCGGTGAACACGCCGCCGCGCGGCATCGGCGATCGCACCCTGGACGTGCTACGTCGCCGCGCGCGCCACGACAACAGTTCGATGTGGGAAGCCTCGCTCAACGAACTGAGCAGCGCCAGCGAATTGGCCGGACGCGCCAAGAACGCGGCCAAGGCGTTTCTCTCGCTGATCGAAGACATGGCGCGCAGCTTCGCCGGCGGCGCCGAGGGCCCGGCACTAAACCTAGCCGAGCAGATCGAGCATGCGATCAGTCAAACCGGCCTGCGCGATTACTACGAGCGCGACAGCCGCGGCAACGCCGAGGCGCGGGTGGAGAATCTGGACGAGCTGGTCAACGTAGCCAGCCGCTTCGAGCCGACCCAGGACGATCTCGACGCCGGCCTCAACGAACTGTCGGCCTTCCTCTCGCATGCCGCGCTGGAAGCCGGCGAAGGCCAGGGCGAAGCGTGGGACGACTGCGTCCAGCTGATGACCTTGCATTCGGCCAAGGGGCTGGAATTTCCGGTGGTGTTCCTGGTCGGCCTGGAAGAAGGCCTGTTCCCCAGCCAGCGCTCGGTCGAGGACGAAGGCCGCCTGGAAGAAGAACGCCGGCTGGCCTACGTCGGGATCACCCGCGCGCGCCAGAAGCTGTTCGTCACGCATGCCGAATCGCGCCGCATGCACGGCGCCGAGATGCTGGCGCGGCCCTCGCGTTTTCTGGCCGAGATTCCCGCCACGCTGTTGGATGAAGTGCGCCCGCGCGTGCAGGTGA
>JBEVMS010000266.1:0-9579 GCA_040508515.1 Dyella sp. | reverse complement strand
TTCCAGGCAGCGGCGAAGTAATTCGGCGCTCCTGCGCGCAGCAGCAACGGGCTCTCGATCCCGGTGATGCGCGCCGTAGGGATCAACAGATACTGCGCTGGGCCGTGATGATCCTTGAGGATCGCGTAGCCATTCAGGCCGCCGCCGGCCGGAACCACGCTGACGCAAGTCGCTAAGCTGCGTGTCGATCGTCAGCGCGTGCCTGGACGGGTCGACCCGTTGACCGGCCTCCCATATCTCGAAATACAGATGCGATCCCGTGGACAGACCGCTGCGGCCGACGTAACCGATTACCTCGCCGCGATGCACGCGCATGCCCGCCTTCAGGTTTTTGGCATAGGCGCTTAAATGGCCGTAGCGGGTCAACATGCCATCGGCGTGCTTGAGTTCGACCAGACGTCCGTAGTTGCCGTGCCAATCGGTCATCTCGACCACGCCATCCATCGCCGCGTAAACCGGCGTTCCCTGCGGCGCGGCATAGTCGATGCCATGATGGAATTCCGGGCCGCCCAGCACGGGCTGCGTGCGCCACCCCCAGCCTGAGGAAACACGCGCCTCGTGAATCGGCGACGCGAAGGCCAACAGGCGCAGGCCGCTGCCATGATCTCCCAGCACGAAGTGATGCCCGTCGTCATCCACGTAGTGATAGACCCGCTGGTGGATGTCGGCCCGGTTGAAGTCCACGTAGACCAGGCTGTGGTTATCGACCCGCTGCGCCAACGTCAGCACACTCCCCTTCGGCAAACGATCGGGCAGATGCCAGCGGTTGCGGATATAGCTCAACACTGCCACTGCAAGTGGGCGGTCGCCCAAGCGACGCTCAAGCGTTGGCCGCAACTGCGAACCTGCCGTATACACCGAGGTACGCAGCGGGATATTCGTCGGCGCGGCGGCGAGGGACGCCGCCGGTTGCGCCTCGCCCGTCTGCACGGTCACGCTAGCCAGCGAGGCATGCGCGTCGTTGCTGACGCACAGCATCACCACGTCACCGCCGTGCATCCGGTCCAATGCCTGCCGGCTTGAAGACGGCGCCCGACGCAAGAAATTGGCGAAGCTGCGCGCGTCGATGCCCCCACGCTGCAACAGCGCATAGGCATTGTCGCCAGGGTTTACCGTCAGGCGTTCCGTGCGACACGCCGGCGCCGTGGGCACGCGGGCGCTGCTGACCACGGCCGCGGTCACTGCTGCAAACGGTGTGGCGGTGGTGAGCGACCCACTCGCGGCGACGCGCTCGGGCGGGGCCGGGAGCGGCGCCAGGCCGACGACTTGCGCGGTCACCGCGGCGAATGGATGGGTTGCCGGCTGCCTATCATGCTCGCCGGGCGCCATCGCCACTGCGCCCGCGACGCGCGACTGCACACTGGTACTGACCAACTGATGACCACGCGCCGCCGCGTCCACACATAGCGCAAGCGTGTCGCCGATTTGCATTGCGGCCAACGCTTGCCGGTTGGGTGCCGTGGCCTTGCGCAGGTAATTGGAAAAGCTGCGCGCATCGATGCCGGCGCGGCGCATCATGTCGAAGGCATTGTCGCCATGACGCACACTCAACTGCACGCGATGGCACGCCGGTGCGGTAGCTTCGACGGCGCTGGGCAGGCGGCCGATAGGCGCCGCAACGGCGTATGGCAACGCCCCCAACATGAACGTAAGCACGAACCCCCAAGCAGTAAATCGCATCCACTTACCGTTTGAACTTTGACTGATCCTTCACGTTATAACATATCAACTTGACGTCAATGCAAGCCGCAATATGTTGCGATGACGGTGCTGCAAAAAGCCCGCCACCCCCATCGTCTGCCGTACTGAAACGCGCGATCGCCGGCTCTAAAGACTGGCGGTTGGGAAACAGCGCTATTCCGTAGCGAATGTCGATACTCAGCCAACGGGCCGTGCAAGCTCAACAGCGGCTCCTTCAGCAACGGCGCGGGCCTACGCTCCCGATGCAGGACGGCGCAAGATCGCCTTCGCCGGACAGATAAACCAAGGCGCCCACGCGTTAGCGCAGCGTGCCGCAAGGAGCGCACCGGCTTGCCCAGAATTGCGATCGGACTGCCCAGCAAAAGCGGCCGTCATTGAGAACGACGATGACCGCATCGTGCGAAGGCTCTTCATCGCTTGCGGCCATAGCCAGGCTGGCTTGACCGCGTAGTGAAACACCCAGATTCAGCGGCGGGAGAACGTCGTACCCATACAAGGCGGGTCCACGCCGGTCACAGGCTTGCAACTGACCGCCTTGGCATATCTCTAACTGGTGCGCTCGGCGGGATTCGAACCCACGACCACCGCCTTCGGAGGGCGGTACTCTATCCAGCTGAGCTACGAGCGCATGGTGCAGATTGTGGCATAGCGCCAGGCCGATGCCGACCGGCGACGCGCCGCCGGGCAGCCCCGGCCGCGTAGTGTACTAAATTCGGCAGCGCGAGGGAGCCGCCACCGAATGGTTGCCGCCGCGCCGCGCCTGAGCGGCCGGCGGCGCAGCGATCAACGTGCTTTCAACAACGCGTTGAGCTGATCGGGCTTGCTGGTATCGCGCACCAAGTGCGGGTACTTCAGGCCGTCGTGATAATCCACGCTGATGGTCTTGTACGCGTCGAAATTCTTCACCATCAGTTGCACCGGCGCGCTCTTGTTCTCGGCTGCCGCGGTCACCGCGTCCTTGAGCACGTCGCCCGTGAATTCCTTGCCGTTCACGGCAATGATCTTCATGCTCGGCGACAGGCCAGCCTTGAAGGCCGGGCCATCCCACAGCACATTGGAGATATGGCCGTCCTTGCCGACCGACAAGCCCAGCGAATAGGTCAGGTCGGCGAAGCCGCGACTCGACTCGGCCGCCTTGGTCGCGGCGGAGGGCTGATCGTTATAGATCAAAGTCCAGCCGTGCGAAGCGATGCCACCGATCAAATCGCCATGCCCGTTCAGACGGGTCTGCAGGTAATTGGACCAATCGTAGGGCGCGATGTCGTTGAGGGTCTTGATTACATCGTCGAAGGTGTAGGTATCCACATCCCACTTGCCAGGTTCGACACCGAAGAAAGCCTTGGCGAAATCGTCGATCGAGCGCTTGTTCTTGGTCAGCTCTCGCAGCTTGCCGTCTACATCCAGCCAGATCATCTGACCGGCCGAATAATAATCTTCACTCATCTGATAGCTGGGGTAGGGCAACGGCGCGCGCTGGGCGATGATCGGATCGTTGGTGGTGTCAAGGATATTGCGCCACAACTTTTGCCCCGGCCGACCGCGATCATAGGCAGCCGCCACGTTCGCCAGCATGTCGCGCGCCTGATCCTCCGTCCACAGACCGGAGCGCGCAGCCATGACATGGCCCCAAAACTGGGTCTGCCCTTCGTAGACCCACAGCAGGCTGTCCTGCATGGGCACGTTGAAGTTCGGCGTGGCCAGGTCTAGCCCGCGACGGAACTTGCCATCCCATGAGTGATTGAACTCATGCGCCAAAAGGTCGCGCCCCAGCGCATTCTTGTCCCACTCGGTGAAGTAACCGGGCGAAGCTGCATTTTCACTGGAACGGTGGTGCTCCAGGCCGATCCCGCCCAGCTTGTCCGACAAGGCCAGCAGAAAATCGTAATGGTCGTAATGGTGCGCACCGTAGAGCTTGTACATCTGCTGCACCAGATTCTGGTGCACCTTCAGCTCTTCGGGCTTGATCTCCAGATCCTTCGGCTCGTCCGCCACCAGATTGAGGAACACCGGCGTGGCCGCCCCCGGATCCAGGTCGACCCGCTTGAAGTATTTGCCCGCATAAATGGGCGAATCGACCAGATCGTCATAGTCGATCGGCTTGAAGCTGACTGTATCGCCATTGCGCGACGCCACTTCCAGCGCGCTACCGAATTGCCAGCCGGACGGGAACGTCACGCTGCTCTCGGTTTTGATCTGCCGCGCGAAATAGCCGGCCGGATACAGCGTCACCGAGTTCCACTGCAGATTGAGCATTTCCGGCGTCATCACCACGCGGCCTTCGCCCGAACCCTGCGACGAAAGGAACTGGAACTGCACCTGCAGACTGCTCACGCCGGCCGGCACGTCCACGTGGAAGGCATAGACGTCGAGCGGATCGCGCGTCCACGGCAAAGTCTTGCCATCGGCGCTGATGACCAGGCCGGCGAGCTTGTCGATCGAGCCGGTGGGCGAATGATCGCCAGGAATCCACTTCGGATAAAGCAGGGTCAGCGGCCCGGCCTGCACCGGAATCGTCTCATGCACCTGGAAAATACGTTGATCGATATTGGTTGCATCAACATGAATTTTCAGCGCGCCCGGATAGGGCACATCCTGCGGCGCGGGCACATCGGCAAAAGCGGCGAAGCTGCCCATTCCCAGCGCGCTGGCAAGGATGGCGGTAGCGAGGCGAGTGACTTTCAAAACGTTCTCCAAATCCGGAAACGACCATGGCAGCGGCAATCCGTCGCATAAATCCAAGCAATCCATGCTAGACGAGCCCGAATGGCCCCTCGCCTGCCATTGGTCATGTCGCTGTGCCGCAGCGGCGGCCACGCAATCACCTCGGCGCCCTGCGCAACGTTAGACGCGCTGATGCTTTGCTTGCGCGCGAACACAAAGCGTATGGCGTACCCCCATGAGCACGTGGGTGTGTATCGCGCTACGCACGGGACGCCTGATTCCACTGGCGACTCGGATCGCTGAGAGGTCGACGCCGCAACCGGCTGATTTTCGCGCGCCTACGGCAGCTTGCCCGCGCAGACGGCGCAATAAATTGCGTTAGGACGAGATGTACTCCACGCGCTTAGCCATGGCCATGGCTATGGCCATCTGGATGGCCATAGTTCAGTGCATCGTCCACGCCGCGTCGGGGTTTCGGATTAGCGCGAACCTCGCGCAAACCACCGGCCGTCGCCCAGCGGCGATGCCACCGTGCGAACGGAAACCACACCTGAGTCCCGCGCGCGATGGTTATGCCAATTTGCTACGCCGGATGCCGTAGCTGAAATACACCACGCACCCCAGCGCCATCCAGACGATGAAGCGCTCGAAGGTGATCCACGGCAAGCCGGCGATCAGCGCCAGCGAAAACACAATCCCCAGCGGTGCGGTCAGCCATACCGCCGGGGTGCGGAAACCGCGCTTGAGCTGCGGCTGACGCACGCGCAGCACCATGATCGAGGCGCAGATCAGAATGAACGCGCTGAGCGTGCCGATATTCACCAGCTCGGCCACCTCGCCGATTGGCAGCAGGCCGGCGACCAGCGCGGTGAACACGCCCAGGATCATCGTCGGCCGCGCCGGCGTGCCGAAACGTGGGTTGATCTTGGCGAACCAGCCCGGCAGCAAACCGTCGCGCGCCAAGGCGAACCAGATCCGCGCCGCGCCCAGCATGAAGGCGAACAGCACGCTGGTCACACCGATCACCGCCGCCGCGGCGATGGTGATGCTGAGCCAGTGCAGACCGATCGCGGCGAACGCATCGGACACCGAGGCATCGCCGCCCAACCGGCTATACGGCACGATCCCGGTCAGCACCAGCGACACGGCGATGTACAGCGCCATCGCCACGCCCAGCGACAACAGCACCGCGCGCGGCAGATCGCGCTGCGGATGCTTGGCCTCCTCCGCGGCCGTGGTCAAGGTGTCGTAGCCGAACACCGCGAAGAACACCACGCTGGCACCGGTCAGCACGCCGCCCCAGCCGAAGTGACCGACGCCGGCCGCGTCGATCACCCGCGCCGGCACGAACGGATGCCAATTGGCGGTATCGATGTAGAACGCGCCCACGCCAACCACCAGCAACACGCCGATCACTTTGATCGCCACCACCAGCGTGTTGAAGCGCGCGCCCCACTCGGTACGCACGCTGAGCAATACCGCCACCGCCAGCGAAACGCCGGCGGCGATCACGTTGAAGCGATGCCCATCGCTGGGCGCGGCGACCACCGTGCCGCCATGCGCGCCGAACATCTGCTGCAGGTAGTACTTCATGGTCGGCGCGCTCATACTCTGCTGCGCCCATTCCGGCAGATGGATACCGGCTGAGGCCAGCAACACCTGCACGTAACCGGACCAGCCGATCGCCACCACTGCGACCACCAGCGCGTACTCCAGTAGCAAGTCCCAGCCGATCACCCAGGCGGCGAACTCGCCCAGCACCGCGTAACCGTAGGTGTAGGCACTGCCGGTGACCGGAATCAGCCCGGCGAATTCGGCGTAGCACAGCGCCGCGCAAGCGCTACCCAGGCCCGCGATGATGAAACTCAGCGCCACCGCCGGACCGGCGTTGAGCGCCGCCTGCTGGCCGGCCAACACGAAGATGCCCACCCCGATGATCCCGCCGATGCCGATCGCGGTCAGCTGCCATAGCCCCAGCACCCGCCGAAAATCGCCGCGCTGACCGAGTTCGGCCTGCAACTGTTCCACCGACTTGTGCCGCCACAATCTGCTCAGAAAATGCATCGACGTTCGATCCCCAGCCACCAGACAAGCAAGCTGGCGATCATAGCGAATGATCCATGCCGCGCCACGCGGCGACGCAACCGTGCTGGTGATGGTTTGACCAGCGCTACCGCCACGACCTTCGGCCGACGCCCACGCCCACGCCCACGCCCACGCCGATGCCGATGCCGATGCGCCTGTGAACCATCAAAATCGCCGTTGCGGCCACAAGCTTTGCGCTGCGCTCAATCGGCGGCGTGGCGCCGTGCTGGCAAGTGCGCCAACGGGTTGTGCTCGGCAGGGGTGCGCAGCATCCAGGGCAGCGCCATCGCGCTGATCCCGTAGAACGCCAAGGCGGCCCAACCCAGTGCCGGCTCCAACGAAACCACCCCAAACCAGCGGCCCAGCACCAACGGAAGCAACGCCGTGGCCAGCAGGCGCAGCAGTTCCAGCCAGCACCCGGCGCGGCGCCCTTCCATCAGCGCACCCAGCACGCTGAGACTGGCGACCAGATATACCGCGTAGAGCAGTACCTCGGCATCGATCGTGCGCACCGCCATGCCCAGAAACTGCACCGCCATCGCCAGCAGCAGCCCGAAATGCAGCAGACAGTAGAACGTCAACGCGCGGCTCATCGGCGGATCGAACGGCGGATGATCCTGCGCGAACGGCGACTTGGGAAAACGCGCCGCCACATCGGCCGGTCGCCAACC
The DNA here is from genome assembly GCA_040508515.1 of Dyella sp. Classification (GTDB taxonomy): domain Bacteria; phylum Pseudomonadota; class Gammaproteobacteria; order Xanthomonadales; family Rhodanobacteraceae; genus JBEVMS01. Next base: position 2,461 of record JBEVMS010000266.1, on the reverse strand, counting down.
CGGCGGCTTGAGCCAAACCAGCAGCTTGTCCCGCCAGCGCCGTGCATGCCAGGCGTCCTGGGCGGTCGACCAGTAAACCTCAAGGTTGGCCCATAGCGGGTTCCAGCTATTGAGCGGCGCGCGGGTGCCGTAGATCGGGCGGTCACTGTCGTCCTCCTCGACGAAGCTGCCGAACAGGCGATCCCAGACGATCAAAATGCCGCCGTAGTTCTTGTCCAGGTAGCGTTCGTTGACTGCGTGATGCGCGCGGTGGTTGGACGGCGAACAGAACACCCGGTCGAACCAGCCGAGCTTACCGACCTGCTCGGTATGCACCCAGAACTGGTAGAGCAGATCGATCAGCGCCACCACCACGAACACTTCCACCGGGTAGCCCAGCAGCGCCATCGGCAGGTAGAACACCCAGCCCAGCAGCAGGCCGCTGCCGGTCTGGCGCAGCGCGGTGGACAGGTTGTAGTGCTCGCTCTGGTGATGCACCACATGGGCGGCCCACAAAATGTTCACCCGGTGCCCCAGCCGATGCAGCCAGTAGTACAGCAGGTCATACAACAGCAGGCCGCTGACCCACACCCAGACGCTGTCCGCCGGCAGCCGCCACCACGCCAGATACTGAAAACACCACGCGTAGATGCCCACCGTCAGCAGCTTGCCGAACACCCCGACGATTTGCGATATCACCCCCAGCCCCAGGCTGTTGATGGTGTCGTTGCTGCGATAGGCGCCGCGTCCGCGCAGGCGCGTCAGCAGCAGCTCCAGCGCGATCAGCACGAAGAAGGCGGGAATCGCCAGGCTCATGATGCGGTCGGCCAGACTCATGGCGTGCGGTCCACCAGAGACGGGCAGCAGCGACGGCGGCGTACCGACGCAGCCAACAGCCACAGCGCGTAATAGTAGGTGGTCAACACCCATAGCGCGCTCCATGGCAGCGGCGCGCGAAAGCGGTGCCAGGCCAGCAGGCTATCGCTGAGCAAAAAGATCAACGCGCCCGCCGCCGCCAGCGCCGCCGGGCGCGCCATCAAGGTGTGCCGGTAGACCAGCGCGCGGGTCAACGCCAGTCCCGCCATGGTGGCCAGCACCAGCACGTAGACGATCACCGGCAGATGCAGACTCGACCCCAGACCCGGCCAGATCACCGTTACCGCCAACGCGGCATAGCCCAGGCACAGGGCCAACGCCAAAGGTTGCGCGTTCCAGCGCGTATCGCTGAGCAAGGCGGCGATGAAACAACCGTGCGCGCAAAGAAAACTCAGCAGCCCCAGCACGAAGAAATCGCCTGGCAGCATCAACCAGATATCGCCCAACAGCGAAACGCCAATACCGGCCATCACCCAGCGCCGGTAGCGCGTCGACACTGCCGGCAGCGCGCGCCAGGCCAGCAGCAGGATCAATCCGGTCGCCACCGGCTTGCACAGCCAATGCAGCCAATGACCGGCACCCTCCAGCTCGGCGCCGGCGATCGCGCCAACGGCCACGATGAACAAGCCTAGGCCCAACCAGTAACGGCTGGCTTCTGGCGCAAACGGCTGCACGATTGCAGACATCCGAGTCGCTCGATAAGGGCCCTGAGGCCGATCATACCGATGCTTGGCGCCGGATACGTGCTGCAACGCCAGATGGGCGGTCCACGGCGACTTGCCGTGGCCGCCCATCTGGGTTGGCCAGCTGCCAGCGCGAGCGCGCCGGCGTACCGCATGTGGCGTTAGAACTGCGCGTTGACGTTGAAGAAGACCTGCCGCGGTGCGCCGGCCTGCAGGGTCTGGTTGTAACCCAGCGGATCGGAGGCGACGTAGCCGTTGGTGCCGGTAGTGGCGAAGTAGCGCTTGTTGGCCAGGTTGGTGACGTTGAGGCCGAAGCTCAAATCCTTGAACACCTTGGTCGCGCCGACGTCATAGGTCACACCCGCGTTGAACAGCCAGAAGGCCGGCACCGACGAGTCGTCGGTGTAGGTGATGTAGCGCCGACTGGTGTACTTGCCATCCAGCTCGGCGCTCCAATGACCGAAGGTATACGAGAGGGTGCTGGAGAACATCTCCTTGGGAATAGCCACCACGTACTTGCCCGCGGTGTCGACCACGCCGTTGCTGTTGTAGTCGTCCTGATACTTGGTGTCGGTATAAGAGATGGAGTTCAGCCAGCGCAGATGATCGATCGGCTTCCAGATCAACGCCAGATCGACGCCCTTGCTGTCCACGCTGCCGACGTTGCTGAGAATCGCGGCGCAGGTCTGCACCGCGCTGCACGGCGACACCGACAACAGGCGATTGGTGAAGCGGGTGTAGTAGGTATCTACCGAGGCCTCAAAGTTGTCGCCATGCGCGCGGTAGCCCAGCTCCACGGTTTGCGACTGCTCCGGCTTCAGGCTTTGCTTGGTGGCATCGAACGCCGCCTGCGAGGTGCTGAAGGGCAAGAAGCCGTACGAGTTGATGTTCTTGCTGTAGGACGTATAGATGTCCTGATAGTC
>JBEVMS010000256.1:0-5087 GCA_040508515.1 Dyella sp. | reverse complement strand
TGATCCTGCACGCGCAGGGCAAGAGCGACGCCGAGCGGGAGCGTTGGCGTTGAAGCTGATCCCTTCTTTTTTGCGTGACCGCGGGCTGCCGGTGGCGATCGGCGTGCTCGCACTCGCTGCTGGGCTGGCGCAGGGACTGTACTGGTGGTTGCAGCCGCAGCCGGGCAACAACGATTTCGTCGGCCCTCCACGTTCGGGCTACGTGCTGCACGACTTCACCATGCGGACGTTCGATGTCGACGGCCAGCCCGGACTGCAAGTCAGCGCCCCCCATCTGGAACGGCGCGAAGGCGACGAATCGCTGTACATCAATGCACCGGTGTTCAATTTGCCTTCCAACCAACCCGGCGTACCGGACTGGAAAGGCAACTCGCTGTATGGCTGGGTCAACGCCGCCGGCACCTTGCTGAAACTGCAAGGTCCGGTCTACATGCACCGCGCCGCCTACGCCGACACCGCCGAAGCGCAACTGCATACGTCCGAGGTTACCGCCTGGCCCAAGGAGAACCGCATGGAAACCGCCGAGCCGGCGCAGATGGTCCAGGGCGACACTACAATGAGCGGCATCGGCATGCGTGCCAATCTCAACGACAATCATCTGGAGATGCTCCATGACTTCCACGGCACCTTTCCGCCGCGCCAGCGCACCGCGCCGGCGGCACCTGCCGGCCGTCCTGCTGGCAAGCCTGCCGCTGCTCGCCCTGCAACCGGCGCTGGCAAAGCAGGATGATCGTCAGCAGCCCATCGACGTGCACGCCAACAGCAGTTCCGCCTACAACCAGCCCAACAGCATGTCCAAGCTGATTGGCAACGTGGTCATCACCCAGGGCACCATGAAGGGCACGGGCGATCACGCCAACATGTACACCGATGCGGACACCCAGATCAGCCGCGTGGTGCTGTTCAGCAGCCCGCAAAAGCAGGCGCACATCCAGCAGCTGGACGACAACGACCAGCTGATGACCGGCGACGCCGACGTGATCGACTACGACAACATCAACGGCATCGCGGTGCTCACCGGGAACGCCTCGGTACACCAGCAGGGCCGCGGCGAATCGCACGGCGACAAGCTCACCTACAACACCAATACCTCGCAGATGACCGGCGAGGCCAACAGTGGCGGCCAGGTGCATATGATCTTCCTGCCCAAGCCCAAGCCGGCTGCGGCCACCCCGCCGGCCAAGCCCGGCACGCCGGCGCCCAAGGCCGCGACGACGCCTGCCCATTCCGGCACAACGCCAGTCCCCGCCGCCAATCCGCCTGAGAACCCGTAAGCAATGCTATCCGCCGAAGGCCTGCAAAAAAGCTTCCGTACGCGCAAAGTCGTGCGCGATTTCGGCTTCTCGATCCGCGAAGGCGAGGTGGTCGGCCTGCTCGGTCCCAACGGCGCCGGCAAAACCACCTGCTTCTACATGGTGGTCGGGCTGATCGAAGCGGACGCCGGCAGCATCAAACTGGATAACCGCGACATCACCGGCCTGCCGATGCATGTGCGGGCCAAACTGGGCATCGGCTACCTGCCGCAGGAAGCCTCGGTGTTTCGCCGCCTGAGCGTGTCGGACAACATCATGGCGGTGCTGGAACTACGCGAGGGATTGAGCACCAAGCAGCGTGAGAGCGAACTTGAATCGCTCCTGGACGAGTTGAAAATCACCCACATCGCCACCCAGAAAGGCATCAGCCTCTCCGGTGGCGAGCGCCGCCGCGTCGAGATCGCCCGTGCACTGGCCGCGCAGCCGCGCTACATGCTGCTGGATGAGCCGTTCGCCGGCGTCGATCCGATCTCGGTGGGTGAAATCCAGCGCATCGTGCGGCACCTCAAGGAGCGCGGCATCGGCGTGCTGATCACCGATCACAATGTGCGTGAAACCCTAGGCATCTGCGACCGTGCCTACATCATGAGCGAAGGCGTGGTGCTCTCGCGCGGCACCCCGGCGCATATCCTGGCCGACGAAAAGGTCCGCGAAGTCTACCTGGGCCGCGAATTCCGCCTCTAAACACCCCCGTCCACCCCACCCTCCAAGCTGTGACTGGGTCCGCAAGCCTCGCGTGGAAACTGGTCGCTCCGTGGGCTAAGGGGTAGGATTACCCCCCAGCCTCTGTCGCCAGGACCGCATGAAACCAGGCCTGCAATTCCGCCTCAGCCAGCAGCTGACCTTGACGCCGCAATTGCAGCAGGCGATCCGGTTGTTGCAGTTGTCGCAACTGGAACTGGAGGCCGAACTGCGTCAGATCGCTGAAGGCAATCCGCTGCTGGAATTTGCCGATGAGGCCGAAGGCGACAGCGAAGGAGACAGCGGCGAAGACGAATCGACATCGTTTCCCGAACCGCCTTCCAAGACCAGCAAGGACAACGGCAGCGAGCACGACAGCAACGAGGCGCCGGAATGGGCCGATGGCGACGGCGGCGGTGAAGAACCGATCGACTTCTCCGCCAACCACGGCAGCGGCAGCGGCACTGGCAGCACCCATTCCCATGGCGACGGCGAAGGTTTCGAGCCACAGAACGCCGCGCCGGTCACGTTGCAGGAACACCTCCTGTGGCAGCTCAATCTGTCCTCGCTCAAGCCACGCGACAAGGCCATCGCTACCGTTCTGATCGATGCGCTCAACGCCGACGGCTACCTCACCGAAAAGCCGGAAATCATCCTGGGCGCCTTGCCCGCCACGTTCAAAGCCAGCCTTGAGGATGTCGAGGCGGTACGCCGCCAGTTACAGCGCTTCGATCCCACCGGCGTCGGCAGCGTCGATCTGCGTGACTGCCTCAGCGTGCAACTGCAACAATTCGAGGCAGCCACGCCGTATCGCGAGCTGGCGCTGCGCATCGTCGAGGGCGAGCTGGAGCTGCTGGCGCGCAATGACATCGGCAAACTGGCACGCAAGTTACGCGCCGACGAAACAGACGTCACCGCGGCGGCGCTGCTGATCCGTGCGCTTGACCCGCGCCCTGGCGCCGCGTTGGATGTTACCCCCATCGAATATGTCGCGCCGGATGTGTATGCGCATAAGGATGCCGGTCGCTGGCGGGTCAGCCTCAATCCGGATTGCCAGCCTCGGCTTGGCTTGAACCAGCACTATTTCAACCTGATCGCGCAAACCCGCGGCGACGACGCCAGCTGGATGCGTGGCCAGTTGCAAGAAGCGCGCTGGCTGATCAAGAGCCTGGAATCGCGCGCGGAAACCTTGCTCAAGGTGGCCGGCGCGATCGTACGCCGGCAAAGCGCCTTCCTCGACTACGGCCCCGAGGCGATGCATCCGTTGGTGTTGCGCGAGGTCGCCGAGGAAGTCGGCATGCATGAATCAACCATTTCTCGGGTCACCACGCGCAAATACATCCATACCCCGCGCGGCACCTTCGAACTGAAACACTTTTTCTCCTCCGGCGTCTCCACCGAGGACGGCGGCAGTGCCTCGGCCACCGCCATTCAGGCCATGCTAAAAAAGCTGGTCGACGCAGAAAACTCCAAAAAACCTCTTTCTGATCAATCTCTTGCAGAAGAGCTTCAGCGTCGCGGCATTCAAGTCGCCCGGCGCACCGTGGCCAAGTACCGTGAAGCATTGCGCATTCCCAGCTCCAGCGAACGACAACGGGCCTGCTGATGTGGTAAACCAATACCCCCGCCACTGAAACGAGAGGAGGGAGCTTGCCGGGACTGACGACGTCCCCAAAACCTAGAAGTGCAAGCGATGCGCCGGCCTCGCGGCCGGGCACCACGATCCGCCACCCCACGGCGGCTAACGTGTACTAGGAGGCAAATCATGCAAGTCCAACTGAGCGGCCAGCAGATCGAAGTCACCCAAGCCCTGCGTCATCATGTCCAGGGCCGCCTCGATCGCCTCACGCGACTCGACGATCGACTGACCAATCTGGCCATCGTGCTGACTCTGGATAGGCTGCAACAATGTGCTGAAGGCACGCTCTCAGTCCCCGGCGCGATTCTCCACGCCGAAGCCGCGTCCTCCGATATGTATGCCTCCATCGACCTGGTGTTCGACAAGCTGGTGGCCCAATTGCGCAAGCACCGCGAAAAAGTCTGCGACAAGCACCAGCGTGAAGCGCGCACCGATCGCATCGAACGCACCGTGGGTTGACCGCCCACCGGCCGCTGGCCCAACGTGGCAACGGCAAGATGAACCCGCATAACTGATATTCCCTCGCGTCCCCAGGTCCGCCCGCCTTGCGGGTGGGCCTGCAAATCCGGGCGGCACGCCTGACAAGCTGGCACAATACCGACTGAACCCGCGTCCGGCCTCACCGCCGCGATGCGATACAGAGGATCAGGTTTGGATCGGCTCAGCGCACGACAACTCTATGATGGCGTCCACGATCGCATGGCCTTGCGCTGGGTGTCGGGCATGCGCGGCGAATCGCGGATTCTGGAGCGCGGCGCCACCACCACCCGACGCCCATCGCTGGTGGGCTACCTCAACGTCATCTACCCAAACAAGATCCAGATCATCGGTACCGAGGAGCTCAACTACCTCGATGGCCTCGATTCGCGCCAGCGCTGGGAAGCGATCCAGAAGGTCGCCGGTTACAAGCCGGTAGCGATGATCGTGACCAAAGATCAGGCGGTGCCCTCGGACCTGCGTGAAGTGGCCGAGGAAACCGATACGCCGCTGTGGATCAGCTCCAAGCGCGGCCATGAGCTACTGACCTGGATGCAGTACCACCTGGCGCGCATGCTGGCGCCCCGGATCACCCTGCACGGCGTCTTTCTTGAAGTGTTCTCGATCGGCGTGCTGATCACCGGCGAGTCCGGTTCGGGCAAGAGCGAACTGGCGCTGGAACTGATCAGCCGCGGCCATCGCCTGGTCGCCGATGACGCTACCGAGTTCACCCTGATCGCCCCGGACGTGATCGACGGCACCTGCCCCGAGCTGCTGCAGGATCTCTTGGAAGTGCGCGGCCTGGGCGTGCTCAACGTGCGCGAGATGTTCGGCCATACCGCGGTCAAACAATCCAAGTATCTGCGTTTGGTGATCCATCTCAAACCCTTGCGCGACGGCGAGGACACCGACGCGCTGACCCGGCTGACCGGCGACATCGGCCATCGCGAAATCTTCGAAGTGCCGATCCCGATGAT
>JBEVMS010000228.1:0-14096 GCA_040508515.1 Dyella sp. | reverse complement strand
GCAGCGCCACCGCTTCGCCCAGATCGACCAGCGCCGGAAACGCCAGCAGGCCGCCCTCGGAGCGAACCTGACGCGGAATCGCCTCGAAGTCCCAGTGAGTCACTTCCTCGCGGGTCAGTTCCAGGTCGGTCTTGCGCGAAAACGCTTCGCGCGCCGGGTTCTCCCACTGCGCCCGCAATGCGGCCAGATCGCGACCGCTGGCCAGCGTCTTGCCGGCCTCGTCGTGCAGCCGATAGCGCATCAGAAAATGCTGATCGAGCGCATCGGGGGCGAACTCGGCCGCATCGATCGCCACCCCGGTGGCGCGCTTGAGAAAGACCGCCAGCGCCTTGCTCAGCGGTTCGTCGCGCGGGCTCTCGGCCTCGGCGAACGCACGCGCGAAATCCGGTGCCGGCACAAAATTGCGCCGCAGCGCCTTGGGCAGGCCACGGATCATTTCGGCCACCTTGTCGGCCAGCAGACCCGGCACCAGCCACTGGCAACGCGCCTCGGGCAAGGCGTTCAACATCGCCAGCGGCAGGTGCAAGGTGACGCCGTCAGCCTCGTCGCCCGGCACGAAGCGGTATTCCAGCCGATAGCTTTGCGGCCCCAGTTGCAACTGCGCGGGGAAGGCTTTGGGATCGAGCGCGCTGCCACCCGCCATGACCTGATCCAGCGACCAGCGCAGCGCCGCCTGCTCGGCCGGACGCGCCTGCCGGTACCACGCTTCCAGCGCGGTGGTGCTGGCGATCTCGCCCGGCAGCTTGCCCTCGAAGAAGGCGACCAGTTCGTCCTCGTGGCGGATCAGCCCTTCGCGGCGCTGCTGCGCCTCGATGCCCTCGGCCTGTTCCAGCACGCGCTGGTTGGCGCGCACGAAATCGGCGCGGGTTTCGATATCGCAGCGCGCCAGTGCCTCGCGCAGAAAAATCTGATGCGCCAGCGCCGGGTTCTGCGCCTGGAACGTCACCGGACGGCGCTCGACCAGGGTCAGCCCGAACAGGCTGACCTGCTCGTAGGCCACCACCGCGCCGCGCTTCTTCGACCAATGCTCGTCGCGGCAACTGGCGCGCAGCAGATGCGCGGCCTGCTGCTCGATCCACAGCGGCTCGATACGCGCACACATCATGCCCCAGACCTTGCCGCTGATATCCAGAATCTGCGCGGCGAACACCCAGTTGGGTGGCGCCTTGCCCAGCGCCGAGCCGGGAAACACCTGGAAGCGCCGCTCGCGCGTGCCGCGATAGATGCCCTTCTCATCCTTGTGCCCGACTTGGGTCGGCAAGCCGGCCAGCAGGCTCCGATGCAAGGCTTCGAAGGCGCGCTCGCCAGCGCTGTCGGTCGGCGGCGCAGCGGGCGTGGGCATCACCGCCGGGGCCGTCTCGTCTTTACGACCACGCCGACCACGCGGGGCGCCCACCTTGACCGGCGGCGCACTGACGGGAGCGATCTCGGGCGCCGCGCGCTGCTCCATCTTCCAACCCAGCTCGCGGATCACAAGCAACAACTGCCGGTGCAGCTCGCGCCATTCGCGCATGCGCAGGAAGGACAGGAAACGGCGCGAGCACCAGTCGCGCAGCTTGGATTGGGTCAGCTCCTCGTGCGCCTGATCGTAAGCGCGCCACAGATTGAGCACGCCGACGAAATCGCTTTTCGGATCGGCGAACTGCGCATGCGCTGCGTCGGCCTGCTGACGCGCATCGGACGGACGCTCGCGCGGGTCTTGAATGCTCAGGAAGGAGACGATGTTCAACATGTCGCGCAGGCTGTGCAGTTTGTCCGCTTCCACCAGCATGCGCGCCAGTTGCACGTCGATCGGCAGCCTGGCCAGCGTGCGTCCGATCGCGGTCAGACGCTGCCCGGCATCGATCGCGGAAATCTCCGCCAGCCGGCGGTAGCCATCGGCCACCACGCGCGGATCGGGTGCTTCCAAAAACGGGAACTGATCGACCTCGCCCAGTTGCAGCGAGAGCATGCGCAGGATCACGTTGGCCAGTGAGGAGCGCAGCAGTTCCGGATCGGTAAACGCCGCGCGCGCGGCGTAGTCGGCCTCGTCGTAGAGGCGATAGCAGATGCCCGGACCGACGCGGCCGCAGCGACCCTTGCGCTGATCGGCGGCGGCGCGCGAGACCGGCTCCACATGCAGCCGCTCCAACTGGCTGCGCTGGCTGTAGCGCTTGACCCGCGCGCTGCCGGTGTCGATGACGTAGCGGATGCGCGGCACGGTCAGCGAGGTTTCGGCCACGTTGGTGGCCAGCACCACACGCCGCTTTGAGCCGGGCTTGAACACGCGATCCTGATCGCCGGCGGAAAGGCGTGCGTACAACGGCAAAATCTCCGTCTCGCGGTACTGCCGCCGCGACATCGCCAGATGCGCATCGCGGATCTCGCGCTCGCCGGGCAGGAACACAAGCACATCGCCGCGCGGGTCTTCGTGGGTGATTTCGTCCAGCGCCGCGAGGATATGTTCGGTGCTGCCCTGCGCCATCTCGCGCGCGTTTTCGCGACCCAGCGCCTCCAGCGGGCGGTAGCGCACCTCCACCGGATAGGTGCGTCCTTCCACCGAGACGATCGGCGCGCCGTCGAAATGCTCGGCGAAGCGCGCGGTGTCGATCGTCGCCGAAGTGACGATGATCTTCAGCTGTGGCCGCTTGACCGCCAACCGCTTGAGATAACCCAGCAGAAAATCGATGTTGAGGCTGCGCTCGTGTGCCTCGTCGATGATGATGGTGTCGTAGCTGGACAGCCACGGATCGTTCTGCGTTTCGGCCAGCAAGATGCCGTCGGTCATGAACTTGATCAGGGTCTGCTCGGACACCTGATCGTTGAAGCGCACCTGGAAGCCAACCTTGTCGCCGATCGGTGTGTTGAGTTCCTCGGCGACGCGGGTGGCCACCGAGCGCGCGGCCAGTCGGCGCGGCTGGGTGCAACCGATCAGGCCGGCCTCGCCGCGTCCGGCGGCCAGGCACAGCTTGGGAATCTGCGTGGTCTTACCCGAGCCGGTTTCGCCGGCGATCACCACCACCTGATGCTTGGCGATCAGCGCGATGATTTCCTCGGCGCGCGCGGTGATCGGCAAGGATTCGTCCAGCCGTATCGGCGGTTTGGCCGCCACGCGGGTGCGCCGCCGCGCCGCGCTGCTTTCGATATCGGCGGCGAGCTTGTCCAGCTTGGCGGCATCGGGCTGGCGCGACAGCCCGCGCCAACGCCCCAGCAGACGGCCGAAATCGCGGCTGGAAACGTGCTCCAGCGCGTCGCGCAGTTGACGGATTTTCGGTTCGGCGGCGGCCGGGGCGGAGGGTGCGGTCGTAGGCTTCATAAGATTGCCCATGATAGCCGCTGAGTGATCCAAACCCCCACCACGCCTCACCTTGGGTAGACATGTGCCCAAGCGAACTAAACTAAAATTCATCTTTGACTTAGCATCGTCAACGCATTCGCGGTTACCTGTTCATCGGGTGGCTGCGTGCTTGCAAGAGGATCACACATGCAGCAACTGGCTCAGACCACGCCACTCGCCACCGGGCATATCCGCCAGGTTTACCAACACCCGCAGCGCGCCGACTGTTTGATCAAGGTGATCCGCGGCGAATCGATTGAGAATCGCTGGAATGACGCACCGTGGTATCGGCGCCGCTCGCGCACCGGGCCTTATCGGGATTTCGTGCGCGAGTACAAGGAATACATCGCCGCGCTGCATCACGGCCCCTACGCCAGTTCGCCGCTACCGCGCATCGTCGGGCTGGAGCAGACCGACCTGGGCCTGGGCCAGGTGGTGGAAAAAGTCTGCGCGCCGGACGATACGCTGGCGCCCACGCTGGATGCCTGGGTGCGCCAACACGGCTTCACCGCGCAGACCCAGGCCGCGCTGGACGATCTGCTCACGCGCCTGCTGCAACACAATGTGATCGCCGCCGATCTACACGCCTGGAACGTGGTCTACGGCCGGGACTCGCGCGGCGGGCCGCGTTTGCTGATGATCGACGGCTTCGGCGAGAAAAACATCATCCCGCATTGCTCGATGAGCCGCCGACACAATGCCGCGCGGACCCGGCACAAATTTCAGCGCATGGTGGCACGTACGCGCGCCAACGCGCCTTCAGTCTGAATTTGGCTGAGCCACGTCCGCGGTCGGCACGCAATGCGGGCGCACTGCGGTGGCGGGGAACATCGTCCAGTTGACCCGATTGGTGGTGCCCAGCGCCACCAGACCGCGCGGGTCGATGCAATCGTCCACCGCCACTTCGTTGAGCAGAATCCAGCGTTGTCCTGGCGCCTGCGCCTGCCAGGCCAGCGCGTCGCGCAGTTGCAGCCCCGGCGCCCGCGCGAAGCCGAACTCGGTCACCGGTCGGCGCGCTTGCAGCAGCAGCTCCTCACGCCACAGCACCAGACCCAACTGGCCCTGCGGCCCGATCCGCGCATCGGCCTGGCGCATCAGCGCGATGGTCGACTGGTTGTCGTTGAGCAAGGGATAGGTGATCAAGCTCCAGGCCACCCAGGCCGCCGCCATGCCGGCCAGCCAGCCGGCCACCGCACGCCGCCGCCCGGCGATCGCCGCAGCCAGCGCGAACAGCACGCCGAGCACGATCACACCGAGCCACAACGCGCGACCGTCATCGGCCAGTTGATAACCCTGGGCAATCCGCAACGCCAGCTTCGGCTGCGCCAGCAAGGCCCAGCCACCGAGGCCTAGACACGCTAACGTAGCCAGCACGCTTAAGCCCAGCGCCAGCCGTGGCAGCCAGCGCGTGCGCAACAGTTCGGCGATATAGGGCGCCATCGCCAGTGCCAGCATCGGTAAGCCCGGCAAGATGTAGATCTCGCGCTTGCCGCGGGGAATCGAGAAAAACAGCAGCACCAATAGCCACCACACCAGTGGCAGCCAAACCCGCGCCTCGCGCTGCGCCAGCGCCCGGCGCCAGCGCGGCAGCATCGCCGGGATCAGCAGGCAGACCGGAAACCAGTCGCGCACGACCACCGGCACGAAGAACCAGAATGGCTCGGCGTGCGCCCACGAATGCGCGTAGCGCTCGGCCGTCTGCCGAAACAGAAGATCGTGCACATACGCCAGGTACTCGGGCGTGCGCAGCCCATACGCCGCGCTCAGCATCGGCACCAGCCACAGCGCGATCGCCAGCACGAACGCCAGCGCGCCGCCCGCCCAGCGCCAGCCGTCGCCCTGGGTCTGCAACACGCCCGGCCAGCGCTTGAACCGGGCATAGGCGTAGGGAATCAGCATCAGCAGCGCAAGCACCCCGACGCCCTTGGTGATCACGCCGATGCCGGCGGCGAAACACCCCATCCAGTACCACCGCCAATGGGGCCCGCGCAGGCAATGCAGCAGGATGCCGGTGTTGCCCAGGGTGATCCAGAACAGCACCAGCGGGTCGATCTGCGCGTGCTTGATCACTTCGACGAATTGCATCGCCGACAGTGTGAGGATCGCCGCGGTCAGCCCGACGCGGGCGTCCCACAGCCGCCGGCCCACGTGGTAGACCAGCGCCAGCGTGCCCAGGCCGGCCAGCAGCGAGGGCAGCAAAAACGCGCCGCGCCAACCGCCGGTGAGCCACATCAGCGCCGCCTCGCACCACATCAGCATCGGCGGTTTGTCCGAATACAGCTCGATGCCACGGTGCGGGAACAGCCACTGGCCGGACTCAAGCATCTGCCGCGCCACCAGCGCAAAGCGCGGCTCATCCGGCGGCCACGGATCGCGCAAGCCGATGCCGGCAGCCAGTATTATCAGGGCGATAAGCATGAACCACCCGAACCGTCGGCGCGCCGCCTCGTTCAATTCCAACGCAGTCATCGAACGCCCCATCGCCATAAAGTCACTCATGTTACGGCGCCCACCCGCACTTGCGAGCCCTCCCACGCATGACCTTGCGCTGACCGTGCCCCACCGTGTTTATTGAGCCGGCCGCCCCGCATTGGTTAAGCTCGCTTGGCTTTGCCTCGATCCAGCCTCGATCGGGGCCTCTTAGGGACTATTTTTGAGCGCCAAATCTGCAATTCCCGACAGCCGGCATCCGCTGCTCACCGCTATCGTCCTTGCCGTCATCGTCGCTGCGATGAACGTGGCGCTGTGGTGGGCGGGCAACTACCCGCACGGCCCGGAGGACTGGAAGGGCCAGATCGGCGGTTTTTCGCTGTCGGTGTTCCAGCGCTACCAAAGCCCGTTCAATCAGGACTTTCCCAGCACCGATCAGATCGACGCCGACCTGAAACTGCTGCGCAAGTACAGCGGCCGCGTGCGCACCTACACCATGCAGCAAAACCCGCAGTTGTACCGGTTGGCGCGCCAGGAAGGCCTGAAGGTGATGGCCGGCGCCGAAATCGACAAGCGGCTGGACAACAACGAGCGCGAGATCGACGAACTTATCGCGATGGCGCGGCAATACCCCGACACCATCACCCGCGTGATCGTCGGCAACGAAGTGCTGTTCCGCGGCGACTTGAAGCCCGAGCAACTGATGGCCTACGCCGATCGCGTGCGCGCGGCGATCCATCAGCCGGTGTCGATCGCCGAGCCGGACTACGTCTGGCTGAAGTACCCCGAGCTGGTCAAGCACGTCGATTTCATCACCATCCATTTGTTTCCGTTCTGGAACGGCGTGCCGCGCAATGCCGCGGTCGGCGCCGCGTTGGGCGCCTACGACAATATCCGCCAGCACTACCCCAACGAACACATCGTGGTCGGCGAAATCGGCTGGCCGTCCAATGGCGATCGGCATGAGTATTCCGATCCGTCGGTGTCCAACGAGGCGATCTTCATCCGCGACTGGATGAACGCGGCCAGGCCGCGCAACATCGACTACTACCTGCTCGAAGCGTTCGACCAGCCGTGGAAGGAAAACCTCGGCGAGGGCCGCACCGGCGCGTATTGGGGCATGTTCAACGCGGACCGCCAGCTGAAATTCCCGCTGACCGGACCGGTCACCGAGGACACCGGCTGGCCCTGGAAGGCGCTGGCCGCCAGCTTGCTGGCGCTGGTGCCGATGATCTGGTTCGGCCGACGTTTCAGCCGCTTCAAGCTGACCGGGCGGTTCTTCATGGCCGCGCTGATCCAACTGGCCTGCGGGCTGATCGTGTGGTCGGCCACGCTGCCGTTCAATTTCTACCTCAGCTGGTTCGACTGGACCATGCTGGTGCTGCTGTTCCCGGCGCAGATCGCGATTTTGGCGATTTTGCTGATCAACGGCTTCGAGTTCGCCGAGGTGCTGTGGCGACGCGCCTGGGTGCGCCATGCCGGCATGCTGCGCCCGGATACGCCCGACAAACAGCCGTTCGTGTCGATCCATCTGGCCTGCCACAACGAGCCGCCGGAGATGGTGATCGTCACGCTGGACTCGCTGGCCGCGCTGGACTACGCCAACTTCGAAGTGCTGGTGCTGGATAACAACACCAAGAACCCCGACGTGTGGAAACCGGTGCAGGATTACTGCGAAAAGCTCGGCACGCGCTTCCGCTTTTTCCATTTGGAACCGTGGCCCGGCTACAAGGCCGGTGCGCTGAATTTCGGTCTGACCGAAACCGATCCGCGCGCCGAAGTGGTGGCGGTGATCGACGCCGACTACGAGGTGCGCAGCGACTGGCTGGCCACCCTCACCGGCTACTTCCACGACCCCAAGGTGGCGGTGGTGCAATGCCCACAGGCGCATCGCGAGTTCGAGCACAACCGCTTCCGCCGCATGACCGCGTGGGAATACGACGGCTTCTTCCGCATCGGCATGCACCATCGCAACGAGCGCAACGCGATCATCCAGCATGGCACCATGACGATGGTCCGGCGCAACGCGCTGGAAGGCACCGGCGGCTGGTCCGAGTGGACCATCTGCGAGGACGCCGAGCTGGGCCTGCGCCTGATGCACGCCGGCTACGAGCTGGTCTACGTCGATGAATTGATGGGCAAGGGCCTGACCCCGGCCGACTTCAAGGCGTACAAGAGCCAGCGCTACCGCTGGGCCTTCGGCGCGATGCAGATCCTCAAGGGTCGCTGGAGCTGGATGACCAAGAAGGGTCCGCTCAGCGCCGGTCAGCGTTTCCATTTCTTGACCGGCTGGTTCAGCTGGTTCGCCGACGCGCTGCACTTGTTGTTCTCGATGATGGCGATCTTCTGGACCGCCGGCATGGTGGCCTACCCGCAGTACTTCGCGTTGCCGATGCAGTTGTTCCTGATTCCGGTGATCGGTTTCTTCTTCGCCAAGGCGATCTTCGGCATCGTGCTTTACCGCGCCCGCGTGCCATGCAGTTGGTACGACACCTTGATGGCCTCGCTGGCCAGCATGGGTCTGTCGCATGCGATCGCGCGCGGCATCATCCACGGCCTGACGCGCCAGAAGACCGCCTTCATCGTCACCGCCAAAAGCCGCCGGCTGGGCGGTTCCAATTTCGCCGCGTTCACCCCGGTGCGCGAGGAACTGCTGATGGCCTGCGCGCTGAGCCTGTGCGTGGTCGGTATGGCGCTGGGCTTCGGCACCCGCTACATCGAAGGCACGCTATGGATGTTCATCCTGGCGGCACAGTCGATTCCGTATTTTTCCGCGGTGGCCGGCGCCTGGATCGCGCACAAGTCGGGAGATAAGGCCGGTTGACGCGCCCCTCGGGGTAGGCCCGCGCCTTGCGGACAGGTAAGCTCGGAGCACAGGGTAATCGCGCGCAGCGTTTTTCCACGTTGCGCGCTACGCCACAAGGATGACCACGCACCCATGCGCCGATTGCAACGACGCCTGAGCCTACTGTTGGTGCTCCTTGCGCCCTCGGTTCAAGCTGGCGTCCAGCTGACGGTCAACGGCGTCGACGATACGCTCAAGGCAGCGGTTGTCGCCGGGGTTGAGCTGTCGCAGTACAGCACCCGCGAGCTCACCGACGCCCAGGCTCGGCGCCTGTACGAGCGCGCGCCCGATCAAGTGCGCAGCGCCTTGCAGCCCTACGGGTACTACGAGGCGCAAGTCAGCGGTGATCTGCAACCGCGCGGCAAAGACTGGCAGGTCACCCTCAGCGTCACGCCAGGCGCGCCGGTGAAAGTCACCGCGGTGTCGATCGCACTGGGCGCGGAGGCGGCCAAGCTGGCACCGATCCGGCGCGCCCAGCGCGCGCTTGAAGCGATGAAGGGTCAAACCCTCAACGACGGCGTCTACGAAGCCAACCGCGATGCGCTCAGCGGCGCGCTGACCGCCAACGGTTTTCTCGACGCGCGCCTGATCACCCGTCGGGTCGAGGTCAATCGCGCCGAGCACAGCGCACGCATCGAACTGAATTGGGACAGCGGGCAGCGTTATCGCTTCGGCCAGGTGATCTTCCACAACAGCCAGTTTCGCCCAGGCTTTCTCGAACGCTACGTGCCGTTCAAGTCCGGCGACTACTTTTCGCAGACCAAGCTGCTGCAATTACAGCAAGCGCTCAACGGTGCCGACTACTTCTCGGTAGTCAACGTGCTGCCGGATATCGACCAGGCCAAGCAGGGCGTGGTGGATGTGAAGGTGGAGCTGGCGCCGGCCAAGCGCACGGTCTACACCGGCGGCCCGTTCATCGGCACCGACACCGGCCTGGGCCTGCAGGCGGGCATGCAGCGGCGCTGGGTTAACGACCGCGGACATACGTGGAAGAACCAGTTGGTGCTGGCGCAACGGTTGAAGACCCTTTCATCGCTCTATTCCATCCCGCTGTCCGGCGACAACCAACGCAGCATCAACTACGGCGCCACCTTCCGCGACGCCGATACCGATACATCCCGCTCGCGCACGCTGGAGCTGGTCGGCAACGAGACGGCGCTGTGGCATGGCTGGACGCGTACGCTTGGGCTGCATGCCTTGTCGGGCACCTTCTCCGTCGGCGGCAGCGGCAACGAGCCGGATAACACGCCGGGGATCGAACACGGCCGCAGCACCCTGGTCTATCCGGAGGCTTCGCTGTCGCGCAAGCAAAGCGACAACCCAACGTTCGTGCGACGTGGCTGGTCGATCGACATCTACGCGCGCAGCACCGTCGGCACGCTGCTCTCGGACGCCCGCTTCAGTCAATGGCAGGCTGATGTGAAATGGATACGCGCCTTCGCTGGCAACAACCGGCTGATCCTGCGCGGCAGCGCCGGCATGATCTGGACCGACGACTTCACCGCCCTGCCGCCGCAACTGCGCTTCTTCGCCGGTGGCGATCGCTCGGTGCGCGGCTACGGCTACCAGTCGATCGGCCCGCGCAACAGCTTCGATCGGGTGATCGGCGGCAAAAACCTGTTGGTCGCCAGCACCGAGGTGGAGCATTACTTCACCCGCAACTGGGGCATCGCCGCCTTTCTCGACGCCGGCAACGCCTTCGACGGCACCGATTACCGGCCGCAGTTGGGCACCGGCCTGGGCCTGCGCTGGCTCTCGCCGGTGGGCATGATCCGGCTCGACCTGGGCACGCCGCTGCACAGCCAGGACGCGCACGGCATCGAGCTGCATCTGGTGATCGGACCGGACCTCTAGGAAACGCATGAGCGAAACCGCCGCCCCCGTTACGCCACCCCGCCGCCGACGCTGGCTACGTGCGCTCGCGCTGAGCGTGCTGGCGCTGTTGCTGGTAATCATCGGCGGCGTGGGCTGGTTGCTCGGCAGCGCCAGTGGCCTGCGTTTCGCGCTGGCACGCGCGCAGGATTTCACCCACGGCGCGCTGAGCGTGCAACAGGCACAGGGACGCTTGATCGGCCCACTACGCCTGACCGGACTGCGTTACGCCGATGGCCACGGCACCGAGGTCAAGCTCGCCAGTGCGCAACTGGATTTACGCATCTGGCCGCTGTTGCATCGGCGGCTACATGTGCTGAATCTGGCCGTGGATGGGGTGACGATCGCCCTGCCCGCGCCGCAGCCCACGCCCGACCAATCTGCCTCGACGTTCTCGCTCAAGCCGCCGCTGGCGCTGGTGCTCGATCGCGTGCGCATCGGCAAGCTCAGCGTGCGCCAAGGCGGCCAGCCGCTGTTCGCCAGCGACAGCCTGGAGCTGGCCGGGAGTTGGACCGATAGCGGCCTTTCGCTCAAGCGGCTGGCGTTGCGCGCGCCGGACGGCCGCGCCGATCTGGACGGCCAATTGGCGATTGGCGACGGCTACCGCGGCGACGGCAAGGCGGCCTTCGCCTGGACCATCGACCGGCTGGACTACGCCGGCAGTGTCTCGGCGCACAGCGACGGTGCCAACGCGCACATCGAGGTCGCGCTGAGTGCACCCACCGCGCTGCAACTGACGCTTGACCTCAGCCAACACGGCGACTACGCCTGGCGCGCCAAACTCGACGCGCCGCGCTTCGATCCCAAGCCACTGCTGGGCGAGAGCGCCTTGAGCTCGTTGGGCGCCACCCTCAACGGCCATGGCGATCGTTATCAGGCCACGGTCCAAGGCGAGCTGCGACTCAACGACTACGAGTTGCGACTGGCGCCACTGGTGGCACATCTGGATCACGATTATCGGCAGCTAACTATCGATCGCCTGACGCTGACCTCGCCGCAAGTGCAAGGCAACGTGCAAGCCAGCGGCACTGTGCAGTTGGACGCGGCGCCGCTGCGCGCCGACCTCACGCTCGCGTGGGACAAGCTGCAACTGCCGCCCGAACTGGTCGGCCAGCCGCTGGCCAGTCACGGCCAGTTGAGCCTGCGCGGCAGCGCCGAGCAATTCCATGCCGAGGGCGATGTGGCACTGGGACCGCCGGGCAAGCTGGCGCAACTGGCGCTGGCGCTTGATGGCACGCCGCGTCAGATAAGCCTCAATCGCCTGACCCTCAAACAAGCGCAAGGCCAATTCAACGCGCAAGGCACGCTGACCTTGCAGCCGAGCTTCGGTTGGCAACTTGACGCCAGCGCGCGGCGCTTCGACCCGGGCCCGTTGTTTGCCGGCTGGGATGGCGCGCTGGATCTTGCCTTGAACACCCACGGCAGCTTGCCGGCCACCGGTCCGGACGTCTATCTGACACTGGACAAGCTCGACGGCACCCTGCGCCGGCGCAAGCTCAGCGGCAACGGCAAGCTGCACCTCTCGCCCAGCCGGGTGCTCGATGGCACGCTGGCGCTGCGCTCGGCCAGCAGCAGCATCGCCGTGCAGGCCACGCCCGGCGCGCGCAACGATATCGACCTCACCCTGGCCATCGCCTCGCTGGGCGATTGGCTGCCCGATGCCGGCGGTCGCCTCAACGGCAATTTCCGCGTGCGCGGCGTGCTGCCCAAACTCAGCGTCAGTGGAAAATTGCAGGGCAGCGCACTGGCCTACCAGAACCAACGCCTGCAACAGTTGAGCCTGGACGCCGAGGTGCCGGATATCAGCAATCCCGGCGGCAAGCTCAGCCTGGACGCGCGTGGCATGCAGGCCGGCGCGCTGACGTTCAACCACATTGCGCTCGACGGCGAAGGCAGCGCCGCCGCCCATCGGCTGCGCTTGACCGCACAAGGCCAGCCACTGTCGGCCGAACTGGCCCTCAGCGGGACGCTCAAGGGCGAGCGTTGGAGCGGTACGCTTTCCATGCTCAATCTGGATCTGGCCGGACTGCCGCGGTGGCGGCTACAGCAAAGCACCACGCTGAGCTACGAACGCGGTGCGATCACACTGTCCGAGCTGTGCCTGAGCGCGGGCGATCCGCTGCTCTGCGTGGCCGCGCGGCAGGACGCGGCCGGCAATCTGGATGCCAGCTACCGACTGCAGGCCCTGCCGCTGGCCTTGCTGGTCAACGCCGCCGGATCGGGCGACCTGCCGATGCGCGCCGAGGGTGATCTCCAAGGCAATGGCACGCTGCGCCGCAACGCCGCCGGCGCGCTCAGCGGCACCGCCTCGCTCAGCTCGGCGCGCGGCAGCATCACCTACAACCAGCATCCGGATCGGCCGCTACTGGCATATAGCGACCTGGCCATTAATGCCAATCTCAGCCCCAGCAGCCAGCAGGCGAGCGTCCGCGCGCAACTCAATGATGGCGGACGTCTGGATGGCCAAATCAATCTATCCGGTGCGCAGCAGGCGCTTTCCGGCCAGCTCGACATCGACCTCAACAGCCTGGCTTTCATCGAGTTGTTCAGCGCCGAGATCGCCAACCTCAAGGGGCAGGCGCAAGGCCAGTTCCGCTTCGGCGGCACCTTAGAAAATCCACAAGTGCTCGGCCAGTTGAACTTGAATGGCTTGGCTGCCGAAGTGCCTTCGGCCGGACTCAAGCTCGATCAAGGCCGCATCGTGGTATCGACCCGCGACGCGCAGACGTTTCGCATCGATGGCCAGCTGCGCTCAGGTCAAGGCCAACTGGCGATCAACGGCAACGCCGGCCTGGGCGCAGGATCGCAGAGCGAAATCACCATCAGCGGAAGCCGTTTCACCGCCGCCGATATTCCGGCCGCACGGGTGGTGATTTCACCGCAACTGAGCCTGCGCCAGAACGCCAAGGGGATCGACCTGAGCGGCTCGGTGCAGTTGGACAGCGCCGATATCGACATCTCCAAACTACCCGGCGCCGGCGCCATCAAAGCCTCGCCGGATGTGGTGATCGTCGATGAAAAGCAACAGGAGCAGGCACGCGAGCAACTGCCGATCAGCGCCACCGTGAAGCTCGATCTGGGTAACAAGACCCATCTGGTCGGGATGGGCCTGGATGGTCGCCTGCGTGGCCTGCTCACGATCATCGAGCGCCCTGGCCGCGCCACCGCCGGCCAGGGTCAGATCAGCGTCGATGGCACCTACAAGGCTTACGGACAGAACCTCAGTATCGAAACCGGCCAGCTATTGTTCGCTTCCACCCCGATCGACAACCCCGGCTTGAACATCCGCGCGATACGCAAACTCAACCCCACCTCCACCATCGACGACGGCCAGAAGGTGGGGCTGTATGTCTCCGGTACCGCGCAACGCCCGGTGCTCACGGTGTTTTCCGAGCCGGTGATGGAGCAGTCCGATGCGCTGTCCTATCTGGTCACCGGCAAGCCGCTGTCGCAGGTCCGGGGCGGCGAAGGCGATATGGTTGGCGCCGCGGCGCAGGCGCTGGGCTCGGCCGCTGGCAACCTGCTGGCCAAGAGCATCGGTTCCCGGCTGGGGGTGGACGATATCGGCGTCACCAGCAACGAGGCGCTGGGTGGCAGTTCGGCCTTCACCGTGGGCAAGTACCTCTCGCCCAG
>JBEVMS010000218.1:0-11693 GCA_040508515.1 Dyella sp. | reverse complement strand
GGCCGGCGCGGCATAAGTCGTCCAGCCAGGCGATCGAGTAATCATCGATGCGCGCTGGCAGCAGTTCGGTTTCCCAGGCGCCGGCGGCGGCTTCATAGCCCTCCAGTTGCGCCAGCACGCCGGCCAGCGCGTCTGGACCGCTGAGCTTGGCGCTCGGCGCGACGTGCTGCCAGTCGAACAGAAAGCGCATCAGCTCGCGCCGGCTGACCGGTTCGATTTCGCGCCGCAGCCGGCCGATGGTGTAGCGATGGATGCGGGCCAACAGATGGCGCTCGCACCATTCGAGGCTCCCGGTCGGTGCGGTGAAGTGGCCCTGCATCACGTAGCCCTGCGATTGCAGGGTGAGCAGGGCCAATTCGATCGCGTTGATGCCCACGCCCAGACTGGCAGCCAGCGCCGCGGGATCGACCGGGCCGAGTCCGCTAAGGCGCGCGCGCACCAGTTCGGTCAGCGCGTCCTCGGCGGTCCAGACCTGCGCGGCGTATTCGGCCGGCGCGCGGATTGGCGGCTGCATCGCGGCGTGTGGCTGCAAGGCCTGCCAGAGCGGCAGTTTCTCGGCGCTGACCCACACCGCCCAAGTCGCTTCGGTATCGCTGAGCCGGGTCGCCCGCTTGGCTTGCGCCAGCGTGTGCAGGTGGGGCTCCCAGCCGGGGTTGGCGCTGACCTCGGCGGCGGTGATGCCACCCAGCACGCCCAGCGCGTCGTGCATTTCGTCGACGCTGCGCACCTGCGGCCACGCTTCGGCGCGCACGGCGGCGATCGCCTCGGGGTCGAGCCGGCCCAGGTCGTCGGCGCTGTTGGGCTCGGTCCAGCGGCGGCTCTGCACCGCCTGGGTGCGCCGTTCCTCCAGCGGGGCGTCGTCGAGAAAGGCATACGGCGCGGCGGTGAGCACCTCGGCGGCCAGCGGACTGGGCGTGGTCAGGTCGCGCGCCAGCACGCGGATGTCGCCGCGTTCGAGCTGGCGCAGCAGGGCCAGCCAGCCGTCGGTGTCCATGGCCACACGCAGGCAGTCGAACATGGTCTGCTCGACCAGCGGGTGGTCGGGAATCTGGCGCTCGCCGACGATATTCTCCAGGCAGGCCACCTGATCGGGAAACACGGTGGCCAGCAGATCTTCGCTTTTCATGCGCTGCAACTGCGGCGGGGTTTTCTTACCGCCGCTCATGCGCGGCAAGGCCAGCGCGTTGGTGGCATTCCAACGCCAGCGCGCGGGAAACAGCGGCGCGTCCAACAGCGCCTGGATCAATACCTCCTCGGCGCTGTTGGAGTGCAGATAGCGCGCGACTTCTTCCAACGGAAAGCTGTGGCTGGTCGACAGCGACAGCACGATCGCATCCTCGGTCGCCGCCGCCTGCAATTCAAAGTTGAACTGACGGCAGAAGCGCTTGCGCAGCGCCAATCCCCAGGCGCGGTTGATGCGGCTGCCGAACGGCGTGTGGATGACCAACTGGGTGCCGCCCGATTCGTCGAAGAAGCGCTCGAAGATGATCGTGCGCTGGGTCGGCAGTTCGCCCAGCGCGGCCTTGGCGCGGGCCAGGTAATCGGTCAGCTGCTGCGCCGCCGATGCCTCCAGCGATAGCGTTTGTTCCAACCATTGCAGCGCCGCCGGCACGCCGCCGGCATCCAGCTGCGTGGAAATTTCTTCGCGCAACCGGGCCACGCCGAACGATAGCTCGTCGCTGCGCCCCGGCGCCTCGCCCAGCCAGAACGGGATGCTCGGCGGCGCGCCGTGGGCATCTTCCACGCGCAGTCGATCACGCTCCACGCGCAAGATCCGGTAGCTGCGATTGCCTAGCTGAAAGACATCGCCGGCCAGGCTTTCCACCGCGAAATCCTCGTTGACCGTGCCGATCATGCTGGCCTGCGGCTCCAGCACCACCAGGTAATCGGCGGTGTCCGGAATGGTGCCGCCAGAAGTGGTGGCGGTCAGCCGCGCGCCGCGACGTGCACGCAGCTGGCGATTGACCGCATCGCGATGGATGTACGCCGCGCGCGGACCGTTGCGAGTGCTGAAACCCTCGGCCAGCATGCGCAGCACCGCATCGAACTGGTTGCGCTCCAGCGCGCGGTAAGGATAGGCGCGGCACACCAGCGCATACAGCGCGTCCTCGTTCCACTCCTGGCAGGCCACCTCGGCGACCACTTGCTGCGCCAGCACGTCCAGCGGCTGCGGCGGCATGACCAGCGCATCCAGCTCGCCGCGGCGCACGCAGTCCAGCAGCGCGGCGCATTCGACCAGATCGTCGCGGCTGGTCGGAAACAAGCGCGCCTTGGGTACCCCGCCGACCGAGTGGCCAGCGCGTCCGGCACGTTGTAGAAAGGCGGCGATCGAACGCGGCGAGGCCAACTGGCAGACCAGCTCGACGTCGCCGATGTCGATGCCCAGTTCCAGCGAGGCGGTGGCCACCAGCACTTTCAGCTCGCCGCGCTTGAGCCGCTGTTCGGCCTCCAGGCGCTGCTCGCGCGCAAGGCTGCCGTGATGCGCGGCCACCGCGTCGCGGCCGAGGCGCTCGGACAAGTGCCGCGCGGCGCGCTCGGCCAGGCGGCGCGTGTTGACGAATACCAGGGTGGTGCGATGCGTTTGCGCCAGCACCGCCAGGCGGTTGTAGACCAGTTCCCAGCTGTCGTTGGACATCACCGCTTCGAGCGGTACCGGCGGCAACTCGATGCCCAGATCGCGTTGGCGGCGGTGGCCGATATCGACGATGGTGCAGGGCTGCGCCCAGCTAGATTTGGATGGCTGCGAGGCTGGTTCGATGGCCGCAGATTGCATCTGCGAGGTTGGTTCAACGAGCGCGGCGTGCAGCGCGCGCTGCGTGCCGACGCCGCGCTTGCGTCGACCGGCGGGCGCCGGGATTGGCACCTCGGGTACGGCCGGCGGCTGAGTCGGCGTCGCGCGCTCGGCGCCGACCAGAAACTGCGCCACCGCCTCGATCGGCTTCTGCGTGGCGGACAGGCCCACGCGCAGCAACGGGCGCTGGCAGAGCGCTTCGAGCCGCTCCAGGCTCAAGGCCAGATGCGCGCCACGCTTGCTGTTGGCGAGCGCGTGGATCTCATCGACGATCACCGTGCGCGTGCCGCTGAGCATGGCGCGGCCGGATTCAGAATCGAGCAACACGTACAGCGATTCGGGGGTGGTCACCAGAATATGCGGCGGCTGCTTGCGCATCAGCGCGCGCGCCGCTTGGGGGGTGTCGCCGGTGCGCACCAGGGTGCGGATCGCCACATCGGGCAGACCGAGGTTTTGCAATTCAGCGCGGATGCCTTGCAGCGGCGCCTCCAGATTGAGCTGGATATCGTTGGAAAGCGCCTTCAACGGCGACACGTAGACCACCTGGGTCTGTTCCGGCAACGCGCCGTCGGCCGCCACGCCCTGGCGCACCAGCCAATCGATCGCGGCCAGAAAGCCGGTGAGCGTTTTGCCCGAGCCGGTCGGCGCGGCCACCAACGTGTGGCGATTGGCCTGTATCGCCGGCCAGGCGGCCAATTGCGCTGGCGTGGGGCTGGCGAAGTGGCGGCGAAACCAGTTCGCGACGGCCGGGTGAAAGGCCTGCAACGGGTCGTAGATCGATGGCTTGCGCGGCATCGGCACTCCCTCCTGGGAAAGGCTGGGCATTCCAAGGACATGCGGCCGGCGGGCGCGATCGCAAGCGTGGGGCGCGCGCCGCCGGTGGTCGTGTCATCGCGATGCGCCCGTGCCTGCGCCGCGCCCGTGGCCCATGCCCATGGCGCCGCGCGCTGTCTAGCGCTTGCCGCGTAACGCGCGAAGCGCTGCCAGGGTGGCCGCCAAACCCAGCAGCAGGCCGATACCGGCGCCCCACAGCGCGCCGTCCTGGCGCGCGATCATGTAGCCGATGCCGGCTCCCAACAGAAACAGCAGCGGTAGTGGCAGGCAACCCATGGTGTTTCCTCAAGCCATCGACGCTTGCATCTTGGCTGGCACGAGGCGCTGCGTCGACGGCTGGTCGTGTTCCCGCCGACGCGGTCCGTCAGAACCGTGCACTGGAACGAACCGCGGACTGAACGCGTGGCATGACCGGCGGCAGGTTGTAGGATCGCGATATTTATCAAGCGCAAGCAGGAATCCAGCGTGGACAGGATGTCGGCAGAGGGAGGCTACAAACCGAGCGCCGAAGCGGCGCCGGTACTGGACTGGCAAACCATGGCCGACGGCCGGCCGCTGGCTCGTCGCAGTTGGCCACGCCCTGGGGCGCGGCACGCGGTGCTGATCGTGCACGGCTTGGGTGAGCACAGCGGCCGCTACGGCCCGCTGGCGGCTTGGTTTGGCCGGCACGGCTACGACGTGCGCAGTTACGATCAGCGCGGCCATGGAAAGACGCCCGGGCGGCGCGGCGCACTGCCCAGGCCGCAGGCCTTGTTGGAAGATCTGGCCGAGATTTACGCCGCCTACGCGGCCGATCGCGCTGAAGCGCCGTTGCTGCTAGGCCATAGCATGGGCGGTCTGGTCGCCCTGCGCGCGGTGCTGGACGGGCGCGTCCGACCGACCCGCTTGATCTTGAGTTCGCCCGCGCTGCGTACCTGGCAGCCGCGCTGGCAACAGGCGTTGGTTGCGCGGCTGGCGCGCTGGCTGCCGCGGTTGCCGTTGCGCACCGGCTTGCCACTGGAGGCGCTATCGCACGAAGAGTCGGTGGTGATGGCGCACCACGACGATCCACTGCGGCATGGCTGGATCACACCGCGTCTGGGCGATTTCATCATGCGCACCGGCGCCACCTGCATTGCCGATGCGGCGCGGCTTAATCTGCCCACCTTGTTATTGGTGTCCGGCGCCGATCGCCTGGTCGATCCGGCCGGAAGTCGCGATTTCGCCTTGGCCGCAGCGGGCACCCCGCTGCGCTATCACGCGTTCGAGCCGCTTTACCACGAGCTGTTCAACGAGGCGGAGCCGGCGCGCAGCGAAGTGCTTTCGGTGCTGGCGCATTGGCTTGACTGAACGCCGCGACTCGCTCGAGAGGCATAGCCAGCGAGCGTGAGAAATTTTTACGCGGTGTTTACGCCAAGCGGAAAAAACGCTACCGCTTTGTTATGCGCGACTGCCTAAAGTGCGCACCATCGTTCTGTAGAAGACCCCGATGGACGCCATCTACCTATTTCTTTTGATCGTGCTGTCCGCAGCCACGATGGGTTTCCTGTTGCTGTGCGACCGCTTGGGCAAGCGCCCGTGAGGCGTCGTCTTGTCGTCGCTCCGTCGCGAATCTGAGGAAATCTTCATGACCCTTATTTATCTCGTCGCCATCGTCATCGCGGTGGTGCTGGCCGGCTACTTGTGTGTGGCCTTGCTCAAGCCGGAGTGGTTCGAATGAGTGCCAATGACTGGATCCAGGTGGTTATCTACCTGGTCGTGCTGTTGTTGTTGATCAAGCCGGTCGGCAGCTATATGGCGCTGGTGTTCGCGGAGACGCCGAACAACTTGCAGCGCCGTCTGGCGCCGATCGAGAACACGATTTACCGCCTGTGCGGTGTCCGCAGCGATGAGGACATGGGCTGGAAGCGTTATGCGCTGGCGATGTTGCTGTTCAACGTGCTCGGCATGCTGGCGGTATACGTGATCCAGCGCACGCAGGGCATGTTGCCGCTCAATCCGCAGCACATGATGGCGATCACCGCCGATTCGGCGATGAACACCGCGATCAGCTTTGCCAGCAATACCAATTGGCAGGGCTATGGCGGCGAGTCGACCATGAGCTATCTGACCCAGATGCTGGCGCTGGCGGTGCAGAATTTTCTCTCCGCTGCCACCGGCATTGCGGTGCTGATCGCGGTGGTGCGTGGCTTCAGCCGGCGCAGCGCCAAGGCGATCGGCAACTTCTGGGTCGACATGACCCGCAGCACCGTCTACATCCTGCTGCCGTTCTCGCTGATCCTGGCGCTGCTGCTGGTTTCGCAGGGCGTGATCCAGAACTTCAAGCCCTATGTGGACGTGCCGACACTGCAGACCACCACGATGGAGCAGCCGCAAGTGGACGCCGCTGGTCAGCCGTTGCTGGACGGCGCCGGCAAGCCGGTCACCAAGACCATGCCGGTGACCACGCAGACCCTGCCGATGGGACCGGCCGCTTCGCAGATCGCGATCAAGCAGTTGGGCACCAATGGCGGTGGCTTCTTCAACGTCAACTCGGCGCATCCCTACGAGAATCCCACGCCGTTCTCCAACTTTCTGGAGATGCTGGCGATCTTCCTGATCCCCGGTGGCCTCTGTTACACCTTCGGCAGCATGGTCGGCGACCGGCGGCAGGGCTGGGCGATTCTTGCGACCATGCTGTTGATCTTCATTCCGATGACGCTGGCGGTGGTGGCCGCCGAGCAGGCCGGCAACCCGGCGCTGCATGGTCTGCTGGTCGATCAGCACGCTTCGGCGCTGCAAGCGGGCGGCAACATGGAAGGCAAGGAAACCCGCTTCGGCGTGGCCGCGTCCAGCCTGTTCGTGGCGATCACCACGGCCGCTTCGTGCGGCGCGGTCAACGCCATGCACGACTCGTTGACCCCGCTGGGTGGGCTGGTGCCGATGTGGCTGATCCAGCTGGGCGAAGTGATCTTCGGCGGCGTCGGCTCGGGTCTTTACGGCATGCTGGCGTTCGCGGTGGTGGCGGTGTTCATTGCGGGGCTGATGGTCGGTCGTACCCCGGAATACCTGGGCAAAAAGATCGAAGCACATGAGATGAAGATGGCCAGCCTGGCCGTGCTGTTGCCGTGCGCTTTGGTGGTGATCGGCACCGCGATCGCGGTGATGCTGCCGGCCGGCACCGCCGGCGTGGCCAACCCCGGTCCGCACGGTTTCAGCGAGATCCTCTACGCGGTCAGCTCCGCCTCCAACAATAACGGCAGTGCGTTCGGCGGATTGTCGGCCAACACCCCGTTCTGGAACGTGTTGCTGGGCATCTGCATGTTCTTTGCGCGCTATCCGCTGGCGATCGCGATGTTGGCGATGGCCGGTTCCTTGGCCGCCAAGAAGTCCGTACCGCAGTCGGCCGGTACCTTGCCCACGCACACTCCGCTGTTCGTCACCTTGCTGGCTTGCGTGGTGATCGTGATTGGCGCGCTGACCTTTCTGCCCGCGCTGGCGCTAGGGCCGATCGTCGAATTCTTGATGGCTTCTTCGGGACACTGATTGATGAGCACCGCTTCCCACAACGCACGCCCGCAGGCGCTGCGCGGCTTTGATCGTGCCCTGATCGCCCGCGCGCTGGTCGATTCGTTCCGCAAGTTGTCGCCCCGGCTGCAATTCCGCAACCCGGTGATGTTCGTGGTCTTCGTCTGCAGCGTGCTGACCACCCTGCTGTGGGTGCAGGCCTTGGCCGGACATGGCGAGGCGCCCACCGGCTTCATCTTCGCGGTCAGCTTGTGGCTGTGGTTCACTCTGCTGTTCGCCAACTTCGCCGAGGCGCTGGCCGAGGGCCGCGGCAAGGCGCAGGCCGCGGCGCTGCGCAGCTCGCGTAAGGACGTAATGGCCAAGAAACTGGCCGGTCCGGCGCGCGACGCGGCGCTGACCTTCGTCAGCTCCAGCGAGTTGCGCAGCGGCGATCTGGTGCTGGTGGAAGCCAGCGAGCAGCTACCCGGCGACGGCGAAGTGGTGGTCGGCGCGGCCAGCGTGGACGAAAGCGCGATTACCGGCGAGTCCGCCCCAGTGATTCGCGAGTCCGGCGGCGACCGCAGCGCGGTCACCGGCGGTACGCGGGTGCTGTCGGACTGGCTGATCGTGCGCATCACCAGCAATCCGGGCGAGAGCTTTCTGGACCGCATGATCGCGATGGTCGAAGGCGCCAGCCGGCGCAAGACGCCTAACGAGATCGCGTTGACGATTTTGTTAGCCAAGTTCAGCCTGATCTTCCTGCTGGCCTGCGCCACCTTGCTGCCCTACTCGATCTACAGCGTGCAGGTCAGCGGCAGCGGTAGCCCGATCACCCTGACCGTGCTGATCGCGTTGTTGGTGTGTCTGATCCCGACCACCATCGGCGCGCTGCTCTCGGCGATCGGTATCGCCGGCATGGACCGGATGATTCGCGCCAACGTCATCGCCACCTCCGGCCGTGCGGTCGAGGCGGCCGGCGACGTCGACGTGCTGCTGTTGGACAAGACCGGCACGATCACCCTGGGCAACCGTCAGGCGGTGGCGTTCCACTGCGCACCGGGCGTGGATTCGCGCATCCTGGCCGAAGCCGCGCTGCTGGCCTCGCTGGCCGACGAAACGCCGGAAGGGCGCAGTGTGGTGACCCTGGCGCACGAGCTGCACGGCCTGGCCGACAGCCAGTTGCCGGCCAGCGCACAGTTCGTCCCGTTCACCGCGCAGACCCGCATGAGCGGCGTGGACTCCGAAGGCCGGCGTATCCGCAAGGGCGCCCTGGACGCGGTGGACAAGTACCTCGACGCCGCCGGCAGCCACATGCCGCCGCTGCTGCGCCAGATGGCCGAAGAAGTGGCGCGTCGCGGTGCCACCCCGCTGGTGGTGGTCGAGGGCAGCCGCGCCTTGGGTGTGATCGAGCTGAAGGACATCGTCAAGGCCGGCATCAAGGAGCGCTTCGCCGAGATGCGCAAGATGGGCATCAAGACGGTGATGGTCACCGGCGACAACCCGCTGACCGCCGCCACTATCGCGGCCGAAGCCGGCGTCGACGATTTTCTGGCCGAGGCGACCCCCGAGGCCAAGCTCAAGCTGATCCGCGACATGCAGGCGCAGAGCCGGCTGGTGGCGATGTGCGGCGACGGCACCAACGATGCGCCGGCGCTGGCCCAGGCCGACGTAGCGGTGGCGATGAACACCGGCACCCAGGCGGCCAAGGAAGCCGGCAACATGGTCGATCTGGATTCCAATCCGACCAAGTTGATCGAGGTGGTGGAGATCGGCAAGCAGATGCTGATCACCCGCGGTGCGCTGACCACCTTCTCGATCGCCAACGACATCGCCAAGTATTTCGCGATCATTCCGGCGGCGTTCGCCACCACGTATCCGGCGCTCAATACACTCAACGTGATGCATCTGGCCACCCCGCAGAGCGCGATTTTGTCGGCGGTGATCTTCAACGCGTTGATCATCATTTTCCTGATTCCGCTGGCGCTCAAGGGCGTCAAGTACCGCGCGCTGGGCGCCGGTGCGCTGCTGCGGCGCAACCTCTTGGTGTACGGCCTGGGTGGCATCGTGGTGCCGTTCATCGGCATCAAGTTGATCGATGTGTTGTTGGTGGTGTTGGGCCTTTCCTGAGTTTTTGTTGGACCCGCTCGCGCGTTTTGCCGGCGGTCGTCGGCAGCCGAGCAGTGGCTTCGATGCCGCTGATCGGGATACCGGGCACGCCCGGGTGACGCGCGATTTCCCGTTGGGAGTTGTGTCATGCAAACGCTGAATCTGATCGTTTCACTGCCCGCCGCGCCTGCGCGACTGATCTGCGAGGTGTCGGCCAACGACGATGGTTGTGACGTCATGGTGGCTTTCGCGCGCAGTGCGCAATGCGTCGCGCCGCTGCATGAGCCGGCCTGTGCAGCGGCCGGAGACGCCGGTGATGACGATTACGTGTTGGGCGGTTACGCCGGCATTTGAGTGGACTTCACGCACGGCCGCTGCTGTGCCGTTATTTATTACTACTGATAAGGCGGTCCTGACGGATCGAGTTAGGGATTTATGCAATACAGAAAAGTGATTTCGCTTGCGGTCGTGATGGGCATGGCGCCTTTCGCCCAGGCCATGGCAGCGGTCGAAACCGAGCCCACCGTACAGGTCGAAGCGGCCGCCGAGCCGGTGCAGACCAACGCACCATTGGCAGCTAGCGCCGATTGCTCACGTGGCTTTTTTTCGCGGCTGGGCGCGGCCTACCGCGAAGACGCCCAGCCGGCCGATCCGAATGCGCCGGCACCGGCGCGTCGCGCGGCCGATTCGCCGTTCTCCTCGCCGCCGTTCCCGTCCGCGGAATGGCAGCTCGGTGGCGTGACCTACCCGATCGGCGTGCCGGACGAAAACGCCACCGGTCCGCTGGAGCGCGCGCTGGCCTGCAACAAGTTCGGCCAGTGGATGACGCGCAACCGCATCGAGATCTACGGCTGGATCAACCCGTCGGCCAACCTCAGCTCGTCGAACTTCACCAATTACCCAGTTTCGTATGCGACCCGGCCCAACCGCGTCGAGTTCAACCAGGTTCTGCTGCGTATCGAGCGGCTGCCTGACACCGTGCAGACCGACCACATCGACTGGGGCTTCCACCTCGATAACCTGTACGGCTACGACTACCACTTCACCACCGCCAAGGGCGTGTTCAGCAATCAGTTGCTCAACAATCCGGCCGGTGCCAACGAGCCGTTGCCGGGCAAGATCTACGGCTACGATCCGATGCTGTTCTACGGGGACATCTATATCCCGTGGGTGGCGCAGGGCATGGACATCCGCGTGGGTCGCTGGCTGTCGCTGCCGGACATCGAGGCGCAGTTTTCGCCCAACAATTACCTGATCACGCACTCGATCCTCTACACGGTCGATCCGTACACCCAGATGGGCGTGATGACGACCACCAAGTTGAACGACAACTGGACGGTGCAGTTGGGTATCAACGGAAGCAACGACACGGCCGTGTGGAACAGCTCCGCGCGTCCGACGCTGCAAGCGTGCGTGCGCTGGACCTCGTCGGACAACAACGACATGTTGTACCCGTGCGTCAACAGCTGGAACACCTCGGCCTACAACTACAACAACGTGCAGATGTACGTGACGACCTGGGGCCATCGCTTCAGCCAGAGCGTGCACATGCTGACCGAGGCCTACTACATGTACGGCCGCGACATCCCCGGCTACGGCCCGGATGCGATCCCGGGCGTGGTGGCGTCGTCGCCTTATCTGGGCAAGGCCGCCGAGTACGGCATCGTCAACTACTTCAACGTCGAGCTGAACCCGACCAACATGATCTCGTTCCGCAACGAGTTCTATAACGATCAGAAGGGTCAGCGCACCGGCTACGCCACGCGCTACAGCAGCCACACGCTGGGCTTGACGCACTGGGTGACCTCCGACCTGGAGATTCGCCAGGAACTGCGTTACGACCATTCCTACGACGAAGCGGCGTATGACGCCGGCAAGAAAGACCACCAGGTCACCGCGATCGTCGACGCGATTCTCCATTACTAAAATAGGTTCACGTTATGAGCAGGCTCTGGCGCAATGCCGTATCGATGTTGGTGCTGATGACCGTGATCACCGGGCTGGCGTATCCGCTGCTGGTGACGGGTTTGGCGCGGGTGCTGTTTCCCGCCCAGGCCGACGGCAGCCTGATCGAGCAATCGGGCAAGCCGGTAGGCTCCAGTCTGATCGGTCAGCAGTTCACCGATCCGAAGTACTTCTGGGGCCGGCCGTCGGCGACCTCGCCGCAGGCGAACAACGGTGCGTCGTCCAGCGGCTCCAACCAGGGCCCGACCAATCCGGCCCTGACCGAGGCGGCCAAGCAGCGTATCGCCGCGCTGCAAGCGGCGGACCCGGGCAATCCGACACCGGTGCCGGTGGACCTGGTGACGGCGTCCGGTAGCGGATTGGACCCGGAGATTTCACCGGCCGCGGCGCAGTACCAGGTGGCGCGGGTGGCCCGCGTGCGCCAGCTCAGCGTGAGTCAGGTGCAGGCGCTGGTGACCCAGGCGACCCAGGGACGTCAATTGGGCGTACTGGGCGAGCCGCGCGTCAATGTGTTGCAGCTCAACCTGCTGTT
>JBEVMS010000212.1:0-5424 GCA_040508515.1 Dyella sp. | reverse complement strand
TGCGCCAAGGCGATTACGCGCAGCAGACCACGTATGCCAGCAACCCGCTGGAACTGGCCGAGCGCTATGCCGCCGAGGGCGCGCAGTGGCTGCACGTGGTCGATCTGGATGGTGCGCGCTCGGGCAATCTGGATAACCTCGGCGTGATCGAGGCGATGGCGCGCCTGGGTTTGAACGTGCAAGCCGGTGGCGGCGTGCGCGAGCGCGACGACCTCGCGCGGCTCTACCATGCTGGCGTGGCGCGGGTGGTCGTGGGCTCGGTGGCGATCCGCGATCCCGAATGGGTCGCGTCGTGGCTGGCGGAGTTCGGTGCTGAACGGCTGACCCTGGCGCTGGACACGCGCCGCGTCGATGATCGCTGGGCTTGGCCCAGCGCCGGCTGGACCGAGCTTGAAGCACGCACCTTGGACGAACTGGTGCCCTGGTACGCCGCGCATGGCGCGCGTCATCTGCTGTGTACCGATATCGATCGCGACGGCATGCTGGCCGGTTTCAACCTGGCGCTTTATCGGCATCTGACCGACAGCGCACCGAGCCTGGCGGTGCAGGCCTCCGGTGGCGTGCGCTCGCTCGATGACATCCGCGCCGCGCGTGAGGCTGGGGCCACGGGCGTGATTCTTGGTCGCGCGCTGCTGGAAGGGCGCTTCAGCCTGGGCGAGGCACTTGCATGCTGAGTCGACGGATCATTCCTTGCCTGGATGTGCGCGACGGCCAAGTAGTCAAGGGCGTGCGCTTCGCCGATCACCAGGTGGTCGGCGGTATCGTCGAACTGGCTTTGCGCTACCGCGATGAGGGCGCCGATGAGCTGGTGTTCTACGACATCACCGCCAGCCCGCAAGGACGCAGC
The DNA here is from genome assembly GCA_040508515.1 of Dyella sp. GTDB lineage: Bacteria > Pseudomonadota > Gammaproteobacteria > Xanthomonadales > Rhodanobacteraceae > JBEVMS01. The sequence goes on along the minus strand of JBEVMS010000212.1, from coordinate 4,577 downwards.
GTGGATCGCGCCTGGGTGGAAAAAGTGGCGCGCGCGATCGACATCCCGTTCTGCGTGGCCGGCGGCATTCGCAGCGTGGATGAAGCGCGCGCGGTACTGCATGCCGGTGCCGACAAAATCTCCATCAACTCGCCGGCGCTGGAACGTCCGGAGTTGATCGACGAACTGGCCGATGCCTTCGGCGTGCAGTGCGTGGTGGTCGGCGTCGACAGCTTGTTGGATCAGGACGGCAGCTGGCGCGTGCGTCAGTACACCGGCGATCCCAGCAAGACCCGCGCCCTGACGCGCACCACCCTGGATTGGGTCGGCGAAGCGCAGCAGCGCGGCGCCGGCGAGATCGTGCTCAATTGCATGGGCAGCGACGGCGTGCGCCAGGGCTACGACCTGGCGCAACTCTCGGCGGTGCGTGCGCTGTGCCAGGTACCGTTGATCGCCTCTGGTGGCGCCGGCACGCCGCAACATTTTTTCGAAGCCTTCGCAGTGGCCGACGTGGACGGTGCGTTGGCTGCCAGCGTGTTTCACTCCGGTGTGATCGCCATTCCGCAATTGAAAAACTATCTGCGCCAGCGCGGCACGGTGGTGCGGCCATGACGTCAACTTCGATGGACCCCGCGATGTCTACAATCTCGATCGATCAATCCAGCCTGGATTGGGCCAAAGGCGATGGCCTGCTGCCGGCCATCGTGCAGCACTGGCAGAGTGGCGAAGTATTGATGCTTGGCTATATGAATGCCCAAGCCCTGGAAGCGACCGAGCGTTTGGGCAAGGTGACTTTTTTCAGCCGCAGCAAACAGCGCCTGTGGACCAAGGGTGAAAGCTCGGGCCACGAACTGCTGCTCAAGGGCATCAGCGTGGATTGCGACCGCGACACCTTGCTGGTGCATGCGCAGCCGCTTGGTCCCACCTGTCATACCGGCAGCAGCAGTTGCTTCGGCGAAGCCGCGCTGCCGCCGCTGGGATTTCTGGCCGAACTCGATCAACTGATCGCGCACCGCTATGCCGAGCGTCCGGCCGGCAGCTATACCACCCAGTTGTTCGAGGGCGGGCTGCGGCGGATGGCGCAGAAAGTCGGCGAGGAGGGCGTGGAAACCGCCTTGGCGGCGGTCGCGCAGGACGATGCCGAACTGCTGGGTGAAGCGGCCGATCTGCTGTTCCATCTGGCGGTGTTACTGCGCGCGCGCGGGTTGGGGCTTGAACAGGTGTGCGCTCAGCTGGCCCGGCGGCATGCCGCGCGGCAGGGTCCGGCCGGCTAGCGAGCCGGCGATGCCGGCCGCTCACCGCGGCGTAGCACGACGGTGTCGCGCCGCGGTGGTGCGCCAAACATGCGCGAATATTCGCGGCTGAATTGCGACGGGCTTTCATAGCCGACCTCGAAGGCTGCGCTCTCCGCATTGGCCGCTCCGCTGGCTAGAAGATGACGGGCCTGCAGCAGGCGCATCTGCTTTTGGTATTGCAGCGGACTCATCGCGGTCAGCGCTTTGAACTGGCGGTGAAAGGTGGACGGACTCATTTGCGCGATAGCCGCCAGCGCTTCGATGCGCAAACTTTGCGCGAACTGCTCACGCAACACATGCACCGCCTGAATCAGCCGCTGCCGGTGGTCGTTGCTCAGCACCATCCTAGCCACCTCGCCGCCATGCGGTCCACTCAGTAACCAGTAGTAGATCTCTCGCATGGTCAGCGGCGCCAGCAGGCCGATCGCCTGGGGCTTCTCCAGCAACCGCACCAGCCGCAACAGGCAGTCCGCCAGAGGGCCATGGAAGTCGGTGAGGAATACCCCCGGGCCGATGCTGTGCCGCGGCGGAGGCGGGGAATCCATCTGCTCCATCACCTCGCGCAGCAGAGCCAGGTCGAATTCCAGCACCATACCGAGGAAGGGTTTTTTCGGCGTGGCCTCGACCACGCGGCTGAGTGCGGGCGTATCCACGCTTACCACCAGGGCCTGGCCGGGCGCGTAGTCGATGCGGCGGTCGCCGAAGCGACTCCATTTGCTGCCTTGCAGGACCACGCACAGCGCGGGCTTGAAGACCAGGCACAGCGGTTGTTTTTCGAACTCCGAGCGCAGCAGGATCAGCGGCTCGATCGCTGTGAAGTAAGGGCTGTTGCCGGGCTGGCGCTCGGTATAGCGGGCGACCGCCTCGATCAGGGCATCGTTCATCACGCCGTGCCGGACGTTACGGGGAGTCCAAAGGCTAGCATGCGGCGCGCAGGGGCCGCGCCGAGCTTGGCAGAATCAGGCAAGAATCGTCCAGCTTCGGGCATTCAATGCCGAGGGATGGCGGCGTAGCTTGGTGGCGTCCCCCAACTGCTGGAGTCTACCCATGTCGTCCCCCATCCATCCTGCACCCTCAAAGATCGCGCTGGTCACCGGCGGCAGCCGCGGCCTGGGCCGCAGCACCGTACTGAATCTCGCGCGCCAGGGTATCCGCAGCATCTTCACTTACCACACCAACAAGGCCGAGGCCGCCGCGGTGGTTGCCGAGGTGGCCAAGCTGGGTCAACAGGCGATTGCCCTGCCATTGGATACCGGTGATGTTGCCGCTTTCGATGGCTTCGCCGAGCAGGTTCGCCAGGCACTCAGCAGCTTCGGGGTGGCGCGTTTCGACCACCTGGTCAACAACGCTGGCACCTCGCACCATGCGCCGTTCGCCGAGGTGAGCGAGGCGGATTTCGACGCGCTCTACCGGGTCCACTTCAAGGGCGTGTTCTTCTTGACGCAGAAGCTGCTGCCGTTGATCAACGATGGAGGCCGGATTGTGATGGTTTCCTCGGGGCTGACCCGAATCGTCGTCCCGCCCAGCATCGCCTATGCGTCGATGAAGGCGGCAGTGGAGCTGCTCAGCCGCTACTTGGCCAAGGAGTTGGGCGAACGCCGGATTGCGGTCAATACGGTGGCGCCAGGCGCGATCGCCACCGATTTCAGCGCCGGCATAGTGCGCGACAACCCGGAGATGAATAAGCGGGTCGCAGAGATGACTGCGTTGGGTCGGGTCGGCCAGCCGGACGACATTGGGGCGATTATTGCCGCCTTGCTGTCGGACGCGTTGGGCTGGGTCAACGCCCAACGCATCGAGGTCTCCGGCGGCATGGCGATCTGATCGCACCGCCGCGGGGCAGGCCTTGGACCAGCGCGGGGCGAGCCAACGATTGTCTCCGCGCGGTTGAACAAGGCGGCGATCGGTCGATCAAGCTCGCCATTGGCACCGCTTGAATCCATCTGCCTGCATCGCCTTGCGCGCATCGCCGGTCGCAGCTTGGTTACGCTGGCTTTTCCGGCGGATTTGGCAAGGGCCGGTCAACGACGCGACCGTCTCCGTCACAACCGTTTGACCGAGCGCTTCGTGGAGGACGGCGATTGAGAGCTGCCGCGCAGCATTCGGACTCAGGGGCCCGATCGGCTTAGCGGCTCGGCGTCGTCGCGGCGCCTGTTGCCTGGACGAATGAGGTGGCGGGCTTGAACGGAACCGCCGGTCCCAATGTCAGGCTTTGACGCCATAGCGTCAACTGCTCGCCGATAGCGCTGCCTTGATCGATCTGCGGTAGCGACGCGGTCAGCTTGTCCTTGGCTTCCCACTGCGTGATATCGCCGGTGGCCAACTTGAACGCGTCGGTGAAGTTATCGCTGCGATTGAGCGCGTCGACCAGCCAGGCCTTGCCGAAGTAGGTGATATCCGCGTCGCTGCCGCAGCCGAACGAGCTGCGGTCGCTACGCGCGGCAGTCAACACTAGCGTGCCGGGCGCACGCAGTGCGGGCACGAAGCCCCCTGAAAAGCAGGCATTGACCACCACGACTTTCCACTTGAACGGGCGCGATTTGAGGATATCGCCCAGATCGTCCGCGCCGATTTGGTCCAATGGCAGCGGGTCCATGTCGACCAGCAAAGTGTGGTCTTCGCTGCCGTGGCTGGTCATGTAGAGCACCAGAATGTCCTGGCTGGGGTCCATTTTCGTGGCCAATCCATCCAGCGCAGCTTCCAGGTTGCTCCAACTTGCCAGCGGATGGGTCGCCAGCGTGTCGGGCGAGTTTTCCAGCACCAGCGTATGGCCGCGCGCGCCGAAGCGCTGAGCAAACAACTGTGCGGCGTAGTCCGCTTCGTTGCGAAATACTGCCTCGCTGCCGTCACCGGCGAAGGCCAGCAAATAGAGGTTTGGATGGCCGTTCGTGCGTGGGCTCAGGGCGTCTAAGGCGCGCTGCAGCATGGCCGGCTGATCGTAGAGCACTTGCTCGGGAGTCGGCGCGCTATTGGGCCAGTCAGGGTTGTCGGAGGAATCGTCGGTGGCATCGCTTGAACTGGCGGCCACAGGTGCGGCCGCACCGGCAAGATCGGCGCGCGAATGATCGAGCGTGATCATGATCAATACACCCGCGGCGAAGGCCAGCAGGGCGGTCAGAGCAATGCGCATGGAGAGGCTCGGCGTAGGTCGGTGTTAAAGCGGAATGGCGTCGAAGTCGAGATAGCCCGGATGGCGCGGCGCGGCGGGCATTTCCAGCGGCGCGCGCAGCAGCCAGGCGGTGCGGAAACCGGCGGCACGTGCGGCATCCAGTTCCTCGACGATGTCCGAAAGAAACAGGATCT
>JBEVMS010000205.1:0-6759 GCA_040508515.1 Dyella sp. | reverse complement strand
CATGCCCTTGGCATCGGTCAGCACCGCACCTTTGCTGGTCTGGCCGGTCTGGGTCGGTACGCTGTCGGCCGCATAGGCGAATGCCGCGGTGGACAGGCTCAAGCTGAGCATGGATGCCAGCAGGAAGGATTTCAGCATGGGAAACTCCAGTGATGGATGGGGCGCTTCAAAACATGCACGTTATGTAAGCCATCGGGCATTGGTGTTGTGTGATGGCGATGCCATCTCGCCATGCTGCGCTGCCGCGCGGGCGCTCAACGACGTTGCGGGCGGCGCATTCGCATGATCGCCGCCACACCCAGCAGGATGATCGCCATGCCGGCCAGATCGAACGGTCCGATCCGTTCGCCCGGCAGCAGCAGGCCGAACAGCACCGCGATCGGCGGATTGACGTAGGCATAGCTGGTCGCCAACGCCGGGCGCGCGTGCTTGAGCACATAGAGGTAGGCGCTGAAGGCGATCAACGATCCGAACACCACCAGATAGCCCAGCGCCACGCTGGCCTGCCATTGCGGATGCGCTGGCAAGCGCTCGCCGCGCAATACGCCGAGCAGCACCAGCAACACACTGGCGCAGAGCATCTGCGCGGCGGTGTTCATCGGGCCGGTCGGCATGTCCTGACGGCGGCTCCACACCGAGCCGAACGCCCAGCTCATCGCCGCCACGATCAAGGCCAGCGCGCCCAGGCGCGAGCCGGAGAGCCCGCTGCCCAGATTGAGCACGATTACACCGATGAAACCGACCGCCAGGCCCAGCGTTTCGCGCCGGGTTGGCCATTCGCGATAGATGCCCGCGAACAGCGCGGCGAACAGCGGCATGCTGGCCACCGCCACCGCGGCGATCCCTGAGCTGACCCGTTGCTCGGCGTAGCAGACCAGGCCGTTACCAAAACCCAGCAGCAGGCTGCCGGTGATCGCCGCATTGCGCCATTGCCGCGCGCTGGGCAGCGCCACGCCACGCAGCCACAACCAGCCGAACAGCACGCTGCCGGCGATGAGGAAACGCAGGCCGGCCAGCAGAAAGGGCGGGTAGCTGTGCAAGGCGTAGCGGATCGCCAGATAGGTCGAGCCCCAGATCACATAGAGCGCGAACAACGACAGCGGGATCAACAAGCGCGGTTCAAGCCATGGCGATGCCGCCGCGGAGGAAGACGGTGTATTCATCGACGCGGGCATGGGACATCGCAGGCATAAAGACAAGGCCGCAAGTGTAGCGGTTGGCCCCTTCTAAATTGATATCCGACCCGGGCAAAAAGCCCAGCTTCTGCGTGGCGCTATGGCGCCGCATCCAGGGCTGCATCCGGACGTCGAAGCAAGGCTTGAGCGGCATTTACCCCGCCCGAAACGTCGCTGAGAGTCAGGCATCTCGCTGGGGCAGTTGATGGTCGCGTGGTGATCGCGCGTCGGCGATCGGTCCTGACAGCGGGCGCAACGTATTGAGTGAGTCGCTACCGCACATGGGTCAGCTCATCGCCGACGCGAAGCTGGCCGATGGCGATCTTTAGTGCGCGGCCGGGCCGCGCTGATGGACGACGACAAACTCGCCTTCCAGCACGTCGGGACGATGACTTCCCCGAGCCGGTGAGGCAGTTACTTTGCGCTGACCACGGGTCCAGTAACGTAGCGCCAGCAGGACGCCGCCGCCGATCAGCAGCACGCCGCCGACCACCAGCCCAAACACCAGCAACAGCCCGACCAAGGCCACGCCGACCAGCAGCGACAAGGCGCGCGCCAACGGATGACGGGGGCGACGCAACGGAGGCAGGACGAAGCGCATGTTAAAAATCCGTGTGGTAAAATCAGTGACTTACGTGTGTAACGATGGGGCCAAAGGGCCCGTGAGGCAAGTGCCGATGGACCCAATAACCGCCGCCCCCCTGTGCCAGCTTCAGGACATTCCTGACGGCGGCGCGATCGCCTGCGACGATGTCCTCATCGACGGCGAAGCGGAAAGCATCATCGTCTATCGGCGGGGCGACACGGTGCGTGCCTACCTCAACATCTGCCCGCATGCCGGGCGGCGACTGGATTGGTCGCCGGGCAAATTCCTGCTGAAGAACGAGGTGCTGGTTTGCGCCGCGCACGGCGCCAGCTTCGATGTCGATGATGGGTTGTGCAGCGCCGGTCCGTGCCGTGGGCAGAGCTTACGGGCGGTGGCGGTATGGGTGGATCACGGCCAGGTCGTGCTGGCCGGTTGATCCCGTGGCGTGCCGATCAGTCAGCGAAGTCAAGATTGGTCGGTGCGGCAGGCAGCGTGACAGAACTGGTAACCGGGACGGAGCTGTCCACCGTCTCCAGGCGCAGGCCATCAGCCCACAGCTGGCCTTTGCCGACCAGCAGGAACCCGAACGCAATATCGGTCGCTTCGGCCGGCACATCCAGCACCACCTGGTAGCGTTGGCGTGCCGTGGTGCCGGTAACCGCGCGATTTTCCATATTGTCGAAACCCAGCCGGCGACTGCCCGCGCCATCGATGCGCATCCAGAAGCCACCGCTGGTAGCCGCATCGCTGCTCAAGTAGCCGGAAAGACGCACGCGCTTGCCGCGATAGTTGCTCGCATCGATCACCTGCGTGAGCGTGCCGAAGCCAACGCCCGCTTGCGGTGTGGCCTTGAGATAAGCGCGGCGCGCGGCGCCCTGGTCGCCCGGCTCGGTGCCGGTCAGGTAATTGCTACGGTCCGAGCCGCTGAGAATCCAGCCTTTAGGAACCTCCGCGTGCGCCGCCTGGCTGAGCACGCCAATCAGGACGAGGGTAAGGACGAGAACGAGACGCTGCATGGTGGCTCCAGGAAATCATGTGTGAGGAATCAATCACCGCGGGTTGCTGGCAGTTCGAGCATTTGCCGAGTCAGCGGCGAGGCGTGGATGGGAATGTCCATTTGCAGTAGGTAGTTGTGACTGCGGGTTTCAAGGGTGGTGAGCGAGGTATCGGCGGCCGGTTGGGAACGGCGTAGTCCCGCGCTCATTACCAGCAGCAGGCAGGCGGCGGCCGCCAAGGCGAGGCGTCGTTGCCGTTGCCGGCGCGCCACACGCGCCTGTTGCAGCACGCGCGCATCGAGCCATGCCGCGGGCGATTCCTGCGCGTGGCTTTGATAGAACCGAACCAAGTCGTCCAGGTCGCGCTCGCTCATCGCCAGGGCTCCAGTGCGGCGCGCAGCTTGGTGCTGGCATAGCGCAGCCGGCTCTTGACCGTTGCGCGTGAGCTGTCGGTGATCTGCGCGATTTCTTCCAGACTCAGCGCGCCTTCTGCCTTGAGCAGAAACGCTTCGCGCTGCGGCAGTGGCAGCGTCGCGATGGCGGCCAGCAAGGCCTCGCCCAGCGCGCGACTGTGCGCCTCGCGATCGGGGGCGTCCTGGCTGGTTAGATGGACTATGGGATCAGCGTCTTCGTCGCCCGGCGAGCCTCGCCAGTCCGGCGCATGCCGGGCGAGCGCGCGCCAGCGATCGGCGGCGCGGCGGCGCGGCGGTGCGCGATGGCGAATAGCCAGCTGGCGAAGCGCGCGCTGGGACGATACTGCGCCCGGCCCTGGATCACCGCGGTCCATACCTCCTGGAAGAGTTCTTCGGCCTCGGCGGCGCGCGGCGCCAGGCGCAAGGCATAGCGATGCAAGCGTTGGCGATAACGTGCATAGAGTTGTTCGAACGCCTTGTCGTCGCCGCGCTGGTAGCGGCACATGCAGGCTTCGTCGCTGAGCGCCTCGATGAGACTGTCGGTATCGGGCTTGCGGTTGAGCGCTTTCCACCGGCCGATCGGCCAGGCGGGCGCGATGCGGTCATCGCAATGGACAAGCGGAAACGTCATGGCGTGCGACACGTGATCCTGATCCTTGGGAGGTGTTGCTCCAGGTAATCGCCGCGATCCGCGCGATGGGGTTAAACCCGGTGGCCGGCGATTCGCGTCAGCGATACATCAGATTGATGGTGACCAAGGTCAGCACCAGCACCAGCACGGTCAGCGGGATGCCGGTGCGCAGGAAATCCTTGCCGCGGTAGCCGCCCGGGCCGGCCACCATCATCAGCGCCGGATGGCCCGAGCTGAGCAGGAACGTGTTGGACGAGGACACCGCCACGATCAGCGCATAGGCCGAGGGATTGCCGCCGGTGGCCACCGCTACCGAGATGGCGATCGGCACCATCATCACGGTGGCGCCGACGTTGGACATCACCTGCGAGAACAGCAAGGTCAGCACCGCCAGCGCCAGTTGCAACACCCAGTGCGAGCCGCCGCCCAGGTGTTGCAACACCTGTTGTGCCAGCCACGAGGCGGTGCCGGTGGAATCCATCGACCAGCCCAACGGAATCAGGCAGGCGGTGACGAAGATGGTCTTCCAATTGATCGCCTTGTACGCCTCGTCCATGTTCAGCACGCCGGTTAGCAGCATGCCGATCGCGCCGGTCATCATCGCCACCGATAAGTCCAGGTTGGTGAACAGGGCCAGGCACTTGGCCAGCGCGAAAAAGCCGACCGCCTGCCAGATCTTGCCGGGGCGCTGTTCTTCCTTGGGGATGTCGGTGACCACCACCAGGTCTTTGTCTTCGGAGGCCAGCTCCAAGTCGCGCCAGGACGAATGCAGCACCATGGTGTCGCCGGCGCGCAGGTTGACTTCGCGTACGTCGTCGCGGAACACCTGATCGCCGCGCGTCACCGCCAGTACCGAGATGCCAAAGCGCTTGCGCAGGCGCAGCTCGCCCACGCTCTTTTTGAGGAAGCGCGAGCTGGGTGGAATCACCGCTTCGGAAATGCCCGCGCGGCTGGCGTTGAACAGCTCGCCGAGCTGGCGCATGCGGCTGGACAAGCGGCATAGCTGGTTGTTGGCGAAGGCGTTGAGCTGGTCGCGCGGCCCCAGCACGCCCAGCACTGTGCCGACCCAGATCATCTGATCACCCGGCGGCGCCATGCGCGCCTCGTTGCCGCTCTTGATCGCCAGAATCAGCGGCGCGTGATAAAGCCGCTCGACCTCGGCGATGCTCATGCCGACCAACGGGCTTTCGGCGGTGACGGTCAGTTCGGCGGTGTCGCCGACGATGCCGTAGGTTTCGGCAAAGTAGCTTTCGGTGCGCCCGGGCGTCACCTTCAGGCGCTCGTCTTCGCGTTCCGGCAGCAGCCGCTTGGTGAAGAAATAAAAGAACAGGACGCCGGCGGCCGCCAACACCAGCCCGACCGGGCTGACGCTGAACAGTCCGAACTTGGGGATCGTATGCGCGCCGGGCGGCAGGTTGGCGTTGGCGCTGGCGATCAAGTCGTTCAGCACGATCAGCGGCGAGTTGGCGATCAGCGTGGTGTTGGTGGCGGTCAGGATGCAGAACGACATCGGCAGCAGCAGCCGCGAGATCGGCACGCCGGTGCGCGCCGAGAGTCGGCTGGTCACCGGGATCATCAACGCCGCCAATGCCTGGCTGGGAATCACCGCGCTGAACAGGCTGGTGACGATATTGATCACCACGCCCAGGCGCGACTCCACCCCGCGCGCCATGCGCATCACGAAGCGGGCGGTGAGATTGAGCACGCCGGCGTGATCGAGGCCGGCGCCCATGATCATGATCGCGATGATCGCGATCACCGCGTTGCCGGCGAACCCGTTGAATACCCGGTCGGAGGGAATCAGGCCGGTCAGGCCGATCACCACCACTACCAGCAGCGCCACCATGTCGGCGCGAATCCACTCCAGCACCAGCATCAGCATGGTGAAGCCCACCAGCCCGAGCACCAAGATCATTTCGGGGGTGAGCGAAAGTGCCACGCTTGGGTTCGTCCCTAGATGGGCCTATCAGCGGCCCGGGCCATGGCGCACCTGATCGCGCCGCGAAGAGTAGGTAAGAGTGATGGCGCGAGTATACGCGGGCAATCGCTGCGCTTGATGAATTGCGATCGCGCGCCCGCGTGGCACGACCCTACGTGATGAAGCCCCACGCCTGCGGCATCGGTCTCGGCTTCCATCCAGTGAGCACGTCCATGCCGATCAGCCGATCGAGAAGCTGCAACTACCCCGGGCCAAGCCGCGGCGAACTGGCGGCTTGGCCACACGGGGGTGGTGCCCATGACCACGACCACCCTGCGCCGCCGTGGTGGGTGCGCAGCGCAACACAAAGTTTTCCGTCCAGGCTAAAACGTGCGTTTTCCGACCACGCTACAACTTGGGCGAGTACTGGCGGGGACCCGGGCGCGAGGGCGTGCCGATCCGATGCCGTCGCAGTCGATGCTGGCGATTGGTGCTCAACGCGATAACACGCTTGCGTCCCCGCCGCGGCGTGCACGGGCGCCATCGCCACTTGCGGCGGATCGGACACGGCTGGTTGCTATGGGGGCTTGTCCGGGTCACGGGTGCCGTGCGGAGAGTGGGCGCGAAGCGGCGACTCGGGCACGCGAGGGTTCTCGCTCAGCGGCGACGGTAGAGCAGGTCCCAGACGCCGTGACCCAGCTTCAGACCGCGCCGTTCAAAGTGGGTTTCGATGCGCCAGTCGGGTTTCTCAGCGTATTGGCCGGGGCCCAGTTGGTTGCGCCAGTCGGGTGCCGCTTCCATCGTTTCCAGCATGTGCTCGGCATAGGGTTGCCAATCCGTGGCCAGATGCAGCAGCCCATCCGGCGCCATGCGCGAGGCCAGCAAGGCGACAAAATCAGCTTGTACCAGCCGCCGCTTGTTGTGCCGCTTCTTGTGCCAGGGGTCGGGAAACCAGATGCGTGCTTCGGCCAGCGCGCCGGGGGCAATCTCGTGTTGCAGCACTTCGACCGCATCATGCTTGTAGATGCGCACATTGCTGGC
>JBEVMS010000196.1:0-3763 GCA_040508515.1 Dyella sp. | reverse complement strand
AGCGCGCCGATCGCGCCGGTGATCGCCGAATAGATGTCCGAACCGGTGCCGGCGATCACGCGCGCGGCAAACGTGCTGGCATTGAACTCATGCTCGGCATACAGCACCAGCGACTTGTCCAGCGCATGCGCGTGCAGCTCGCTGGGCTTCTTGCCGTGCAGCAGATGCAGGAAATGCGCGGCGATCGAGTCGTCCTCGGTCTGCGTCTCGATGCGCTTGCCGTTATGACTGAAGTGATACCAGTACAGCAGCATCGAGCCGAAGCTGGCCATCAAGCGGTCGGCGATGTCGCGTGCGCCGTTGAGGCTGTGGTCGTCCTTCTCCGGCAACACCGTGCCCATGATCGAGCAGCCGGTGCGCAGCACGTCCATCGGATGCGTCGATGCAGGCAGCAGTTCCAAGGCGCTCTTGACCGGCGCAGGCAGCCCGCGCAGACGCTTGAGCTTGGCGCGGTACGCGTTGAGTTCGGTCCAGGTGGGCAGCACACCATGCACCAGCAGATACGCCACTTCCTCGAAGCAGCCCTTGGCAGCCAGGTCGTGAATGTCGTAGCCGCGGTAATGCAGATCGTTGCCGCTGCGCCCGACCGTGCACAACGCCGTATTGCCGGCCGGCACGCCGGACAGCGCCACGGATTTCTTGGGTTTGGGAAGCACTTGCTCGTTCATCGATGACACTCCAACGCATACGATTTGGAAAACATCCCGGTCGGATGCCACCCGATGCGGGCGCATCCAGCAGTACTCAATTCTTGCGAGAGAACAACGCGTCCAGTCGACGTTCGAACTGGTGATAGCCGATGCGGTCGTAGAGTTCTTCCCGCGTTTGCATCGTATCGATCACGTTGCGCTGGTGACCGTCGCGACGGATCGCCTGATAAACGTTCTCGGCCGCCTTGTTCATCGCGCGAAACGCCGATAGCGGGTACAGCACGATGCCCACGCCCGCGCTGGCCAGTTCGTCCACGCTAAACAACGGGGTCTGGCCGAACTCGGTGATGTTGGCCAGCACCGGCACTTTGACCGCATCGACGAAGCGGCGATAGGTCGGCAGGTCGTAGGCGGCCTCGGCGAAAATGCCGTCCGCGCCGGCCTCGACACAGGCGATCGCCCGCTCGATCGCCGCATCCACGCCGTCGACCGCGATCGCGTCGGTGCGCGCGATCAAGAAGAAATCCGCATCGGTCTTAGCATCCGCGGCTGCCTTGACTCGATCGGCCATTTCGCCCGCCGAAACGATTTCCTTGCCGGGCCGATGCCCGCAACGCTTGGCGCCGACCTGATCCTCGATATGGCAAGCGGCGGCGCCGGCCTTGATCAGGCTCTTCACGCTGCGCGCGATGTTGAACGCGCTGGGTCCGAAGCCGGTGTCGATATCCACCAGCAGAGGCAGCTCACAGACGTCGGTGATACGACGCACGTCGGTGAGCACATCGTCCAACGTGTTGATGCCCAGGTCCGGCAAGCCCAGTGACCCGGCCGCCACACCACCACCGGAGAGATAAATCGCCCGATAGCCGGCGCGCTTGGCCAACAGTGCGTGGTTGGCATTGATCGCGCCAATCACCTGCAACGGCTGCTCGGCAGCCAGCGCGGCGCGGAACGCCGCACCCGGAGAAACCCACTGAGCCATACCACCTCCCACAAAGCCAATACGTCAAGACGGGCATTGTAACGCCGCCGATCGCCGACGCCGCTGTGCAGGGCAGCAAGCCCCACCGGGCATAGCTTTGTGCCGCGCGACCCATGTAGATTCCGGCTCATGAGCCACGCCTCAACATCGCTGGCCACGCGCATCCTCTGGGGATTGGCGCTGGGCATTGCCGCTGCTGTTTTCACGCTGCTGATCGGCCAGCCCTACCCGGCCGTGTTGCGTGCAGCGCAGGCGTTCGCCAGCAGCGTGCTGGAACCGTTCGGGCAGATCTTTCTGCGCATGCTGTTCTTCGTGATCGTGCCGCTGGTGTTCGCCTCGCTGGCAGCCGGCGTGACTCAGTTGGGCCGGCTCGATCAACTCGGCCCGCTCGCGGCGCGCACGTTCACGTTGTTCTTCGCCAACATGGCCATCGCGGTGCTGCTGGGGCTGCTGATGATGAACCTGCTGCAGCCGGGCGCGCAGTTGGACAGCGCCGCGCGCGATCTGCTGCTGCGCGACTACGGTGGCAGTGCCGCCCAGCTCAGCCAGCACGCCAGCGAGCAGCAGGGCATCAGCCTGGGTTCGCTGGTGGAGATGCTGTTGCCGCGCAATCTGTTCGGTGCGTTCGTCGGCAACAACCGCGCCACCCTCGGAGACGTGCTGCCGCTGATCGTGTTCGCATTGCTGGTCGGCGCCGCCGCCACACGGCTGGCTCCCGCCAAACGTCAACGCCTGCAAGCCGGCCTGGAGCTGATCACCGAGCTGATGACCGGGATCGTGCATTTTGCACTGAAGCTGGCGCCCTACGCGGTGCCCGCGCTGATCTACAGTGTGATCGTCAAAGTTGGCGGCAGCATTTTGTTGACCTTGTCGATCTTCGTCATCGGCTGCGCGGCCGCGTTGGCGCTGCATCTGTTCGGCACGATGTCGTTATGGCTTTGGTTGCTGGCACGGAAGCGGCCTTTGCACTTTTTTGCACAGATCCGCCCGGTGCTGGTGACCGCCTTCTCCACCAGTTCCAGCAACGCCTCGTTGCCGGCGGCGCTGGCGTTGGCGCGCGAAGAACTCAAGCTCGCGCCCGGCGTGGCCGGTTTCGTGTTGCCGCTGGGGGCGACCATGAACATGAGCGGCACCGCCTTGTTTGAAGGGTGCGTGGTGCTGTTCGTGGCGCAAACTTTCGGCGTGGAACTGGCGCTGTCGCAACAGCTGCTTTTGATGGTGCTGGCGGTGCTCAGCGCGGTGGCCGTAGCCGGCATTCCCGGCGGCTCGCTGCCGCTGATCGCCGGCCTGCTGGCAACCTTCAGCATACCGCCGGAAGGCATCGGCATCGTGCTGGGCGTGGACCGCATCCTGGATATGCTGCGCACCACCGTCAACGTCGGCAGCGACATGGTGACCGCCACCGTGGTGGATGCGCAGACCACGCGCGCGGCCGCCACGCAAGCACCTTGAACGCGCGGTCAGCTGGCTTGATCCGGCCCGCGCAGTAGCGCGCGACGGATTTCCTCCAGCGCGGCCGGATCGTCCAGCGTGGACAAATCACCTGGATCGGTTTGCTGCACCAAGGCTTGCAGCGAGCGCCGCAGCAGCTTGCCGGAACGGGTTTTTGGCAGCGCGTTGACTACATAGATTCGCGACGGCCGCGCCAGCGCGCCCAACTGCTCGGTCACGCGCTGCTGCATTGCCAGCGCCGAAGCCGCCGGGGTTTCTTCCACGCCCTGTTTCAAAGTGGCGAACACCACCGGCACCTGACCCTTGAGCGGGTCGTGCACACCGATCACCGCCACCTCAGCCACGGCGCCGCAACCGGCGATCGACTCCTCGATTTCGCGCGTCCCCAGCCGATGACCGGCCACATTGATGACATCGTCGGTGCGTCCGAGAATAGTGGTATAGCCGTCCATATCGCGGGTCGCCCAATCCAGCGAGCTATACACCAGCTCCTTGAAATGCCCGTAGTAGCTGCTGAGATAACGCGCGTCGTCGCGCCAGACGGTGCTCAGGCAACCCGGCGGCAACGGCGGCAGGAACACCAGAACACCCTTCTCCCCCGGCGCCACCTCGTCGCCACTGATCTCGTCGATCACCTTGAGCCGATAGCCTGGCGCCGGCAATCCCGGCGAGCCGAACT
>JBEVMS010000245.1:0-9264 GCA_040508515.1 Dyella sp. | reverse complement strand
CAAGTCCGGACGTCGCATGCGCCATACTTCACACGGCCTCCCGGCTGAAATAGAAGCCGTAGTAACGATCCAGTGAGCGCTGCGGATAAAAGGGAATCTGACAGCGACGATCCGGATTCTCCCAGCGATCGCGCAGCACGTAGCCTAGCGCCTTGAGGCCATCGATAAACACGCGCTCGGCGGTGATGCGGTACGGGCAGCAGGTTGCACCCATGTTCTGCACCGTGAAGTACGAGGCGGTCATGTGGATCGGTACCGAGTTAAGCAGCAGGTGCGGCGGCGGGCGTGGCAGGCTGCCAAGCAGCTCGCTCAAAGTGTATTCCAGATACTGCAACGAGCCCGCCGCGAAAAAAATGTCCGCGCCATCGGCATCCTCGCGACGCGAGGTGAAGCTCAGCCGATGGCGCGTATCGTGTTCGCGCGCCCAGTCGGTGCCGGCGGCGTTTACGGCGGGCACGTCCAGCACGCGCCAACTGATCGCTTCAGGAAATGGCAAGTAACGCTGGTACGCGTAGTAGGCGATGCCGATATGGCCGCCCAAATCGAAGACCGTGCTATTGCCGCCCTCAAACAATCGGCCCAGCCAGAACATCATCGGGTAGTCGTTGATGAACACGCGCCGGGTACGCTCGCGATACAGCTCCGCCGATGCCGCGTTGTCGTAGCCCAATGAATGCGTGGCCGGTACGCTGGCCTTGGCGTCGGCGAAACTTTCAAATACGCCGCGATAGAGGTTTTCCATCAATGAGACGTGCGTACGAAAGCGCCGCTCATAGCGGGCTTCCAGCACTTTGCGCACGATCGGCCAGTTGCCTGCAAGTCGTGCGGTACTAAGGCTAGGAAGAATCGGCATGGATGGTGCACTCCACAAGTGACCGCCGTTGCGTGCGTCAACGGCTGACCCTCTCAGGATGGCGCCGCATCTGAGCATGCAGCGCCCATGCTCCCCTTGGAGCACCCCCAGCAGTCGACCGTCCCCCAAAAACTCCCTTGTGCTTCGAGCCTACGCTGACCTAAATCCCACCGTCAATTCGCCTCTAGTCGTAATCAGCTAGGTGGATGCGCTACGGGCTGGACGATCCTGTAGCTGAATGTATCGGCAAAGGCGGGCGCTTCAGTCTTCTAAATGGCCTGGCCATGAGCACGCATGGCGAGCGACGGGCAAACGATGGCTCAGGCAGGGATCTCAGCGTTGCGCGACGGAGGCGGCATTCTTCTGTGCCGAGGCTTGGCGGACGGCTGCGATCGTCTGCGGATCGACTATTCCGAGGGTCGACAGCAAGCCAATCTCGGCCTGGTCGTAGCGGATAATGGCGGTGGCATAGGCCACGCGAGCCTGAGCGGCAGCGGCCTGTGCTTGCAAGCCATCGAGCGCCAGCATGGTGCCCGCGCGCAGGTTCGATTGCACCAGCCGTAGCGCCTCATCCGCCGCCGCGACTTGCTGGCTGGCCAACGGAATACGTTTTGCCGCAGCCAGGCAAGTCTGTTGTGCCGACACCACCGCGGCACGAATTTGATCGAGTTCAGCCTCCGCTTGCAGGCTGGCCAGATGCACCTGGGCGTTCGCAGTTTTCGTGGCGCCCAAGGTGGCAAGCCCGAGTGTGAAGTTCAACGCCGCTGCACTTTTTTGCTGCGCGTGCGGATCGTCATCTTCCCCGTGACGTGGGCAGCCAGACTTCCGGAGCTATAGGCGAATGGGATCAGATGCGTGCGCTGAGCGATGTCTGTCGACGCTTGGCGTGGTGCAAAGTCTGTAGGTAACCCCCCGTTTTAACTGACCCCGAAAGTGAGCTATGTGGTTCGCGCCAGTTTCTGTGGAGCTGGGTATCGAGTGCGCCGATTCTCGTCCTGAGCTCCTTAAAGCTGGCACATCGCGACGCATCCATGCCGGCGAAGTTGCTGGGCCACGTGTCCAACACGGGACTTCCTTCGGTCGTAGAACGTCGCTGAGCTGATGCCAGGCTCGCAGCGCCGCTGAGGTACCGTGCCGGCCTCACCCTGCTAAAGCACAGCGATGATCTGGCTGTCGGTTAAACGGGATGCCTTACATGGAACCTCGGCGGGAAAGCCTGCGGAAAATTCCACTTCTGGTGGCAACTGTCCGTGCGATGACCGTTCGAGGCTAGCGCCTGAGGTTGGGAAACGGTTTAAGCGCTGAGGCGTTGATGGCTTGGGGCACTAGGCGATTGAGGGTGCTGCATCGGATAATGGTCGGCGATTCAAAGCCGATAGCTTATTTTCGAGTCATTCAATTTTAGAATTAAATGCCGGCGTGGGATCGATTGAATGCACATAAAGGCAATAATATTCGACTGCGACGGCACACTCGTCGATAGCGAGATTCTGGCAAACGAAGTTTTGGTTGAATATTTAGCGGAACTTGGTTTTGCATGGACTGTGTCTGAGGCAGTACAGGCATACACAGGCGTAAAGATGGCCGAGTGCATAATGGATCTGGAGCGGCGCTTCAATACGCCGATGCCTGCGGACTTTATTGCTGTGTTCCGGCAGCGCATGAAGTTGGCGTTTGCCGACCGGTTACGACCGATGCACGGTGCGCGGGAGTTGCTTGCCTCCTTGCGCCTTCCGGTGCATATCGCTTCCAGCGGGCCACGCGAGAAGATTATAAACAGTCTCCGGGTGACGGGTCTCGAATCTTACTTCACCGCGCACAATGCGATCTTCAGTGCCTATGAAATTGGCCATTGGAAGCCGGATCCTGCATTTTATCGGTCGGTCGTGAAGGAGATCGGCATCGAGATCGGCGAGGCCATCGTGGTTGAAGATAGTGAGCCTGGGATTCGCTCTGCGGTCGGGGCGGGAATCGCGACAATCGCCCTTGGTGACCGGGGAGATCTTGCAGGCGATTTATCCCGCGCGATGCCAGCCGCGAACCTTGCGGAGGTTGGCGTGATACTTCAAAAACGGCTTGCTCCGGGCGCATAGCGGCATGGGTTGAGGCCGCGCGCGAAGGCTTCCCATCGCCACAGGGTAAGTGTGATCGCACGAGGGCGCATGCCACTGGCGTCGCCAGCGCCCAACGGTGAGCGGCTATGGCCCCATGTCATGGCGATCCGCCAAGCCATGACGGCGCGGGAGGCGGTTGACGTGCGGGTTGTACTCCGGTTGCGCCGTGCTGGAAACCGCTCACTATTTAAGGTGGGGTCGCCACCTCCAGAAACCCGTTACTAGCATCTATTACCCGTCAGTATTTTGACGAGTGATGAAAGGTAGACAGCCATTAAAAATAATGGTGCTCCTTTATCGAGTCGGACTTGTTCAAAACCATCCAGCTAACGACAAAACCGGACACTCGTCACGAAACGCGCAAGGATGTACACGCGCCAGGGCAATGTCGCAAGAATGCGTATTGTGGTGGTAAAGCTATAAGCGGATGATTCGCGCGGACAGCGTATGGGCTAAAACCCGAGAGGAGCGGCAGGGGCTCGCACAGACCGGCTTCAGGGGGCGAATAATCCACTCACCGCGAACGACAAAGCCGCCGGCGATTCATCGCCGGCGATCGGCGTCGTGTGCGTTGCGATGCGCTGTCACACCACGCGGCTCTTACAGGGGATTTGTACCCAATGAAGCGACAACCCGCATCACCCAACAGTACGCAAAGGCGAACAAGGCTTTCAGCCTTGTTCGCCATGGCGTTCCTGGCTGTGACCGCGACGGCGCAAGCCGTCACGCTCGCACCTTCGGACCGCCAGGACATCAACCTCGGTGCGCAGCCTTGGAAATACACCAAGCAAGCGATCACCAACCCGAACGATCCGGTCGTCTACGCACCGCTGCCCAACAATGACGATGGCGCAGCGGTAAATTTCGACGACAGTCAATGGCTGAGCGTTGGCCTGCCGCACGCGGCCAACGATTTCAACACCTTCATCAACCAGGAATCCGGCGGCAACCAAAGCAGCCTGGATGGCGAGACCAGTTGGTATCGCACAAAACTCACCAACGATGCCCAGTACGCGGGCAAGAAGGTGATGGTTGAATTCGAGGGCGCGCACACCGGCGACCGCGTCTACATCAACGGTCAGTTCATTCCGGGTACCGGCGTGCTGAACCAGCCGGGTCAGCCGGACGCGCAGGCGACCCACGTGATCGGCTTCCTGCCGCACATCGTGGATCTGACCCCGTTCCTGAAGTTCGACGGCACCGACGTTCTGGCGGTGAAGGTCGGTCGCAGCGGCGGCGGTTTCTTCGAAGACCCGGGCTTCTCGGGTTCGTTCCGTTTCGGCCAGTCCGAGGCAGGCATCTTCCGCCCCGTAAAACTGCACGTAACCAACCTCGTGCACATTCCGGAGAACGTGTACGCCGGCCAGAAGACCTGGGGTACCTACGTGGGTACGCAGGCGCTCAGTGCCGATCACACGACGGCCACGATTCGCGTCCAGACCAATGTGGTCAACGAGACGCAGGCCGTGCAGACGGTGACCTTGACCACGCAGATCGTGGACGCGCAGGGCAACGTCGTCGCCAGCGAGCAGTTGAACAAGGATCTGGCGCCGAACGTGATTCCGGATGATGTGACGCCGGTGTTCGACGAGACGCTGACGGTGAACAACCCCACGCTCTGGTATCCGAACAACAGCCTCGCCGGCAATCCGTACCTGTACAGGGTGTTCCACACCGTGAGCATCAACGGCCAAGTCGTTGATAGCAAGCAGAGCACGCTCGGCATCCGCATGCTGACGTGGGACAAGGACTTCCTGTACGTCAACGGCACGAAGACGCTCATCGACGGCGGCTCAGGTCGTTACGACTACCCAGGCCTGGGTTCGTCCGTACCCGAAGAGCAGCAGTGGCGCGACCTCAAGGACATGGCTGCCATGGGCGGCAACTTGTGGCGTCCGGGTCACTCGCCTTCGAGCCCCGAGTTCGTCGAGGCGGCCGATGCGCTAGGCGTATTCATCGTGCAGCCCAGTGGCGACGGTGAAGGCGCATTTCAGAATGCCTGCGCAGCCACCGACCAGGCTTGCAACGATATGTGGACGATCAAGCGCGAAGTGCAGCGCGACATCGTGATCCGCGACCGCAGCCATCCGTCGATTCTCTCCTGGGAAATCAACAACGGCACGATGAATACGCCGTTCGCGCAGGAACTGGGAGCGTTGAGCCGCAGCTGGGACGTCATCGCGCCGCGCGTGATTGCCGATCGTACGCCCGATGCCGCCAACGGCGACATCCTCAGCTGCTCCAAGGCCGGTTGCGAAACCTTCCTGCACCAGACCCAGTTTCCGAACAAGCCCGCATGGGGCGCGGAATACTGGGGGCCGGGCGGTATCCGCAGCGGCTACGACACGGAACTTGCTTTCGCGCTGAACTACCTCGTGCCGTATTCGCAGGCACGCAGTGTCGGCACCGCCGGCATGGCCCAGTGGTATTTCGCCGACACACCGGGAGAAGTCATCGAGCAGGTCGATGGCACCGAGGACTCCACGCACTGGTCCTTCCAGCTTGATGCCAACGGTAACCAGGTGCTGAATCCGGACGGCACGCCGGTCAAGATCTTCCGGCACAATACCCGCGGCAACAACGCGTCGATGACCGATGCGGACCGTTTCCCGCGCATGCTTTACTACATCTATGAATCGGTGTGGGTGCCGTACGACCTGCGTCCCGTGGTCAAGCTGGCCCATACCTGGAATCGCTCCGGCAATATCCAGGTCAATGCGTTCAGCAACTGCCCCGCCGTCCGCCTGTTGATCAATGGCGTGCCGCAGGGCAACGACCAGGTGCCGAACCCGTTCCAGACGATCGATACCGCGAGCTACAACGCTGAGAACGGTCCGATCTCCGAACTAACCGGTCACATCCAGGGTGTCCCAACGGCCCAGGCCACGACCATGCTCCCGGGCCAGGTCCACTGGAACGTGACGTGGCAGCCGGGTACGGCGGTCGCGCAGTGTATCGACAACCTCGGCCAGGTCCGCCAGGACGCGCAAGGCAACGCCGTTGCCGACACGCTGACCACGGCCGGTGCGGCGGATCACATCGTGCTGCAGGTGGTCAATACGGCCGCCCCGATCGTCAAGCCGGACGGTACGACCTTCCAGGTCACCGCCAATGGTTCGGACGCGGCCTTCATCGTCGCCACGGTTGTGGACGCCAATGGCGTGCGCGTGCCGGATGCGTCGCAGTTGGTCACGTTCAACGTCGACAGCGGCGACTCGCTGGTTACCTTCAACGGCGGTACGCAGGAACTGGTCGACTATGCCGGTGGCTCGACGCCTGACCCGAGCGGTATCGACGAACCGAACCATTTCTATCACGCGCCCGGTTCGCATGAACTGAAGTTCGAGGGCGGTCTGCAGAAGATCGCGCTACGTTCGAAGTTCGCCACCGGTACGGTGACGGTGAGCGCCAGCTCGCCGGGTCTGGGTACGGGCACGACGTCGTACAACATTGTTCCGATCCCGGCTGCTCCAACCTCGTCGGGTGCGCCGCAGATCATCGCCAACCCCGTCAGCCAAAGTGTCAGCGTGGGTGACCATGCCCACTTCAGCGTGACCGCCTCCGGCGCCCCGCCGTTGACCTTCACCTGGAAGAGGGATGGCGTGGCGATCCCGGGAGCGACCGGCCCGACGTATGACACCCCGACGCTGTCTCTGGCCGACAACAACTCGACGTATACCGTCGTGGTGAATGGTCAGGGCGGCAATCCGGAATCCGGTGCAGCCACACTGAGCGTCTTCCCGTTCAATGCCGTGGGGATCGCGCAGCAACCGGTGGCCCAAAGCGTGGACGAAGGACAATCGGCGCACTTCGCGGTGGTCGCTTCCGGTTCTCCGACCATCCAGTACCAGTGGATGAAGGGTTCGGTTGCGATTCCTGGTGCAACCGGTCCGACGTATGACACGCCGGCGTTGACGGTGGCCGACAGTGGCGTGCAGTACGCCGTTGCCGTCAGCAACTTCAACAGCAGCGCGGTGTCGCAGGCGGTCAACCTCACGGTGAACGCGGCCCGTCCGCCGGTGATCAACGGCACTTTGGCGAGCATTCGTGCCAACCCAGGTCAGCCGGCGACGTTCGACGTGACCAGCCTCGTAGCGGGTACCTCGCCGTTCCACTACGCGTGGTCGTTCGCTGGTGAGCCGGTCGGCGCCGATCAGCCCACGTTGACCATTCCCTCGGTACAGCAGAGCGATGTCGGTGCGTACACGGTCACGGTGACCAACATCACCGGTGCCACGGCGACCGCAACGGCTCAGCTCACCCTGGCTCCGCCGGGCGCGAACCTGGCCCTGCAAAAGAACACCATCTCCACGCCGGTAGAAAACACGCAGAGCACCGCGGCGTGGCAGGCTGTGGATGGTGATGCCACGACCCGCTGGGGTTCGGCGATCGGCCAGGATAATGCGTCCTTGACGGTGGACCTGGGTTCGTCGCGCACGTTCAACCGTGTCGTGTTCCTGTGGGAAAACGCGCATGCGTCTGAATATTCCATTCAGTACTCGAACGCCAACCCGGACCCGACCACGGGCGAGCCAGCTGACTCGACCTTCGTGGAAGCGCAGCACGTCACCAACAGCAATGGCGGTACTGAAGACATCACCTTCAACCAGCCGGTCACCGGTCGTTTTGTCCGCATGCAGGGCATTTCACGTGCCACGGCTTTCGGGTATTCGATCTTCGAGTTCCAGGTGTACAACACGCCCACGTGTTGCTCGACCACCGATCGCTACACGGTGCAGAGCAACGGGACCAGCGTCACTGATAATCTGAGCGGCCTGCAATGGGACCGCCAGCAACGTGGTTTCGCCGATCAAGGTGCGCAGTTCACCCAGATCGTCGCAGCCCAGACCTGCTCGGCCGCCGGCATGCGTTTGCCGACCGTCGATGAAGCGTTGGCCATCAGCGGCCAGAACTACTCGAGCTCGGCATTCCCGGGCGCGTGGCAGACCTGGACCGCGGGTACCGATCCGACCGATGCGCAGTTCGCCTTCGTGGTGACTTCGGATGGTCAGATGACGCGCCAGGTGCTCGACAATTTCCCGGGTCACGTGCTCTGCGTGCTGGGAACCCAGGTTGTCGCTCCCACGATCACCGCTCAGCCGAGCAACCAGACCGTTGGCTTGGGTCGTTCCGCGCACTTCGCTGTCACGGCGACGGGTGTGGGTCCGCTCAGCTACAACTGGTACACGGTGACCCAGGACGTGAACAACCAGGATGTGCTGACGCTGCTGTCCAGCACCGCCGATGGTACCTACGCCACGCCGGCTCTTACGGCGGCAATGAACGGCGCCGTAGTGCGTGTGAACGTGGTCAGCGCCCAGGGCCTCACCACGGCCAGCCAAAACGTTGTGCTCACGGTGGACAACTCGACGAACGGTTTCGACCCGACGTTCGGTGCGCCCGTCGCTCCGCAAAACAATGGCGGCAACACCGGCGGAAATAACGTCGGTACCACCGGCGGCAATCCGCCGAGCCCGGGTACGCCCGGTGACGGCATGGGTGGCGTGAACATCGCTCTCGGTGCCATCACCACGTCGAACCTGCCGCCCGAGCGCGGCGATCTGGCTCCGTCCATGGCGACGGACGGCGACTTCACCACGCGGTGGAGCTCCGAGCTGGGTGTGGATCCGGCCAACCTGGTCGTCAACTTCGGTACGCCCAAGACCTTCGACCACGTGATCATGCGTTGGGAGAATGCGTCCTCGGCGATGTACACGATCGACGTCTCGAACGACGGCGTGAACTGGCAGACCGTGAAGGGACCGATCGCGGGTCAGGGTGGCGTGGATACGCAGACCTTCCCGGCAGTGACCGCCCAGTACGTGCGCATGAACAGCACGGCCCGCAACACCCAGTACGGCAACTCGCTGTTCGAGTTCGAGGTTTACCAGGCGGCAGGCTCGCAGTCCAGCACTGGTACGAGCACCGGCACGAGCACGAGTACGGGCACCAGCACGGGCACCAGCACCAGCACCGGCACGAGCACCGGCACGAGCACGAGCACGAGCACGGGCACGAGCACGAGCACGAGCACGAGCACGAGCACGAGCACGCCGATGGTCAGGAGCACGGCCACGGGTACAGCGAGGCGCCGCCCGTCGAGGCCACGGTGACCGCCGCGGAGATCACCGCGCTCCTCGACCCCCTGGTCTGGCACCTCCACACGGCCGAGGAGCAGAGCCGCACCCCGCCCGGGCGGAGAGGCCTCCCGCTGCACGACGTCATCGGGCGGGCCAGCCGGCTCCGATAACGCCCGGCAGGGCGGTCGCGGGCAGGTTCCCTAGACCGCGGCCATCA
>JBEVMS010000160.1:0-4383 GCA_040508515.1 Dyella sp. | reverse complement strand
GCGGGGCGGCGCCAGCCTGGCATGACGATCGTGTGACAGCATACGACGAGACGCAGGCGCGGGATTAACGAGCGTTCACCTGCAGGGTCAGCGCACCACGGTCACCGGCACATGCGCACGCGCCAGTACGTCGTTGGACACCGAGCCGACCAGCCAGCGCGCTAGTGCGCCGCGCTCGGTATGGCCGATCACCACATGATCGACCGCATGCTCGCGCACTTGCGCCAGCAATACATCGCCGGGACTGCCGTAGGTCACGTCGACATCCACCATGTGCTCGGCATCCGGCGCCATGGCGATCAATTCCTTCAGCAGCGCGTGGGTATGGTCGGTACTGCTATCGGCGATCAACTGCGCACTGGCGTCGACGCCGCCCTCGGTGACTTGCAGCACGCTTGCGACTCTGACCCGGCCGCCACAGAGGCGGGCCAGGTCCATCGCAAAACGAAACGCGCGCTTGGAGGATTCGGAGCCGTCGAACCCGACGAGCGAATACTTGATCATGGCGTCTCCCAGGTACTGGCCTGGGGCGATTATGCGCTCACCACGCGGCGAGGGGGCCGCTCAGTAAGCCTCCTCGTGGCAACGCCGCTCGGTATGCGTGGAGGCGTTTTTATCCTGCTGATGCTCTTGCACCTTGTTGCCCGCGTAACCACCGGCCACCGCGCCGCCTACCGTAGCTAGGGTTTTGCCCTTGCCGCCGCCGACCTGATGACCGAGCAGACCGCCCGCCACCGCGCCGATCGCTGTACCGGCAATCTGGTGCTGGTCTTTGGGTTGGTCGCGTACCACCACGTTCTCGCACACCGTACGGGTGCGCCGGTAGGTGTCCTGCGCTTGGCTGGCGCCCCACGGGGCGGCGGCGCAGACGGCCAGCGCGGCCAATAACCCGGCGTTCAATCTCAGAGGCGATTTCATGGTGGCGACTCCTCACAGAAAGGAGGCCTAGTATTGACCCGACGATGTATTGCCAAGGTCAAGCGCGCATCGCCGTAGTGTTCGGTACCTGCATGACGTGACCGGGACGAGCATCCGTTCAGGCAAGGTGGCCGACCCGCGTTTGCCTGCACATCGCAATCACATTCGCTTTCCGATCCTAAAACGCAACCTGCCGACCGTGCCAGAAACCCTGAAGGCACGGCCGATCGGCACTGTTATGGCGCGAAGGAGACCTTCAATGAACAAGCGGTTTTATACGGCAGCGGCCCTGTTGGCGATGGCTGGGGCGATCGTTGGCACGGTGCCGGATCGGGCGCATGCCGCCGATGCCGATGTAAAGTGCCATCTGCGTTACAACCTGGCTGGCTGGTCGCTCATTTACAAACATGCCGAAGGCCACGGCACGGTGACCTGCGACAACGGTCAGCGCGCCAGTGTCAAAATTAGCGTGGTCGGCGGCGGCTTGACCGCAGGCAAATACCGCATCGACAACGGCAAGGGTGAGATCAGCCACGTGCGCAGCATCGCGGATGTGTTCGGCGATTACGCCGAGGCGGGCGCGGATGCTGGCGTGGTACACAGCGCCGGCGCGCAGGTCTTGAGCAAGGGAACCACGTCGCTGGCCCTGGCCGGCACCGGGAGTGGCGTGAACCTTGGCGTCTCGGTGGGCAAGTTCACCATCAGCCACCGCTGAGGCGTCTGGAGGTTCGGGCACACCGACACACGTCACGCTTGTCGGTGTGCTTGATGGCATGCTCGTGAAGCGCCCCTGCTAGCGCGTACACTTCTCCGATTGCGGATTCGCTATGAAGCTTTGGGAGATCCAGTATGCGTCGAGTGTCATGGTTGAGCGCTTTTTTGTTGACGCTGGTCACGCTGGTATGGATCGCGCCCGTGTCGGCAACCACGCCGCAAGTGGGAAAGCCCGCGCCGGCGTTCAAATTGCAGGATCAGAACGGCAAGTGGCATAGCGCCAGCGACTATCACGGTCAGTGGCTGGTGCTGTACTTCTATCCCAAGGATTTCACCGGCGGCTGTACCACCGAGGTGTGCACCTTCCGCGACGATATCGTCAAGCTGCGCCAGGCCGGAGCGGCGGTGGTCGGGGTCAGCTTGGACGACATCAAGTCGCATGCCGATTTCGCCGCCAAGTACCACGTGCCGTTCCCGCTGTTGGCGGATACCACGCGTCAGACCGCGACCGATTACGGCGTACTCAGCTCGATGGTCGGCATACATTACGCTCGCCGCGAAACCTTTCTGGTCGATCCATCCGGCAACGTGGCCAAAATCTATAAGGACGTCGATCCGGAGAAAAATTCCGGCCAGGTGCTGGCCGATCTGGCGGCGCTGAAGGCGGCCCCTTGATGGCCACGGTGTGGAGCGGCAAGCAGGGCAAGACTCGCATGCGCCTATCCGGCTGGGGCTGTGTGATCTGGCTACTGTTGCTGCTGGCCTCCCTTGGCGGGGTGCAGTATCTCAATCACGGCATGCAGGTGTGGAATCGGTTGCAGGTGCTGCCAGCCTCCGAACCAAATGCGGTCTCTGCGCTGCGCGCGATGCTAGCCTGGGACATGGCCTACCTGATCGCTGCCTTTGCGGTGATCATCGTCAGTGCCGGCTGCGTGCTGCGGCAGGAGTGGGCGCGTCGCAGCATGCGCGTGGTGGCTGCGTTGCTCGCACTTTGGGCGTTGCTCACCGCGGGCCTGATGCTGGGCCAATGGGGCAGTTTCGAGCAGGCGCGTCTACTCGCCCAGGCGCAGCCCCGCGCCATGGAGGCGATGCTTGACCTGATCGCGCAGGCGCGCCGCAGCTATCTGATGGCGCTGAGCTTGAAGGTGCTGGCGACTCCCGTGCTGCTCTGGTTGGCCTGGCGACTGGCTCGGCTGGACGTCCGCGCGGCGTTTCATGCGCGCCGGATCGGTTGATCGCCACGGTTTGAGTGGCTGGGCGTGTGGCAAGCTGCCGCGGTGACGGTGGTCAAAGCCACCGTAACCCGACAATCCAAAGAATGAAAGGAAGCCTAAGGATGAAGCGTTTTCTGTTCGGTAGCTTGGCGCTGCTGCTGTGCGCGCATGGCTGGGCGGCCGATGCCGATGCGGTGCGCAAGCGGGTGGAAAGCAGCATGTTGCTGACCGGCTCGATCGTCATCGCACCTGAGGGCACGGTGCGCTCGTTCCAGATCGATCACACCGACAAGGTGCCGGCCCCGGTGCTGGAGCTGCTGCAAAAAAACGTGCCGCAATGGACGTTCGAGCCGGTGCAGCAGGACGGTCAACCGGTCAATGCGCGCGCGACGATGGATGTGCGGGTGGTCGCCAACCAGTTGGCCGACGGCAATTACGCGTTGTCGATCCGAGGGGTTCATTTCGGCGATGACGCGCCCGGTGAAAACGTCAGCAGCAAGACGCGGGTGTCTCCTCGCTACCCGGTCGAGGCGGTCAGCGCACGCGTGCCGGGCACCGTCTACCTGCTGCTGCAAGTCGGCCGCCAGGGCCAAGTGGAAGGCGCTATCGCCGAGCAGGTCAATCTGGAGGCCGTCGGCAGCGATCAGGAGATGGCGCGCTTCCGTAAGGTGCTGGCGGACGCCTCGCTGAGTGCCGCGCGGCGTTGGACGTTCAATCCACCAAGCACCGGGCGGCGGGTGCAAGCCGACCATTGGTTCGTGCGCGTGCCGGTGCAGTTCAATTTGTCAGGCCCGGGCCTTCACTCGCGAGCGGGCTACGGCCAATGGCAGACTTATGTACCCGGCCCGCGCCAAGTAGCACCCTGGGCTCAGGAGAGCAAGCTGGCCGAGGGTAGTGTGGACGCATTGCCGGCTGACGGCATCGCGCCGGCGCAATCGAGCCTGCACCTGCTGACTCCGCTCGCAGCGAGCTGAGGGTGGCGCTATCGCGTGCCGCCCATCCCGGCGCGATTCAGTGGCGGTTGCTGCGCGGGCGGCTATTGCTAGCAGGTATTCCGTGCGGAAGTCACCATCGATGCGCTCGATTCCTCTAGCCGCTGGCTTGCTGCTGATACTCACCTGCGGCAGTGCGGCGGCGCAGGATCTGGTCGCCAGCTGCCATGCCAGCAGCAGCTTCGATCTGACCATATCGCCCAGCGGCCTGCTGTTCGATCGCGCCCAGCCGGCGCCTTATCGGGTCGAGCTGGTGCGAGGCGACCTGCGCACCGACGGCACGCCGGTGCGGGTCCGTGCCGAGGATCAAGATCGACTGAGCCTGTTCGAGCGCCAATTGCGCGCGCTGCTGCCGCAGGTGCGCGGCGTGGCCAAGCAGGCGGTCGATCTGGCGGTGCAGGGCCTGCGCGCGGAAAGCGCCAACCTGCATTTGTCCGAGGCCACCCGCGCCGACCTCCAACAGCGGCTGGCGGCGGATGCCAGCGCGTTGAAGCAACGCATCGATCGCAGCAACAGCACTCACGACTGGCAGGGTCAGGCGTTCG
>JBEVMS010000127.1:0-3347 GCA_040508515.1 Dyella sp. | reverse complement strand
GAGCCTGGACGAGAACCTGGCCAACGAAGCCAAGCGCCGCAGCCAGATGGAAGCGATGCGCGCCAAGTGGGCGCAGCGCCAGGGCAACACTGGTGCTGCCAGCCCTGGCGGCAACTGATCGCGATCGTGAGTAACGCCTGACGGACGTCCGTGCCACTGACCTCCGTCACGATGTGATTGGCGCAGGAAGTTCGCTTCCTGCGCCTTTTTGTTTCTGATCCGATGGCTGACTCGACGTCGGCAGCGAAGCGGGCCGTAGCCGGCGCGAGCGTTATCTCATCGATATGCGCCGCGGTTTTAAGCGTTTACTTGGCGGCCGCGCGTTGCAGCGCCTTGACCTGCTGCCACAGCGATTCCTGCTCGTCCAACGTGCGTTCGGCCAGCTCTTTGCCTTGCGCGCGCGCCAACCGCTCCATCTGCCGGAAGCGATGCTCGAACTTGGCGTTGGCATGCCGCAGCGCGCCTGAAAAATCCACCCCGGCGTGCCGCGCCAGATTGACGGTGACGAACAGCACGTCGCCGATTTCATCTTCCATCCGACTTACGTCCGCGCCCGCTGCGAACTCGGCGCGCACTTCGTCGACTTCCTCGAGCAGCTTGTCCAGCACCGGTCCGGGCGAGCCCCAGTCGAAGCCGACGCTGGCCGCGCGCTGCTGCAATTTCAGTGCGCGCTTCCATTCCGGCTGACCGCTGGATACACCGGCCAGCGCGCTGGAATCGGGCGCAGCGCCCTTGCGTGTGCGCTCCTCGGCCTTGATCGCCTCCCACGCCTGCTTCTGCTGCTCGACATCGTCATAGCTGACGTCGCCGAACACATGCGGATGCCGGCGCAGCATCTTGTCGCTGATCGCGTGGGCCACGTCGGCAAAATCGAACAACCCAGCCTCCTTGGCCATCTGCGCGTGAAACACCACCTGCAGCAGCAGATCGCCCAGGTCGTCACGCAGGTCGGAAAAGTCGGCACGATCGATCGCGTCGACCACTTCGTAGGCCTCCTCGATGGTGTAGGGGGCAATCGAGGCAAAATCCTGTTGCACGTCCCACGGGCAACCGCGCTCCGGATCGCGCAGCCGCGCCATGATCCCTAGCAGATCGTCGAGGCTGTGCTTGCTGGTGACATCGCTCATCGCACTTAATCCGTGTCGGCTTCGCGTAGCCGTTGCGCCCAGTCGATACTGCGGTCGCCCACCGCCATGAACTCGGGATTGATCAGCGATTCGCCTCGGTTATAGCGCAACGCTCGCCCTTGCAGGTCGGTCACCGCGCCGCCGGCTTCTTCCAGTACACATTGCGCCGCGGCGGTATCCCATTCGCAGGTGGGACCGTAACGCAGGTAGAGATCGGCCGCGCCGCGCGCGATCAGGCAGAACTTCAGCGACGAACCCAGCGCTTGTAGCTGATAGTCCTCGCCCAGCAGCCGGCGCGCAATGCGCTGACCGTCGCCGCCGTGCGATCGGCTGCCGGCCAGGATCGCCGGCCGCGCCAGCGCACGCGTGCCCATGCGCTGCCACGGGGCGTCGGCCGCGGCCTGAAACCAGGCGCCATGGCCACTGGCGGCCGCGTACAGCTCGCCACCGACCGGCGCCAACACCACGCCCAGCACCGGTCGATGATTTTCGATCAACGCGATATTGACGCTGAACTCGCCATTGCGCTTGACGAACTCACGCGTGCCGTCCAGCGGATCGACCAGCCAGTAGCGATCCCATTGCCGACGCTGCTCCCAGTCGGCGTTGCAGGCTTCCTCGGACACCACCGGCACGCGGGCATCGAGTGCGGTCAGTCCGGCCATGATCACCCGCTGCGCAGCCAGGTCGGCTTCGGTCAGCGGCGAGCGATCGTGCTTGATCTCCACCTCGAAATCGCTGTGGTAGATGTCCAGGATGGCCTGACCGGCCGCACGCGCCAAATCGCCCAGTTGGCGCAGCAAGGGATGTTCGGGTGAACCGCTCATGGTGTGAAACGCCCGGCTAGGTACTCGCGCGCCATGAACAGCGCGGCGATCGAACGCCCCTCGCTGACATCATCGCGGGCGATCAGTTGATGCAGCTCGGCCAGCTTCCACGGCACCACTTCGAGTTCTTCCGGCTCGTCGCCGAGCAGCCGTTCGGGATACAGATCCTGCGCCAGCACCACGTGCGCCATATGCGTCATGTAGGACGGCGACAGCGACAGGTTGTGCAGGATTTTCAGCTTGCGCGCGCCGTAGCCGATTTCTTCCTTCAACTCGCGATTGGCGCCCTGCTCGGCGGTTTCGTCCTGATCCAGCCGACCTTTGGGCAGGCCCAGTTCGTAACGCTCCACGCCCACGCCGTACTCGCGCACCAGCAGCACGGTTTCATCATCCAGCATCGGCACGATGATCACGGCGCCCAGCCCGCGCGCGGTGAGCCGCTCGTACGTGCGGCGTTCGCCATTGGAAAATTCCAGGTCCACTTGCTCGGAATGCAAGAAGCCACGCCCTTGGGCGTCGCGCACGGCATGGATGATCGGTGGTTTGTGCATCTCCCTAGTGTAACCGGGCGCCACCGGCACGTCCGCAGCGCCGCGCCCCGCTCACGCGTTGAAACGCTGCAACGCCTGCGCATGCAGCACCGGGCCACCGGCCAGGACGCTGCGTGTGTGCATATCCAGCGCGCGACCGTCGAGATCGGTGAACACGCCGCCGGCCTCGCGCACGATCACCGCCAGTGCGGCGATATCCAGGATGTTCACATCCGACTCGATCACCAGATCCAGGGCGCCGCGCGCCAGCAAGTGGTAATGGCAAAAATCGCCGTAGCCGCGAATGCGGTTGCTGTCGCGGATCAAGCCGCCCAGCGCCGCCCAGCGCTGGTCCATGGTCAGCGATTTCAGATTGCCGGTGGAAATCGCCGCCTGCGCCAGCTCGGTGGTGTCGGCCAAGTGAACACGCTGGCCGTCCAGCCAGGCACCGCCGCCGTGCGTGGCCCACATGGTTTCCCCGTAGATCGGCGCGCTGGAGACGCCCAGCACCAACTCGCCGCGACGCATCAGCGCGATCTGGGTGGCGAAGAACGGTGTGCGCCGCACGAAACTTTTGGTGCCATCGAGCGGATCGACCAGCCAGACGTCCTCGGCGCCCTCGCCCTCCAGCCCGAATTCTTCGCCGTAGATCGCCGCCTGCGGCAGCGCCTTGCTCAAGACCGCGCGAATCGCCAACTCGGCCTCGCGATCGGCCACGGTGACCGGGGTGTCGTCGCCCTTGAGCTGCACATCGACGCCGCGGCGCCAGTAATGCCGGATCACCTCGGCCGCGGCGGCGGCGGCTTCACGCGCGGCGGCCAGCGCTAGCTCAAGACTGGGTCGATTCATCGCATGTCCGTACT
>JBEVMS010000120.1:0-10990 GCA_040508515.1 Dyella sp. | reverse complement strand
CGTGGAAAGAAAATTGACACTGCTCCGTCGAGACATCGGCATCGGACTAGTCATGCAGCTTGATCCGCTGCGGCTCGCCGCCGAGAAAACTGACCGCGCCGTGGCTGCTGACCAACGCCGCGCCGTCGTTGGCTGCGTGATCGCGCAACAGCTGATTGACCAGTTCAATGCCCGCGCGATCGAGGTTGGCATAGGGCTCATCAAGCAGCCACAGCGTGCCCGGGATCAGCAGCAGCCGCGCCAGCGCGACGCGTTTTTTCTGACCTGCGGAGAGCCGGCGCACCGGTTCGTCTTCGTAGCTGGCCAGGCCGACGCGGAGCAGTACCGCGCCGATGCGCTCGTGCTCGCGTACGCCGTGCAGACCGGCGGCGACTTGCAGGTTTTCGTAGGCGCTCAAATCCGCCTTCAAGCCCAGTTGATGGCCGAGGAAAACAATCTGCCCGCTGATCGCCTGATGCCGCATCGGCGCGCCTTGCCAATGCAGCTCACCGTGCTCCAGATGCAGCAGTCCGGCGAGCAGGCGCATCAAGGTGGTCTTGCCGCTGCCGTTGTCACCTTCGACCAGGGCGATCTGGCCACGCGTGAGCACGAAATCCAGCGGCCCGAAGACCACTTCATCCTGCCGGGAAAAGCTTACGGCGCTGGCTTGCAACAGAGGAATTGCGGGCGATGAGGTCATTGCGTTGATTGTCCGCAATGCCAGGTGTGCTTGTCCATGTAAACCCACCCGAGCAGCGCAATGCGATGGGTTTCAGCAAGCACGCTGTGGTTTAGTCGCGCAGTTGTGGCAACGGCGGCAAAGCGCTGCGCAGGCGCAACGTTGCAGCGTCCAAGTCGATCGCGGCCAAACTGCCAGCTTCGTGCAGCAAATCCTCCAGCAGATGATCCTGCGCGCGGCCGCGCTGATAGGCGTAGGCATATGGTAAATGGGTGAAGGTGACCATGCGGTAGCGCGGCATGAAATGCTCGGGCGCACGGGTGGCCAGCAGGGCGCCCAACTCACGCTTGGCCAAGTAGTGGGGATCGGACACCGAGTCGCGCATCTCCACATAATTTTCCAGCGCCATCGCAGCGATGGCATCGGTATCGGGTTTGCGCTGACGTTGAAACTCGGCGAAGGCCGCGTGGCTGTCGCCGGCGGCCTCGCCCAGCAGGCGGGCCAGCAGCACGGTGTCTTCAAAACCGCAATTCATGCCTTGACCATGAAACGGCACGATCGCATGCGCGGCGTCGCCGATCAGCAGCGCCCGCCCGTCGATATGCCAGCGGTCCAGATACAACGTCGCCAGCGACCCGACCGGATGCGCTTCGTAGTCCTGCGCGAAATCGGCGATCAAGGGCAGCAGGTCGGGGAAATCCTCGGTAAAGAAAGCCAGTGCGCTGTTCGCATCGGGCAGGCTGGCAAAGCTCGGGTGGGCGCCCTGCGCGGGCAGGAACAAGGTGACCGTGAAACTGCCCTCGGCATTGGGCAGCGCCATTGCCATGTAACCGCCGCGCGGCCAGATATGCAGCGCGTGCGGCTCGATTGCGAAACGTGCCGCGCCCTGGCGATCGGGCAGAGCGGCGATCTGCAGCTCTTTGTAAGCGTGACCCAGCGGCTCGATCCGCTCGCCCAACGGGGTGTGCCGCGTCATCGCGGCGCGCAACGCGGAGCCGGCGCCGTCCGCGCCGAGGGTCACCGCGCTATCGATCTCGCGTTCGATGCCGTCAGCGCCGAGCAGACGCAGGCGGCCGCGTTCCATGTCGGCATCGCGCAGCGCCTGGCCGAAATGAAAGCGCACGCCGGCCGCTTCGGCGGCATCCAGCAGCACGGTGTTGAGCGCGGCGCGCGAGACCGACCAGTTGACCTCGCTATCGTCCACGCCGTAGCGATGCAGTTCGGCGTGGCCATCGCGCTGATGCACCATGCGCCCGCGTACCATCACGGCGCGTTGGCGCACCGCGTCGTCCAGTCCGGCGACACGTAGCGCATGCAGGCCGCGTTCGGCCAGCGCTAGGTTGATCGAACGACCGCCGCTGAATCCGGTCTCTCGCGGGTCGGCCAGTTTTTCGTAAACGGTCACGGTGTGCCCTTGCTGGGCGAGCTGTTGCGCCAACAAGGTGCCGACGAGGCCGGCACCGATGACGTGGATGGTTTGCTGCGTCATGCCAAAGATTTCAGGATAAGTCGGCGAACTGTTCCGCAACGGCGAATGGACTGCAAGCTGGCGCACGACATCTGTGGCGCACTTGGGCGAGTGATGCCGCGGCGGCATCCAAAGCAGGCTGAGCGCCGACATGATCGGCAGCAGGGCGACGTGTATTCAAAAGCTAATGAAGTAACCACCATTCACCGGCAAATTGACGCCGGTGATGTAGCCGGCTTCCTCGGCGGCCAGAAAGGCGACCGCGCGTGAAATATCGGCGGGCGAGCCGAGCCGCCCGACAGGAATGGTCTGCACGATCTGTTCGCGCACCGCCGACGGCATCGCGGCCACCAGGGGGGTATCGCAGTAGCCGGGCGAGACGGTATTGACGGTGACGCCTTTGCGCGCAGTTTCGCGCGCCAAGGCCATGGTGAAACCGTGTACCGCGGCTTTGGCCGCTGAATAATTGGTCTGGCCGAACTGGCCGGTCTGGCCATTCACTGAGCTGATGTTGACGATGCGGCCGTAGCCGCGCGTGGTCATCCCTTCGACTGCCTGCCGGCACATATTGAACACGCCGTCGAGATTGACACGCATCAACTCGTGCCATTGCGCCGGCGTCATTTTGCGCAGGCTCGCGTCGCGCGTGATCCCAGCTGCGTTGATCAGCACATCAGGGCTGCCATAGCGACTTTCGATGCGAGCGAACAGCGATGCGCAGCTGTCGAAATTGCTGACATCGACGGCCTCGAATTCGATTGCATGATTGTTGGGATCGGCGTGAAAGGCGGCCAGCCGTTCGGGATTGCCGTCAAGGTCGGCGGCGATCACGGTGTGTCCGCCGTCGCGCAGGTGGCGGCAAATATCCGCCCCCAAGCCGCCAATGCCGCCGGTTACCAGCGCTATCCGCTTGCTCATCATCGGGCGTTCCATCTTGACGCGTAGCAACACATGTTGTGCTGCGGCGAAAGTCGATCCATCAGGCGGGGCGATGCCAAGGGCGGCATGGCCGCGCGCAGAGACGCTCAGCCCGGCTTTTTGCCGCCGGGGCGATTGCTGCCACTGGCTGGATTGCCGGCTGGGCGATTGGCAAACGGATCACTGGGAGCCGGGGCACTTTGCGGACGACCGGCGACATCCAGAAACCCGCGCTGCATCGATTTCCAAGCGTCCATGTTGCGCTCGGTAAGATCGTTGAGCATTTGCCAGGGGGTTTGGCCCAACAGGCTATTGAGCTGGGTGCGGAACTGCTGTTGCTGGTCGAGGAAGACCTGCAGGCTGCGCTCCAGGTAGGGACCCATGAAGCCTTGCAGCGAATCGCCGTAGAACCGGATGATCTGGCTCAGCAACTGCGGTGAAAGCATGGGCTGACCCTTGTCCTCGTGCTCGGAAATGATCTGCAGCAGCACGGATCGGGTCAGGTCCTCGCCGCTTTTAGCGTCGCGAACCTCGAATGTTTCGCCGTCGAGCACCAACTGGCGGACTTCTTCCAGCGTGATGTAGCTGGAAATTTCCGTGTCGTAGAGCCGACGGTTCGGGTACTTCTTGATGGTGCGGAGCTTTTGTGCCATGCGCCACAAACTAGCAGAAGGTATTGCGGCGCACCAGTCATTTGGGAAAATTTTTGCTGCACCTCACTTCTGCAGCATTCTTCGTCGCCAAGCCTTGTGACTCAATGACCTACCGCGCCGCCAGCACTGCCGAAGGGCGGCCTGGCGAGCCATAGGAGCGGAATCAGCAGCACGAAAATGACGGCGCACAACCAGAACACATCATTGACTGCCAGCGTGGCGGCCTCGCGACTCAGCAGTTGGTCCATCAGTTGGAGGCCGCCTCGGCCCGACAGGCCGAGCTGATGGAGTTGCTGCAGGTATTGCGCGGTGGCCGGTGCCGCCGGATTCACATACTCGGTCAGCGCGGCGTGGTGGAAATCGGTGCGATGCTGCCACAGCGTTACAGTGGCCGCGGTGGAAACGCTCGAACCCAGCGTGCGGAAAAAATTGGCCAGTCCCGAAGCGCTGGCGACTTGCTCGGCCGGCAATCCTGATAGGTAGACCTGGTTGAGTGGAATGAAGAAAAACGGAATGCCGATGCCCAGTACCAGCCGTGGCCAGACCATCGCGGCATAGGGCGAGTTGGCGTTGAAACTGGACAGCCACCACGAACATCCGGCCATCACCACGAAGGCGAAGGTGATCAAGGCGCGCAGATCGAAATGCGCCTTGCCCAGCATCGCGCCGACGATTGGTGAGAGCAAAAAAGCCAGCACGCCGACCCAGGCGCTGGTCAGCCCCGACCAACTGGCGGTGTAGCCCAACGTGGTCTGTAGCCACAACGGCGAAACCACGTTGATGGCGAAGAACGCCAGCATGCCTAGCGACATGGCGATCACGCCGATGGTGAAGTTGCGCTGCTTGAACAGGCCGAGGTCGATCACCGGATGTTTGGCGTGCAGCTCCCAGACGACAAGAAAGCTCAGGCAAATCAAGGCGACCAGGCCCAGCGTGAGAATCAGCGGCGAGGCGAACCAGTCGTTGTCGTTGCCGTTGTCCAGCATGAACTGCATGCTGCCGATGCCCAACACCAGCAAGACCAGGCCAACCGTATCGATGGGTGCCTGCACTGTTTTTGATTCGCGTTTGCGCAACAAGAACCAGGTGACCAACGCCGCGCCGATGCCGACTGGAAGATTGATGTAGAAAATCCACGGCCAGGAGAAATTATCGGTAATCCAGCCGCCCAGGATGGGGCCGAGCACGGGGGCGATCACCACCGTCATCGCCCATAACGCCAGCGCCATGCCCTGCTTGCTCTTGGGGTAGTTGGCTAGCAAGAGCGAGAGCGCCAGCGCCACCATCGGACCGGAGCCGGCGCCTTGCAGCAGGCGCGCGACCACCAGCATCGGCATGCTGGTAGCCAATCCGCACAGCATCGAAAACACCACGAACAGGCTGACCGATACCACGAAGGTGCGTACTTCGCCGAAGCGCTTGGCGATCCAGCCCGTCAATGGCTGCATGATCGCGCTGGCCATCGAGTAGGAGCTGATCGCCCAGGTGCCCTCGCTCGGGCTTACCGCCAGGCTGCCGGCGATATGCGGCACGGCGACGTTGACGATGGTCATGTCCAGCACTTCCATGAAGGTGCTGAACGCGACGGCGACGGTCATCAAGGCCAGCATGCCGCCTTGCAACGGCTTCAAAGGGGCGGCATCTGACGGCGCGTTGTCGGTGGAAATGGCGGCCATGGGGAGGGCCTTTTAGTTCGGTTGCGCGCGGTTGGCGCGGGCCGCTTCGCCAAGGTTGGCCTGGATCACCTGATCGGCTTCGGCATCGGCCTGGCTGGCCATACGCTGGTAGACCTCGGTTTGCGCCACCGGCGGTTGCGTTTGTTGCGCCGGCAGCACCGCGCCGCGGTCGTCACTGATGTCGATGGTGACATCGGTGGACAGGCCGATCCGAAGCGGATGTTGGGTCAGTTCCTGATCATCCAGCGCGATTCGCACCGGCACGCGCTGGACTACCTTGATCCAGTTGCCGGTGGCGTTCTGCGCCGGTAGCAGCGAGAACACGCTGCCGGTGCCAGCGCCCAGGCCGATTACCTTGCCGTGGTATGCCACGCCGCCGCCGTAGAGATCCGATTCGATCGTCGCCGGTTGGCCGATGCGGATATGGCGCAGTTGGCTTTCCTTGAAATTGGCATCGACCCAAAGATGGCGCAGCGGCAGCACGGTCATCAACTGCTGGCCCGGCTGCACGCTGTTGCCCAGTTGCACGCTGCGTTGCGCCACGTAACCGGATACGGGGGCGTAGATGGCGTTGCGCTGGGCGGCGATCCAGGCGGCGCGAAAATTGGCGCGGGCCTGCAGTACGGCGGGGTTGTCGCCGATGTCGATGCCTTCGACCGCGGCGCGCGAGGCGGACGCCTGTGCCTGCGCGCTGGTCAACGCGGCGCGCGCCTGTGCCACCGCGTCGCGCAGATGCTGCACCGTTTCAGGCGCTTCGGCCTGGGCCGAGATCAACGGTAGCCGACGCTGCAAGTCGGCTTGCGCCTTGCGCAGATCGATCTGCCGCGCGACGACCGCCGCATCGGCGCCGCTCGCCGAATCGGCTTGCTGGCGTACTTGACGCACCGCCTGGGCCAATGCGCCGTGCGCCTGTGCCAAGCGCACCTGGGCATCGGTGGGATCGAGCCGTACCAGCACTTGGCCGGCTTCGACGTGCTGGGTGTCGTCCGCCAGAATTTCCACCACGGTGCCGGGCACCTGGGTGGAAATCGCCACCTGGTTGCCACCCACGTAGGCGTTATCGGTGACCTCGCGGCGCGAGAATACCAACACCCACAACGCCAGCCAGATCGCACCGGCGATGATGAAGACCAGCAGCAGGATAAGCAGCGTCTTGCGCCGTTTGCGTGGATTCTTGGCGGCCAGCCCGCTTTCCTTGGTGTCCGGCGGCGGATTGGACACAGTGGCGCTCATCGGGTCTCTCCGGTGGTACTGGCATGCGAAGGGTTGGATGGTGGGATGTTGGCATCGGCACGATAGCCGCCGCCCAGCGCCTTGATCAGCGCCAGATCTGTAGATAGCGCCTGTGCTTGCAGGCTCACCGCGCTGTCTTGCAGTTGCAGCAACTGTGCTTGCGCGGCCAGGCCTTCACGCGCATCGCGCACGCCTTGGCGCGCGCGCGCCTGTGCGGTAGCGAGCAGGCGCCGATTGGCATCCAGTTGAGTGGCTTGCTGCGCGCGCCGCTGCGCCAACTGCTCGGCGCCGAGTGCTTGCGTGGAAACCTCGCGTGCGGCGGCGATTACCGTGCTGTTGTATTGCGCGATCGCCGCCTCGAGTTGGGTGCGGCTGATTCCGTAATTGGCCTCCAACTGGCCACCTTCAAAAATCGGCAGATGCAGCGCAGGCGTCAGCGACATCACGCGCGCGCCACGGCTGAATACATTGGCCAGGCTGCCGCTTTGGCCGCCGCCAGGGATCAGTCCGCCGAACGAGGGCGACCCCTGGTTGATGCTGGACAGACCAACCATCGCCGCGATGCTGATGTCTGGCAGGAACTGCGCGCGCGCCATGTCGGTCTGGCGCAAGGCCGCTTCCACCTGCCAGCGGCTGGCGACGATGTCCGGGCGCCGAGCCATCAAGTCCAGCCGTGCGTTTTCGGGCAGGCCGCCGCTCACGTCCGGCAGCGGGCGTGGCGTCAATGGCGGCAGCTCGGCGGGCGCGATCCCGAGCAGCGCGGCCAGGGCGACTTTGCGTATCTGCGCCGAGCTTTGCACTGCCACTTGCATCTGTTCGGCGGCTGCCAGTTGCGCCTTGGCCTGCTGCACGGTATCGGTCAGATCGACGCCTTGGGTCACACGCAACTGCGCGATGCGGCCCAGTTGCTGCTGCGTGGCGACGGCCTCGGCGGCCAGCGCCACTCGCGCTTGATCCGCCTGCCAACCGAAGTAGGTGTCGGCCACCGCATTCTGGATGGTCAGTGCGGCCTCGCTGCGTTGCGCGGTGGCCGCGTGCGCTTGGTCCAGGGCGCCCTCGATCGCAGCGCGCTTCTTGCCCCACCAGTCGAAATCGTATTGGAACTGCACGCCAAGATCGGCCTGGTTGTACCAGGTGAAGCCGAGGAAGCGAGGTGGGATCATGCCGTACTCGCTGAGCCGCTGACGGGTCACCTGAGCGTTGCCGTTGATGCTCAAGCCCGCTTGCGCCGCGGCCAGACGCACTGACTGCTCGGCGCTTTGCGCGCGACTGCGGGCCTGCGCCAGATCGGGCGAGCCGGCCATGGCGAGCGCAATCAATCGGTCTAACTGGGGATCGCGGTAGTCGCGCCACCAATCGCTGGCCGGCCAACCGGCGCGGGTAGGCACGTCGATCCCGGCCAAGGGCACGTCGTCGCGCAGCGTTGGTGGGGGAAGTTTTTCCGGCACCTTCGCGCAAGCCGCCAAGGCGAGGATCATCATGGTTGTCAGGAACGGCCGTCCTACGCGGATGGATAGCGAATGCGCGGTAGTCATGATGTCGGCGTGTCCCGTTGATCGAGATTGCCGGCCAGCCGGCGCAGCAGACGATCCAGCGTGCGTTTGTCGTTGTCGCTGAAGCCGGAGAACATCAGTGCCAGATTGGGAAACAGAGGCGGCAGCATCTTGCGCACCAGTCGGCGCCCGCTGGCTGTGATCTGCAACTGCACACGTCGGCGATCTTCATGACTGGGCTGACGCGTGATCAGTCCCCGCTTGACCAGCGTATGGGTGATGCGTGTCATGTTGGTAGCGCCTTGCGAGGTGTAGTCGCACAATTCACTCGGTGTCGAAAAGCCGTCCGGACTGCTATACAGAATCATCAAAGTCTGGAATTCGCTGTCGTTCAGGCGATTTGGTTTGAGACTTTGTTCCAACGAGTGGCGCACGCCATCGCCACTGAGCAGCAGCATTCGCGCCAGCGTGGCTTCACGCGATGGCAGGTCAATGACGCTTTCGCGCACGCGCTGAACGCCTTCGTCAATCAGCTCGATGCAACGCTTAAGCTTGGCCATTTCATCAATGCATAGTTCACTAATGAATTAACTTAGCATTGGATGTTGACTGCCTGCAAGATGAGCTTATGGCGTTACCTGAGCCAGTCCAAACAATCGACGGGTGTTGGAGCTGGTGATGCTGGCAATGGTCGCGGGATTTTCCTGGCGAAGCTCGGCGATGCACTGCAGGATCTCGGGCAAACGCGCAGGCTCGTTTCGCATCCCGCGGTGGTTTGCGTCGGGTTGATCGGGAGCATCGGTTTCAAGCAGAAGGTACTCAATCGGCATGTCGGCCACCATGCGCCGCAATCGCTGCGCACGCGGGTAAGTCACCGGGCCGCCGATGCCTATGTGGAAACCGAGCTTCCACAGTTGCCGGGCTTGCTCTTCGCTGCCGGAAAAACTGTGTACGACGCCGCGCAGCCCACCGATCTTGCGTAGATTCAAGATGACATCTTCCAGCGCGCGCCGCGCGTGCACGATGACCGGAGTCTCAAACTCGCGCGCCAATTCAAGCTGGCGAATGAAATAATTCTGCTGCAGTTGCCGGTCCAGGCCATCCACGAAATAGTCCAGGCCGATTTCACCGATCGCGACGGCACGGTGGTCGGTCAACCAGCGCTGTAATGCATCAATCTGGGACGGTTGATGCTGGGCGAGAAACATCGGATGCAAGCCATATGCCGGATGCAAGTCGGCGTGCTTGGTGCAAAGCATCGCGATTGGCGCCCAGCTTGCCGCGGTGACGGCGGGAATGATTTGCGTGCTGACGCCTGCAGCGCGCGAGCGCGCGATAACGTCGAGCCGATCGGCGTCGAAACTTTGGTCATCGAGGTGCACATGGCTATCGGCAAGGGGATGCATCAAAAGTGCTCGGTGAATGAAGTGGCGAATCGTCACGCGGCCTATACAAAACCACGCGCATGCCTTAACCACCGCGCGTCGTAATTTTAATGGGCGCGAATTAACGGCCGCTTGTTCAGTTTGCTGGGTGTTCAATAGCGATTGACTGCAAAAACTTGCGATCGATTCGCGTCCCGCGACAGATCAAGTATCCACAGAGGAGAGCGACATGAACAGATTGGTGATTACCTCGCTAAACGTGGGCTTCGCCGCGACGCTTGCGATCAGTCTGGTCGCCTGCAACCGTGACGCCACGGCGGATGGCGCGACAGGCGTCGCTGCGATGTCCGAAGTGGCGGCGCCGCAGGCAACGACACCTGCGGTCGATGCGCCCAAGTTTGCGCGCGTGGTCAGCGTCGACCCGATCCGCGAGACGGTCAATAACCCCAAAAGGGTCTGTCGCGATGAGGTGGTGACGCACACCGCGCCGCCGCGCGATCAGCATCAGATCGCCGGCACCGCGATTGGCGCTGTGGCGGGCGGCCTGCTGGGAAATCAGATCGGTGGCGGCAAGGGCAATACCTTGGCGACCGTGGCCGGCGCGGTGGGTGGCGGTTACGCCGGCAAGCGAATTCAGGAGAGTCGCCAGCAGGGCCAGGT
Organism: Dyella sp.; assembly: GCA_040508515.1. GTDB lineage: Bacteria > Pseudomonadota > Gammaproteobacteria > Xanthomonadales > Rhodanobacteraceae > JBEVMS01. The sequence goes on along the minus strand of JBEVMS010000120.1, from coordinate 846 downwards.
GACGCAGACGACCGAACAACGGTGCACCACGGTCAACAACGCCACTCAGAAAATCATCGCCTACGACGTGCGCTACGAATACAACGGAGTGACTCGCAGCGTGCGCATGGATCACGATCCAGGCGATCGTCTGGAAGTGCAGGAAGGTGTGACAGCGGTAACCGATGCACGTTAAATCCAACCCGAGGATTCGATCATGTCCAGCTATGCATGGGTAACGCGTGGAATGGTGATGGGCGCGATGGTAGCGGCCGTGGCTGGCTGCGCGACGCAGCCTTATGGACAGTCGGCGGCCTATGCGCCACAGCGTGTCGAGTACAGCTCGCGCGGCAACTGTCAAACTTGCGGCGTGGTGCAAAGCGTTCAGCAGGTGTATGTGGATGGCCGCAGCGACAGTGGGATTTTGGGTGCGGTGATCGGTGCGGTGGCCGGCGGCGTACTGGGAAGCACGATCGGGAAGGGGGACGGACGAACGGCGGCTACCGTGGGTGGCGCCGTCGCAGGCGGCGTGGTGGGCAATCGAGTGGGGCAGCGCGGCGGTCAAGACGTTGCCTTCCAGATTGGCATCAAGCTAGACAATGGCCAGTACGCGACAGTTACCCAGCGAGCCGACCCGCAGGTTCGGTCCGGCGACTATGTACAGATTCGTGGCGACCAGGTATATCGACTTTGATCCTTGGACGTTTAAATGTCTAAATGTCACATCGATGATATAAAAAAGAGGCCCTCTTGCGAGGGCCTCTTTGGTGAGCGATGCCCGAACCAGTAAGGATCGAATCAGTTCACTGCGTAGAAGGCGTGCTCGCCTATCTTGGAGACCATCCGGTTGTTGCGCGACCACGCGGG
>JBEVMS010000115.1:0-5923 GCA_040508515.1 Dyella sp. | reverse complement strand
ATCCAGTCCAGCCTCAATTATCGGCTGGATACCGCCTCGATCGGCAAGTTCCTGTTCAGCGCCGACTACTACGACGCGCTCAAGCACACCTACCGGCAAAAGGACGGCGACCCGACCACCAATTATCTGTGCTGCGCCAATTCCAACGAGTTCAAGAGCCGGCTCAGTGGATCAGTGACCTGGAACCTGGGCCGCTTCAGCAGCACGCTCTACGGGCTACGCAATGGGCGAACCTGGAACCACATCGGCACCGAGAAGAACATCGGGCCGTGGACCACCTTCAACGCGACGATAAATTATCGGGCGACGCCGCACGCCTCCATTTCGCTAGTGGTCAACAACCTGGCCAACAAGCGTCCGCCCAGCGATCCCACCTATGGGGATTGGCCGTATTTCGATGTGACCGATTACAACGCGCTGGGCCGCGCGATGTATCTGGAGTTCGGCTACGACTTTGGGGTGTAGTGAATCATCCGGCATCTGGCGGGACCGGCGCATAGCCGGTTCCCTCGTCGGTCTTCATGACACTCCAACGCACTGGGCCTGACAAAGCACTGGCAGGGCGGGGCGCGGTCAATGGCAGTGGCGCGCGCCCGGCGGACAAGGCCTGCTCGGTAGCGACTGCCCGCGCCAAGCGCGCCGGGGGTACTGTGGGGTTAAACGAACACGCCGCGCGCCGCTGAGCGCCCCATGCGGCGCGGCGCGGGCCGACTGTGCCAGTGCGCGGCGCTGTTATCATGCGCCATTGGTTCTAAGGGCGGAGTCGATCAACGTGCTGGAAATCCTCAAAGCGGGCGGCTGGGCGATGCTGCCGATTCTGATCTGTTCGGCGTTAGCGCTGGCGATCGTGCTGGAGCGCTTGTGGGTGCTGCGCCGTGCCAACGTGCTGCCGCCAGGCCTCGCTGAGGACGTGCGTCAGTGGGCGCGCTCGGGCCAGCTCGATCCGGCGCACCTGCAGAAACTGCAAGCCGGCTCGCCGCTGGGCGAGCTGCTTGCCGCCGCGCTGACCGTGCGCAACCGGTCGCGCGAGCTGATCAAGGAGCGCCTCGAAGACACCGGTCGGCATGTGGTGCATCGGATGGAGCGCTATCTCAATACCTTGGGCACGATCGCGCTGATCGGTCCCTTGCTGGGCTTGCTCGGCACGGTCATCGGCTTGATCCGCATGTTCATGCAGGTGATGGACGGCGGTATGGCCGATCCCACCCGGATGGCCGGCGGCATCGGTGAGGCGTTGATATGCACCGCCACCGGCCTGATCGTGGCGATTCCGGCGTACGTACTGCATCGGTATTTCCGCTCGCGCGTCAACGGCTATGTGGTGGACATGGAGAAACAGGCCTCGGCGCTGCTCGATGAACTGACCACGTCCGTCTCGGTGCGTGCCCGGCGCAGTGGCTCCGCCATCACCGCGACCGAGGGCTGAGCACTCATGCGGATCGGTTCAGACCGTCGCCGCGACGATATCGAGATCAACGTGATCTCGCTGATCGACGTGTTGCTGACCTTGCTGATGTTCTTCGTGCTGTCGACCACCTTCGTGCAACGCACCCGCATGCAGGTGAATTTGCCCAAGGCCAGTGCCGATGAGCGCGACATGCAGGCACCGGCGCTCACCGTGACCGTGGAGCGCGACGGTCATCGTTATGTCGGCAGCGATGAAGTGCTGGGCGCCGGTGTGGCGCCCTTGAAAGCCGCCATCGCGCGCGTGGCCGGCAGCGATCACACGCGCCAGGTGGTGATCCGCGCCGATGGCCTGGCCAGTCACCAAAACGTGGTCGAGGCGATGGATGCGCTGGGTCAGCTTGGCTTTACCCATCTGTCGATCGCCACCACCCCTTCAAAAACGGATACGCAGTGAGCAAGAAAAGCAAAATCGACTGGGCCGAAACGTTCCGAGTCTACCGGCGCCTGTTGACCTACTTGCTGCCTTACCGCTGGGTCGGCGGCTTCACCGTGCTGGGCATCATCGTGGATGCGGCCGGCATGGCCGCGTTCGTCGGCCTGGTCAAGCCGATGATCGATGGCTTGTTCGTCAAGAAAGACCCCAGCACGATTTTCTGGCTGCCGATCCTGATCTTGCTGATCGCGCTGGTACGCGGCGTGGCTTCGTATTTTGCCGACTACGGGCTGGGTGTGCTCAGCCGTGGCGTGGTGCAGGACATGCGCAAGCACGTGTTCGCCAGTTACTTGCGCCTGCCGGTGCCGTTCTTCGGCAGCGAATCGTCCGGCCAGCAGATCTCGCGCATCACCTATACGTCCGATCAGGTCGCCGGGGCCAGCACCTCCGCGGCCAAGTCGGTGTTGCAGGACGGCGCCCTGGTGATCGGCATGGTGGTCACCATGCTGCTGGCCAGCGCGTATCTGACCATGGCGCTGTTGGTCATGGTGCCCACCGTGGTCGCGGTGGTGACCTGGATCAGCCGACGCTACCGGCGCATTTCCAAGCGCATGCAGAACACCATGGGCACCGTCGCCAGCGCGGTGAAGGAGGCGGTGGAAGGCCATCGCGAACTGCGCATCTACGGCGCGCAAAAAAACGAGCAGCGCCGCTTCGACGACGTTGCCGAGCGCACCGCGCAGTACAGCCTCAAGATCACCTCCACCGGCGCGTTGTCCGGGGTATTGGTGCAGACCACGGCGGCGCTGGCGCTGGCGATGATCATCTGGTTGGCGACGCGGCCGTGGGCGCTGCCGCACATCAGCGCCGGCACATTCACCCAGGTGATCATAGGGATGACCGGGTTGATGAATCCGCTCAAGCGGCTGACCAATGTGCAGGGCGATATCCAGCGCGGCGTCACCGCGGCAGAAGATCTGTTCGCGGTCATCGATGCGCCGGCCGAAGTGGACGGCGGCACCCGCGAGCTTGAACGCAGCACCGGCGACATCCGCTACCGTCAGATCGGGCTCGCTTACAGCAATTCCGACGTCCACGTGCTGCAGGACATCGACTTGCACTGCGCGCCCGGCACCGTCACCGCGCTGGTGGGGCGTTCGGGCAGCGGCAAGACCAGCCTGGTCAGCCTGTTGCCACGCTTCTACGCGCCGAGCAGCGGAGACATCCTGCTGGACGGCCATGGCATCGGCGACTACCGTCTCGCCTCGTTGCGCCGGCAGATTGCCTGGGTCGGCCAGAGCGTGGTGTTGATCGATGGCACCGTCGCCGACAACATCGCCTACGGTGAACTGGCCGGGGCCACGGAGGCGCAGATCGTGGCAGCGGCCGAGGCGGCCAATGCGATGGAGTTCATCGCCAAGTTGCCCAACGGTATCCACAGCGAGATCGGCGAAGGCGGCAACCAGTTGTCCGGCGGTCAGCGCCAGCGCATCGCGATCGCCCGTGCCATTTTGAAGAACGCGCCGATCCTTGTTCTAGACGAAGCGACCAGCGCGCTGGACACCGAATCGGAGCGCCTGATCCAGCAAGCGTTGCAACGGTTAATGCGCGATCGCACCACGTTGGTCATCGCGCATCGGCTGTCGACCATCGAGGACGCCGATCAGATCGCGGTGATGGACGCCGGGCGGATCATCGAGCGCGGCAACCACACCACGCTGCTGGCGATGCAAGGGCACTACGCCGCGCTGCACCGTATGCAGTTCCACGACTCCGTCGCGGTCACTGCGGCGGACTGATCATGCGTAGGGTCGAGGCCTTGCAGGCTAGCTGGTACGGGCAGGGCAAGGCACCGTGGTGGACCGCGCCATTGGCCTGGATGTATGGATGGCTAAGCACGCTGCGCCGGCTGTGCTATCGGCGCGGCTGGCTGCGCAGCGTGCGGCTGCCAGTACCGGTGCTGGTGGTCGGCAATATCAGCGTTGGCGGCACGGGAAAAACGCCGTTGACCATCGCGTTGGCTGCCCAATTGCGCGAACGCGGCTGGCGGCCCGGCGTGGTCAGCCGGGGCTACGGCGGCACCGAGAAAGGCCCGGTGCTGTTGGATGCACACCCTGATCCGGCCCGCTATGGCGACGAACCCTGCCTGATCCATGCCAGCGGCATACCGGTGGCCGTGGGGCGCGATCGACCCGCCGCGGCCGCGTTGCTGGTGGAGCAGGGTTGCGATGTCTTGATCGCCGACGACGGTTTACAGCACTACCGGTTGGCGCGCGATCTGGAAATCTGCGTGATCGACGGCGCGCGGCGCTTCGGCAATCGGCGCCTATTGCCGGCCGGGCCGCTGCGCGAGCCGCTCGATCGACTGGAATGCGTGCAATGGCGAGTGTGCAACGGCGGCACTCCGGCTGATGGCGAGGTGGCGATGTCGTTGCATGGCGATGCGCTGCGCCAGCTTCAGGGTGGCTTGCGCAAACCGCTGACGGCATTGCGCGGCCAAGCCGTCAACGCGGTGGCGGCGATCGGGCATCCGGAGCGTTTTTTCCACACGCTGGCGGCGCATGGATTGCTGACGCAAGGGTTCCCTTTTCCCGATCACCATGCCTACGTGATCGATGATTTCACCTTCGACGATGGCCGTCCTTTGTTGATGACCGAGAAGGACGCGATCAAATGCATCGCGTTGGCCAGACCGCACTGGTGGAGCCTTCCCGTACAGGCGTGCCTGCCGGTGTCGTTCTACCAGGACGTGGATGATCAACTGCGTCGGCTCGCCCCAAAAGATTGATCGCCAACGCTTGGTCGTCGTCGCAATGGGATGCGTCGCCAGCCACGGTTGCTGCGACCGCGCGAATCGCTCACATCCCTCGTGTTGCTCGAATCGTGTCTGACGCCGCCGATGAAGGGTCTTGCATTGACGCTGACACTCCGGCCGCGCCATGTCTCTCGTCTTTTAGCCCCGGATGCAAGGCCATTGCCTGTCTCGCACGATGAGTGCGTGCCGTCGTGGAGGCGCCGTTTTCGCGGTGAACCGCACGATCCGGCGCGTTTTTTGATCTCGGCATAACCTTCTTTGGCCGTACACTCGGAGGCTTGTCGCGTCGCTGCCTTGCGGACGCCACCGTTCTCTTCGCAACCGTCAGGAGTCACCCATGGAATACCGCCGTCTCGGCCACTCCGGTTTCAAAGTTCCCGTTCTCAGCCTCGGCACCGGTACTTTCGGTGGCAAGGGCGAATTTTTTGGCGGCTGGGGTAACACCGATGTCGCCGAAGCGGGGCGGCTGATCGATATCTGTCTGGAGCACGGGCTGAACATGTTCGACAGCGCCGATATCTACTCCGGCGGCGCCGCCGAGGAAGTGCTGGGCGCGGCGATCAAGCAGCGTCCGCGCGATGGCTTGATCATTTCGACCAAAGCCACCTTTCGTTATTCGGATAGCGCCAACGATGTCGGCTCTTCGCGCTATCACCTGATCGAGGCCGTCGAGCGCGCGCTCAAGCGCTTGGGTACGGATTACATCGACCTGTTCCAGTTGCACGGTTTCGACGCGCTGACCCCGGTGGAAGAAGTGCTGTCCACGCTCGACACGCTGGTGCGCGCCGGCAAAATTCGCTACATCGGCGTGTCCAACTTCTCAGGCTGGCATCTGATGAAGTCGCTGGCGACGTCCGACCGTTACGGCTACCCGCGCTATGTGGCGCATCAGGCTTATTACTCGCTGATCGGCCGCGATTACGAGTCCGAGTTGATGCCGCTGGGTCTGGATCAAGGCGTTGGCGCGGTGGTGTGGAGCCCGCTCGGCTGGGGCCGCTTGACCGGCAAGATCCGGCGCGGCCAGCCGCTGCCCGCCGGCAGCCGGCTGCAAACCAAGATGGTCGCCGATGCCGGTCCGCAGGTGGAGGACGAATACCTCTATCGCGTGGTCGACGCACTGGACGAGGTGGCCGCCGAAACCGGCAAGAACGTACCGCAGGTGGCGCTGAACTGGCTGTTGCAGCGTCCGACCGTGGCCAACGTGGTGATCGGTGCACGCAACGAGCAGCAATTGCGCGATAACCTGGGCGCGATCGGCTGGAACCTCA
>JBEVMS010000096.1:0-14005 GCA_040508515.1 Dyella sp. | reverse complement strand
AGCCTGGAAGAAACCGCTTCGTCGATGGAGGAAATGACCTCCACCGTCAAGCAAAACGCTGAAAACGCCAGCCATGCCAACCAGTTGGCACGTGGTGCCCGCGAGCAGGCCGAGCGCGGCGGCGAAGTGGCCGCGCAGGCGGTCACCGCGATGAGCGAGATCAACAACTCCAGCCGCAAGATTTCCGACATCGTCAGCTTGATCGACGAAATCGCCTTCCAAACCAACCTGCTGGCGCTCAACGCTGCCGTGGAAGCAGCGCGTGCCGGTGAGCAGGGCCGGGGCTTTGCGGTCGTCGCCACTGAAGTACGCAACCTGGCGCAGCGTTCGGCCGGTGCGGCCAAGGAAATCAAGCTACTGATCAAGGACAGCGCCGACAAGGTGCGGGCCGGTTCGGAACTGGTCGATCAATCCGGCAAGGCCTTGGCCGAGATCGTCGACAGCGTCAAGAAGGTCACCGATATCGTGGCCGAGATTGCCGCGGCGAGTCAGGAGCAGTCGGCCGGCATCGATCAGGTCAACAACGCCGTGTCGCAGATGGACGAAATGACCCAGCAGAATGCGGCGCTGGTGGAAGAAGCCTCGGCGGCGGCGCGTGCGATGCACGAACAGGCCAGCGAACTGACGCGCCAGGTTGGCTTCTTCCGTCTCAGCAGCGATGTCGCCGTGGCGCCAGTCGCCTCCAAGGCACCATCATCCAGCGCGGGCAACGCAGTGGCCGAAGCGGAGGCGGTGTTCGCCGCGGTACGTCAAAGCGCCCCCAAGGCCGCACCGCGGGTGGTTGAAACCGCCGACAGCGGAGCCTGGAAGGAGTTCTGACCGATGCCCACGCCCGTCCTGCACGATGATTCCCGCATCGCCGCGACGGGCGTTGGTACGCTGGCGCTGGGCGATGCCGAATTTACGTTTCTGCGCGAATTCGTCTACAAGCACTGCGGCATCGTGCTGGGCGAGCACAAGCGCCAACTGGTGCAAGGGCGTCTGCTGCGGCGTTTGCGCGCGTTGCAGTTGAGTGGTTTCGCGCAGTACGTGGAGATCTTGCGCACCGACCCGGATACCGAGCTGGGCGAGTTGGCCAGTGCGATCAGCACCAATGTCACCGCGTTTTTTCGCGAAGTGCATCACTACGATCTGCTGGTCGAGGAGTTGCTGCCGCGCTGGCTGGAAACCAAAAAGCGCGACGGTTCTCGTCTGCGCATCTGGTCGGCCGGCTGTTCCAGCGGGGAGGAGCCTTACGCGCTGGCGATGGTGCTGGCCGAGGCGCTGGAGAAAACCGGCAGCAGTGTCGACGCCAAGATTCTGGCGACCGATCTCTCACCGCAAGCCTTGGAAGCGGCGCGGCTAGGCGAATACCCGCTGGATCGGCTGGGCGGGGTCAGTGACGCGCGGCGCAGCCGCTGGCTTCAGCGTGGCGAGGGCGCTTATCAGGGGTTGGCACGCATCCATCCACGACTGCGCGAACTGGTCAGCATCCAGCCGCTCAATCTGCTGCACGACTGGCCCATGAAGGGGCCGTTCGACGCGATCTTCTGCCGCAACGTGGTGATCTACTTCGACAAGCCGACCAAGCAACGCCTGTTCGAACGCTACGCGGGCTTGTTACAGCCAGGCGGCTACCTTTTTCTAGGTCATTCCGAATCGATGTATGGCTTGAGCGATGCGTTCGACCTGGTGGGGCGCACCGTATATCGGAAGCGCGCGGCATGAACGTGCCAATCAACGGCGCGATCCTGGCTGCGACCAGCGCGGTCGCGCCCGTGCTGCCCGGCTTCGAGCACATGCGCCGGTTCTGGGATCCCACCCATGGCTGCATGACGGTTAAGGTGCTGCCGGGTGAGTACTACGTCAGCGTGCAGGAGGAAATGATCTCCACCGTGCTCGGCTCATGCGTGTCGGCATGCATTCGCGATCGCCAGCGCCGGATCGGCGGCATGAATCATTTCATGCTGCCAGAGCCGATGGGCGAGCGCGACAGCTGGTCCGCGCAGGTGGGGCGCGCGGCGCGTTACGGTAACGATGCGATGGAGCAGTTGATCAACGCCATCCTCAAGATCGGCGGTCGGCGCGAGGACCTGGAGGTCAAGGTGTTCGGCGGTGGCCGCGTGTTGGCGCAGATGACCGACGTCGGCCAGCGCAACATCGCTTTCGTCAAACGCTATCTGGCGGCTGAAGGGCTGGCCTTGCTGGCGGCCGACGTGGGGGACATCTATCCGCGTCAGGTGCAGTTTTTTCCAGCCAGCGGCCGCGTGCGCGTGCGTCAGTTACGCGCCATGCGCGACCACAGCGTGGACGATCGCGAGCAGTATTACCTCAAGCGTTTGGCAAATGATCCGATAAAGGGTGAGGTGGAATTGTTTTAGTTTTTGGCCAGCAGGGATGCAAGCGGGCGCGCCAGCGGCGCGACAGCACGATGCATGTCCTACTACTTCGGCTCGGCGGTCCAATTTAGGCGAGAACGGCAGCAATGCAGAAAGTGCGCGTCCTGGTAATCGACGACTCCGCCCTCGTGCGGAAGTTGATGTCGGCAATGCTCGACTCCGACCCCGGAATCGAAGTGGTGGGCGTGGCCGCCGATCCGTTGATCGCGCGCGACAAGATCAAGCTGCTCAACCCGGATGTCTTGACGCTGGACGTCGAGATGCCGCGGATGGACGGCCTGACTTTCCTGGAAAACCTGATGCGCTTGCGTCCGATGCCGGTGGTGATGGTGTCCTCACTGACCGAGCGCGGCGCCGATGTCACCTTGCGCGCGCTGGAACTGGGCGCGGTGGATTTTTTCACCAAGCCGTCCAGTGATCTGGCCAATAGCTTTGCCGACGCCGCGCAGGACATTTGCCAGAAGGTCAAGCAGGCTGCGCTGGCCAGGCCGCGTGCGCAGACCGTGGTGACCAAGCCGTTGGACGTGCCGCCGCGTTTTTCTGCCGATGCGGTGCTGCCGCGCTCGCAGGCGCCGGGCACGCGCGGCGGCTCGCGCATCATCGCCATCGGTGCGTCCACCGGAGGCACTGAGGCCATTCGCGTCGTGCTCGAAACCATGCCGCCGGACGCGCCGCCGATCGTGATCACCCAACACATTCCCGCCGCGTTTTCCGGCCCGTTCGCCCAGCGCATGGACCATTGCTCGGCGATGCGCGTGTGTGAGGCGCGCGACGGCCAGCCGATCCAGCCAGGGCATGCGTACATCGCGCCAGGCGGGCAGCATTTGCTGGTGATGTGGGATGGCGCCAAGCACGTTTGCCGCCTGCATGATGGCCCGCAGGTCAACCGGCACAAGCCCAGCGTCGATGTGCTGTTCCGCTCGATGGCGGCCAGCGTGGGTGCGGCCACTATCGGCGTGCTGCTGACCGGCATGGGCGACGACGGCGCGCGCGGCCTGCTGGAGCTGCGCGAAGGGCACGCGTCGACCATCGTGCAGGACGAAGCCAGCTCGGTGGTGTGGGGCATGCCCGGCGCGGCCTGGAAAATGGATGCCGCCGCGGAAATGCTGCCGCTGGAACAGATCACCGCGCGCTTGCTGGCGCTGGCCAATCAACCGATCGCGGGCGCCACCCGCGCCGCCTCTTGAAACACCGGAACACCTATGTCTGTGAATAATTCCAAATTTGCCCCGCGTCCCGTCGCCGGCCTCGTCGCCAGCGCGGTGTCGCTGCTGTTGTGCCTGTTGTGGAATCCAGGCTGGCTGGCGCCGGTGCTGGTGATCGTGGTCAGCGCGGTGTGGGTCTATGAGTACCGCTTGCAGCCGGTGCCGATCGAGCAGGTCTTGATGCCCGCCACCAAGGGCGTCGACAACGCGAACGCGCCGGTGCGCGAAGCCCTGGAAGACGTGCGCGGTGCGCTGGTGGACGAGCTTGGCCACGCCTCGCGCGAGCTGCATCAGGCGCTGGACCTGTTGCGCGACGCGGTGCTGGAACTGGGTGGCGGCTTCGATGGCTTGTCGCACAAGACCGGCCTGCAGCAATCGCTGCTCAAGCAGATCATCGACGTGCAGAACGGCGGCGTATCCGTGCAGGATTTCGCCAGCCGCACCGGCGAGCTGCTGGAGCATTTCGTCGGCCTGATCGTGCAGCTCTCGCGCGAGAGCCTGCGCATCGTTTACCGCATCGACGGCATGTCTAAAGAAATGGACGCGGTGTTCGCGCTGCTCAAGAACGTCAACACCATCGCCGAGGAAACCAATCTGCTCGCATTGAACGCGGCGATCGAAGCGGCACGCGCGGGCGAGGCCGGTCGCGGCTTTGCCGTTGTCGCCGGTGAAATTCGCAACCTGGCCAGCCACTCCAACCAGTTCAACGAACAGATCGGCAGCCACGTCGAGCGCGCGCGCACCGCGATGGAGCAGGTGCGCGGCTTGATCGGCGCGCTGGCCTCGCAGGATCTCAACGTGGCGCTGTCGGCCAAGGGCGGCATCGACGCGATGCTGGCACACGTCACGGAGAGCGACGCGCGCACCAGCGCGGTGGCCGATCAGGTCGTGCAGATTAATCGCGGTCTGGGCAGCGATGTGTCGACCACGATCCGCTCGCTGCAATTTGAAGACATCCTCAGCCAGTTGCTCAACCAGACCCGCAGCCGCCTGGTCGAGTTGCAGGAAGTCACCGCCGAAACCACTCGCGACATCGAAGAGTTGGCTTGCGGACCGATGGAGGCCGGTGCGCTGGAAGAACGCGCCCAGCGCGTGCGGGAGCGGCTGGCGGTGCAGCGCGAAAAAGCACGTCTGCGTTCGCGCGGTCCGGCGCTGCAAAGCTCGATGGACGCCGGCGAAATCGAATTGTTTTAAGGAATGAACGCCATGAATCTCAATGTCCACCACGATACCGAGCAAGACTGCCTGACCCTGCAGTTTGGCGAGCATTTCGACTTCACCGTGCATCGCGCGTTTCACGATGCCTGCCTGGGCGCGCGCGCACCGGCACGCAGCTATGTGGTTGACCTGGGCGAAGTCAATTCCATGGACAGCTCGGCCTTGGGCATGCTGCTGCTGCTACGCGAACACGCTGGCGGCGAACGCTCGGAAATCCGCATCGTCAACGCCGGTAGCGCCCTGCGCGGCACCTTGAAGGTGGCCGGCTTCGACAAACTTTTCGTGCTGCACTGAACTAATCGGTCGGCCATCGCCTCACGCGATGCGCCGACCGAAATTAGTGTTAACACAACGCCGGGCAATGCCCGGCGTTTTTTGTGCGTGATTCAGCAACTTCGAAGCACCAATGGCTTATAAGTTCGGGTGCGGTTATGTGGTGTCAGTCAGCGAAACGAATTAGTGCAAGCTAACGCGTAGAACAAGGCCTAAAATGAAATTACTACCCTTTCTTAGATTTTTACTTTGCTTATGTGGCATTGCCACAGTCGCATTGGCATATGCATCTGCGTTCTCGACAAGTGGTCAGGCTGTGGCACAGGTTGGTCTCGGTTGGATGGCGACGTTCGGTGGAAAACACACTTACGATCTGTATAGTGATCCGCGCTTTAAGAAATCAGTGTTCGTTAGCTTCCCACATCAGGATGTGTATTGGATGTCTGGCCGGCATGGCCGATCTCTTCCTGCCGGTATCTATTACTTCGCGTTGGGCGGTTTTTATACATATCCAGGCGATGAGATCCGAAGTACAGATAATGGCGGCATCGCAGTCGATGGCTACCTTGAGGGCAGTGCAGATGCCTCAAAGTGGCTCCTTTGGTCCAATGCGTCGACGCACCAAGGTCGAATGATTTTTGCGTTCGTGTTTCGCAGCCAGTCCGTTGGTGAAGAACACACCGGTGAGCTTGATATCTATACGAACGGCAAAACGGGTCTACTACCCTTGCCGCCGGATTTTCTGGACACCTTTCGTGCTTGGAAGGCGAAGATAGGTATCACCAGTTTCACCAAGGCCACCTTGCATGGTGTTGGCGTCAGCCAGCCCATAGCCAACCCATGATTAATATCTAAGCGAATAACGGCCGCCGGCCTCGTGAATTAAAGCCAGTTCGCCGAACGCAAACGGACTCATAGAGCTGGGCAGATGCGGTGGGTGATTATAGTAACGGGCCCTCGCGGGATCTCAGGCCTTATCACCAATCCGGAAAAAATCCACCTGGCGCAGCAGTAAACCGGCTTGCTCTTGCATGCCGCGGCTGGCGGCGGCGGCTTGTTCGACGAGGGCGGCATTTTGCTGGGTCATTTCGTCCATCGCGGTGATGGCGATGTTGACTTGATCGATGCCGCTGGACTGCTCGCCGCTGGCGGCGGCGATTTCGGCGACGAGGTCGGCGACGTGGCGCACGCGCCCCAGTATCTGCGTCAGCGCCTGGCCGGAGCCGTTGACCAGGCCGGTGCCGGTTTCGATCTTGTCGGCGGTGTCGCTGATCAGGCTTTTGATTTCGCGCGCAGCTTGGGCGGAGCGCCGCGCCAGTTCGCGCACTTCGCCCGCTACCACCGCGAAACCGCGGCCGTGTTCGCCGGCGCGCGCGGCTTCGATCGCCGCGTTGAGGGCCAGCAGGTTGGTCTGGAAGGCGATCTCGTCGATCAGGCCAACGATGTCGCCGATGCGGGTGCTGGCTTGGTGAATCTCGGCCATCGCTTGCACCGCGTCGTTGAGCACCTTGCCGCCTTGCTCGGCGTCTTCGCGCGCGCTGATCGCCAGGCGCGAAGCATGCGTGGCGTTGTCGGCGTTCTGTTTGACGGTGGCGGTCATCTGCTCCATCGAGGAGGCGGTTTCTTCCAGGCTCGATGCTTGCTGCTGGGTGCGTTGCGATAGATCGTCGTTGCCGCGCGAAATCTGTCCGGCGGCACCGCTGACGCTGTCGGCGCCCTGGCGCACGTCGCGCACAATGCGAGTCAGCTCACCGTCCATTTGCTTCAACGATCGCAGCAGGCGGCCGATTTCATCCTCTTGCACGATTTCGACCGGATGATTGAGCTGGCCGGTGGCGATCGCATTGGCGATCCGCATAGCCTGACCGATCGGCCCGGAAATTCCACGCAGAAGAACCACCAGCAGCAAGGTCACGATGGTCAGGCCGCCGCCGGTGACGATGAGGGTAACCACCAGCGAGCGCGTGCTGGAGCGCGCCGAGCGTGCATAGACGTCGGCCACTTCGTTCTGGTTGAGACGCAATATCTGGTCGACGTTATCGCTGAATTGCTTGAAATCGACGCTCAGCTGATCGGACAGCTCCGTGGCCTTGGTGAAATTGTTGCGGCTCAGTTGATCCATCGCCTCGGCTTCACCCTTTTCGAGGCGTTGCCGAATGACCAATGCGCGTTCAGCAGCCTTTTTTTCCTCGGGGTTGCTGACGGCGCCAGGGTAGTAGGCGGCCCAGGCCTTGTCGGCTTGCGCCTGGCGTTCGGCGATGCGCCGCGCCTGGCCAGCCATGTCGCTGGCGCCGCCGTCCTTGATTACTTGCGCGATATCGCTCTGGTTTTGCGTCAGCAGGTCGCGCGTTTTACTGATCAGCAGGATCGGCTGCAGGTTGTTGGTGTAAATGGAACGCACGCGCTCGGTGCTTAGCTGTTGCTGGTAGACACCGAACAGCCCCAGGGCCAGCAGTACCGCCGCGCACATTGAAAATGCGCCGATCAGCTTGGAGCGGATACCCAACGTGCGGAAATAGCGATGCAGGATGCGATTCATGCGGACGGCCGTGTCAAATGCATTGGTCGGGCATCCGGTTGCCGCGGCACCACGGATGCTGGGGAGATTGCAACGATCTCTAACGCGGGGAGCGGCTGTGAATATCAGCGGTGTGTGACCAGCGACCGGAAGGCGCCGGTCGTGACCTCCATGGGTTTACCAGGTCCGCACTTCGGCGATGCCCACGGTATAAGACTGCATCTCCGGCTGATAACGGAACAGCCGTCCCAGATCGAAATCGACGCCGTCGCCGGGCGCGATGTTGCTGGTACCGGCAGGCCAACCTTGTTTGGTGACCAGTACGTTGCCGCTGGCGTCCTTGGCCTCGATCTTCACTTGCCCGGCCGCCGCGGTGGCGCAGTGATTGACGATTTTACCTTTCAAGCTCAGGTGCAGCCCGGTGCCGGAGCCGGACGTACTCATCTTGAAGTCTTGTATGGCGAAGTCACTGGCGGAGCAGGCAGCACGTGCGGCGACCGGCGCCAACAGCAACAGGGTCGAGGCGAGCAGAATTTTCATGAGTCAGTCCGTCGGTTCTTGAGGGCGTCGTTGATAAGACGTCTGCAAGCTGTATCGGCGGGCTAGCGTCAATCTTTAGACGCGATCAGATCGAATCATCGCCATGCACGTTGGTGTCCATCGTCGCCACGTTGCCGTGCTCGATAAACCATAAGCCGGCAAACAGTTTGGGATCGATCGAATAACCTTCGGCGGCGCGTTCGAAGAGCCAGCGTCCGGCCTCGCTGCGAGGTACTTCGTGCACGACGATGTTTTCACTTTCATCGCCGCCGCCGGGCCCGACGCGGGTCAAGTCCCACGCTCGCGCAAAGGTGATCATCTCGGTGCTCATGCCGGAAGACGACGGACCTTGATGGATGAACTCCACCCTTTCGCAGCGGTAGCCGGTTTCTTCCTCCAGCTCGCGCTGCGCGGCCAGAAGCACATCTTCGTCGGCTTGATCGGCCAGATCGCCGACCAGGCCGGCCGGCATCTCGATGGTGTTCTGCATGATCGAGACGCGGTATTGCTCCACGAACAGCACGTGGTCCTCAGGCGTGACGGCCAGGATGATCACCGCGCCGCCAGGCTGGTTGCGTTCAACGTATTCCCAGCGACCCCGCTGGCGCAGGGTTAGCCACTTGCCGGCGTGTAACGTCTGCACGGGCTCGTGCGCGTCGCTGGGCGGATTGCTGGTGGAATGCGTCATGACGGTTTGATTCCTTGGGGCATGCGGCGATGGTGCCGCGCGGATCGGTTGTCCACAACCGCGCGTGCGTGTTCAGCGCAGCAAGGCGTGCATGCGGCTGCGCGTGAGGGGACCCAGCCGCAACTGCTCGCACAAGTGTTGCAGGCGATCGCCGTCGCCGGACAGCCGTTGCAGGGCGGCCGGGGTCGGATTGATCGGAGCATCTAGCGCGATCCGGGTCAGTTGCCGGTACAGCCGCGCCTGTTCGGCATGCTCGCGCAGGCGTGCGGCGCAACTGGCGGCGCCGCGCAAGCGCAGGAAAGCCACCTCGTCAAGCCGTTCCAACAGCGCGTCCAGGCTCCCAAAATGGCTGAGCAAGGCGGCCGCCGTCTTGGCGCCGATGCCCGGCACGCCCGGAATGTTGTCCACCGCATCACCACACAACGCTAGATAATCGGCCACCTGATGGGGATGCACGCCCAGTTTCTCGTGCACGCCCGCGGGCCCCCAACGCAGGTTGCGCGCGTAGTCCCACTGCTCGTCGGCGTCGCCAAGCAACTGGCCAAAGTCCTTGTCGGCCGACACGATCACGCTGCGCAAGCCGTGCCCGCGCAAGCTCCATAAGGCGCTGCCGATCAGGTCGTCAGCCTCGTAGCTGTGGTCGATAAGCACGCGTATGCCCAGCGCTTCGGTGACCGCGCGGCACAGCACGAACTGATATTCCAGCTCCACCGGCGGCAGTTCGCGGTTGGCTTTGTAGGCGGGGTAGATCGCGTTTCGGAATGAGGTGGTCAGCGAGGCGTCGAAGGCAACCGCGATGTGCTCGGCGCGGGTTTTTTCCAGCAGCTCGCAGAGGAAGCGGGTGAAGCCATGCACCGCGTTGATCGCGCGACCGTCGGCATCGAAGAATTCGTTGGGCATCGAATGCCAGGCGCGGAATACATACAGGCTTCCGTCGACCAGATGGGCGGTCGGTATGTTCAGGCCGTCCATACGCTCAACACGTGGTCCAGCGATGGGCGCTCGCGATCGGGCACCTCGATCTGCGGCGTGCCGATGTGCACAAAGCCGATGACCTGCTCGTTGTCGGCCAGGCCCAGAAGCGCGGCGGCGTT
Organism: Dyella sp.; assembly: GCA_040508515.1. Lineage (GTDB taxonomy): Bacteria > Pseudomonadota > Gammaproteobacteria > Xanthomonadales > Rhodanobacteraceae > JBEVMS01. Next base: position 4,091 of record JBEVMS010000096.1, on the reverse strand, counting down.
TTTGTCATGGGCGGCCCAGCCGGTAAGCCATTGCGCGCCGTAACCGAGTGCCTGCGCGCCCAGCAGCAGGTTGTAGGCCACGCAGCCGGCGGTGAGTTGTTGTTCGAGCGGGGGCACCTTGCTGTCAGTGGCCAGCCGCGCGATCACTACCAGCACCAGCGGCGCCCAGCGATAACGGTTGCGTTCTTTTTCCAGTTTGGATTCGGACATCTGTGGATCGCGCTTATGCGCCAGGGCGGCGAGGCGTTCGCCCAGCGCGAGCTTGGCTTCGCCGTGCAGTTTCAGAATGCGGAAGGGTTCCAGCTTGCCGTGATCGGGCACGCGGATCGCCGCCTCCAGCAGACGGCGCAGCTGCGCATCGGTGGGCGCCGGCTCGGCGAGCTGGCGCGAAGGCGCGGAATGGCGTTGCAACAGAAAAGCGAGCGGGTCGGACATCGGACGGCCTGCATAGACAAACCCGCATGCTACCTAGCCCGACGCGATCGTGCGACTCGTCCGCAGGGGCGCTTGTTCAGCCCACGCGTTCAGGCAAGGTCGCGTTCCGGCAACGAGAACGAGCCGGGCAGCAGCGCGCCGACGCTGGTGTGCTGGGTGAGCCCTTTGAGATTGCTCAGCAGCACCGGCATGTCGGTATCGCACAGCTCGCTCATCACCTGACGGCAGGCGCCGCAGGGGCTGATCGGTTCAGGGGTGTCGCCGATCACCGTCATCCGCTGGAATTGACCGGGGCCGTAGCCGGCGGCGACGGCGGAAAACAAGGCGGTACGTTCGGCGCAATTGCACAGACCGTAGGCGGCGTTTTCCACATTGCAGCCGCCGAACATGCGGCCGTCGTGTGTCAGCACAGCCGCGCCTACGCGAAAGCGCGAATAGGGCGCGTAGGCGGCCTCGCGACTTTGCCGGGCCAGGTTGAGCAGCGGATCGGCATGCGGCGTTTGGAGGCTTGCTGAGGACATCGTTGTCTCCGGTGCGCTGACCCAGGTTCGGTAGGAGGCAACCGGCCGGTGGGTCAGTCTAACCCGCCCTTGCGGTCGTGCGACAAGCACCGCAGGCGGTGAACCATCGGCTAGGATGCCCGCAGCCGTGGCCGATGCCTTTCAAGGAAAGCCGATGCCGATCTGTGTAGCTGCCTTGCGCGAAACTGCTGCCTTGGAACGTCGGGTGGCGATCACCCCGGAGATGGCCAAAAAATATCTGGCGCGCGGCCTGCGGGTCGTGCTGGAGGAGGGCGCCGGTATCGCGGCGGGCTTTCCTGACGCGGCCTACGCCGGGGTCGAGTTCGCCGCTGCCGCGCGAGTACTGGCGCAGGCCGATCTGCTGGCGTGCGTGCTGCCGCCGCACGACACGGTGTACGCGCAGTTGCGCCGAGGCGCGGTGGTGGTCGGTCAGCTTCGCCCGCACGGCGCAGAGGATCGGCTGGCGGCGTTGACCGCGCAGGGCTTGAGCGCGTTCGCGCTGGAACTGCTGCCGCGAACCACCCGCGCGCAGGCGATGGACGTGCTCAGCTCACAAGCGGCGGTGGCCGGTTACCGCGGCATGCTGATCGCCGCCGAGGCGGCGCCGAAATTCTTCCCGATGCTGACCACCGCCGCCGGCACCCTTCGGCCGGCGCGCGTGCTGGTGATCGGTGCCGGCGTGGCCGGCTTGCAGGCGATCGCCACCGCACGGCGGCTTGGCGCGCAAACCGAAGGCTACGACGTGCGTCCGGAAACCCGCGAACAAGTCGAATCGCTGGGCGCGCGCTTCGTCGAGCTGGGCGTCAGCGCGGCCGGTAGCGGCGGCTATGCGCGCGAACTCAGCGCGGAGGAACGCGCCGCCCAGCAACAGGCGCTTGGCGAACATTTGCGGTCGATCGACGTAGTGGTCAGTACGGCGGCGGTGCCGGGTCGGCCGGCGCCGCGGATCATCAGCGAGGCGATGCTGGCGACGATGAAGCCCGGCGCGCTGATCGTCGATCTGGCCGCCGAGAGTGGCGGCAATTGCGCGCTGACCGTGCCGGGGCAGCGCATTGAACATGGCGGGGTCAGCATCCTGGGGCCGCTCAATTTGCCGGCGGGCGCACCGCTGCATGCGTCGGAGATGCTGGCGCGCAATATCTACAATTTCACCGAGCTGCTGGGCGACGCCGAGCTGCTGCGGTTGGATTTCGACGACGAGCTGGTGGCGCGCAGTTGCGTCACCCACGCGGGAGAGCGGCGCTTGCTGAGCTGAGCAAAAACGCCCCGATTGGCGGGGCGTTAAGTCAGAAGCCGTCGTCGTCCGTCGTCGGCTGAGCGCCCGACGCTGCGCCACGCTCGGGTGGCGGCGGGACCACGCCATCGGGCCCCAGATGCTCGATCCATTGCTGGCGCTGCTGGCGGTTCAGGCCTTGCCACTGCTGCATGAGTTGATCGCGTTTTTGCGGCGGCAACTGCTGGAAGCGCGCGAACGCCGCGTGCAACTGCTCGCGCTGTTGCGGGCTGAGTTCGTGGAACTTGCGCATGTTGTCGCGCGCCTGCTCGCGCTGGGCCGGCGTCATCGCCTGCCATTGCGCGACGCGCTGGCGGATTTCTTCGCGCTTGTCCGGCGGCAGCAGTGCCCAGCGCGCGGCGCGTTCGGCCATACGTGCCTGTCGCCGCGGCGACAAGGTGTCCCAGTCTTTTTGCAACGGCGCCAGCATCTGCTGCTGGGTCGGATCCAGGCTGCTCCAACTACGCGGCGGGGGCATGGCGCGCGCATCGCTGCCGCCAGCGGGCGGCGTCGGTTGTTGCGCTGGCACAGCCACGCTTAGGCCCAGGCCGCAAGCCAGGAGGAGAGAACAGATCAGACGGGATGCGCGCATGGTTTAGCGGTTCGTTGGCCGCGAGGTGTCGCTGGCGGCGAGCCAGCCATAGAAATCGAGGTCTTGATAGAGGTGCGGGTCAGCGGTGTCCGGATCGGGCGGCAAGTCGTTGTCCAGATCGGCACTGCTCTGGCTGGTGCTGGACAGTCCGGCGGACGGCAAGGTGCCATGCTGGCCTGGTTGCCACAGCATCAGTGAGGCGAGCATCAGCACGGCGAAGGCACCGGTCGGCAGCAGCATGCGGCTCAGCACCGAATGGCGCGGCGCACGCGCGGCCTCCAGCGCGGTACGGCGCGCGGCGCGCAGACGTCCCGCGGTGGTGGGGTCCAGTCGCCGGCTGGCCTCATGGAACAGGGCACGGGCGCGCTGTGGGTTGTGTTTGTCGGGCGAATTCATCGCCAATCCTCCAGTTGGGCACGCAGATGCTGCATGGCACGCGACAGATGAGTTTTCACACTACCTTCCGAACATCCCATCGCCTGCGCGGTTTCGGCAACATCCAAGCCTTCCAGCATGCGAAAGATGAACGCCTCGCGCTGACGTTGCGGCAATTTTTTCACCGCGGCGGCCAGATCGGCGTAGGACTTGGCATCCTGCAAACGGTCCAGCGGGCCGGGGTTGAGATCGGCGGGCTCCCACGCGGGCAACTCGTCGCCATCGTCGTCATGCCCGCCGCCGAGCCAGCCCACCACGATCGAGCGCACCTTGCGGCGACGCTGCAGATCGACGATGCGTCGGCGCAGGATGCCCCAAAACAAAGGGGTCCATTCCTCGGCCGGCCGGCCGCGATAGTGTTTGACCAGCCGCAGCATGGCGTCCTGCACCGCGTCCAGTGCTTCTTCGCGGTGACCCAGGTGCAGCTCGGCCATGCGAAAGGCGCGCCGCTCGATCTGCGCCAAAAAAGCATCCAACGTGGCCGGCGTGGCCTGCGCCGACAGCGTGTCGTCCAAGCTACCGACGACGGCGTTCATGGCATCCGCGTCCAATGGGTCGGGGCTGGCATCCTCAGGCTCCATCGATGGGTCTTCCACCTTCAACGCGGGACCCTCGCGCGGGTTGACCGGCGCGGGTAGGATGCCGGGCAGTGTCCATGGCCTAGGGGTACGGTGATGATTGATGGTTTGATGGCGCTGTATATCTTCATGCTGGCTGCGTTCACCGGATACGAAATCATCGCGCGAGTGCCGGTGATCCTGCATACGCCGTTGATGTCCGGGTCCAATTTCATCCACGGTATTGTGCTGGTCGGGGCCATGGTCGCGCTAGGGCA